>NZ_JAFIDA010000001.1:2700000-3000000 GCF_017834145.1 Leucobacter exalbidus | reverse complement strand
TGGCCGCGGTGTTGGGCACCGGTGCCGAGCCGGTGCGCTAGATTACCCGCGCTTCTGCGCAAAGAAGTAGCCGCGGGAGGTCCACTCGAGTACCGACTCTTCATCGGTGCCCCACACGTTGTGGTCGATGACGATCAACCCGACGTCGCAGTACCGCTTCAGCTCGCTCTTCCCTCGTGGCGATCGGGAAGCCCTTCGTTGGAATCGCATAAACCAGACCAACAGACGTGGCGCATTTAGGAATTTAGTTCAAACGTCGCCCAGTTGCCTCACCCTGGGGGTTTCTTCTCCGAGCCACAGCGGAAATAGCCCCGAAGATCACTCAGAAATACATCGATCGGGGCACCGTCATCCTTACCTAATCCGTACCGGAAGCGACCTGAGACACTTTCTTGGTAAACAAAAATACCCCTACTTCCCTTATAAATAAAGGGAAGTAGGGGCACCGCGTTTGTCCCCCCACAGGGACTCGAACCCTGACTGTGCTGATTTTAAGTCAGCTGCCTCTGCCAATTGGGCTATAGGGGGCCTCGTCTATCGTGCCATAGATTTGGATGTAGTAAGCCCCGCCGTTGGGCAGAACGGCGGGGCCTACGGTCTATTGGGCCTCAGATTATGAGCTGAGGCGGCCGCGCAGACCCGCGAGCTGGGCCGTCATTTCGGCCGGCAGGCGATCACCGAACTGCGCGAAGAATTCCTCGGTGAGGTCGGCCTCGGCGAGCCATGACGCGGGGTCAATCGCGAACAGCTCGGCCAGGTCAGCCTCGGGCAGGTTGAGGCCATCGAGCTTCAGCTCGCCAGCCGCGGGCACCGTACCAATCGAGGTGGTTTCGCCTGAGACGTCGCCCTCAACGCTGCGAATCACCCAGTCGATGACGCGCGAGTTGTCGCCGAAGCCAGGCCACAGGAAGCGGCCATCGGCGCCCTTGCGGAACCAGTTCACCTGGAAGATCTTGGGAGCCTTGTCGCCCAGCTTCTTGCCGATCTCGAGCCAGTGGCCCCAGTAGTCGGCCATGTTGTAGCCGCAGAAGGGAAGCATCGCGAACGGATCGCGGCGCAGCTCGCCCACGGTGCCCTCTTGGGCCGCGGTCTTCTCTGACGAGACAGTCGCGCCCATGAATACGCCGTGCTCCCATGAGAGCGACTTGGCAACCAGCGGAATGTTGGTCGCGCGACGGCCACCGAAGAGGATCGCGTCGAGCGGCACACCGTTCTGCTCGTACCAGTCCTGAGCCAGCGTGGGGGTCTGCTGGATCGGCACCGTGAACCGTGAGTTCGGGTGCGCGGCAACGCGACCCGAATCGGGGGTCCAGTCGTTGCCCTGCCAGTCGATGAGGTGATCGGGCACCTCGTTCGTCTTGCCCTCCCACCAGACGTCACCGTCGTCGGTCAGCGCGACGTTCGTGAAGATGGTGTTGCCCCACATGGTTTCAACTGCCACAGGGTTCGTCGTCTCACCGGTGCCGGGAGCGACGCCGAAGAAACCGGCCTCGGGGTTGATGGCGTACAGGCGACCATCGTTGCCCGGGCGCAGCCACGAAATATCGTCACCGATCGTCTCGACCTTCCAGCCGGGGATGGTGGGCTGCAGCATGGCGAGGTTGGTCTTGCCACAGGCCGACGGGAATGCCGCTGTCAGGTGGTAAGCCTTGTTCGTTTCGGTGTTGGTGAGCTTGAGGAGCAGCATGTGCTCTGCGAGCCAGCCCTCGTTCTTGCCCATGACGCTCGCAATGCGCAGCGCGAAGCACTTCTTCGAGAGCAGCGCGTTTCCGCCGTAGCCCGAACCGTATGACCAAACCTCGAGGGTCTCGGGGAAGTGGGTGATGTACTTCGTGTCGCTGCACGGCCATGCAACGTCTTCCTGACCACACTCGAGCGGAGCACCGACGGAGTGTACGGTGCGCACCCATTCGCTGCCGGGGGTGATGCCGTCAAGGGCAGACTGACCCATGCGGGTCATGATGCGCATGTTCAGCACGGCGTAGGGAGAGTCGGTGATCTCGATACCGAGCTGCGTGATGGCGCCGCCTACGGGGCCCATCGAGAACGGCACGATGTACATGGTGCGACCACGCATCGAACCCTCGAACAACGGGTTCAGCTCGGCCTTCATGTCTGCCGGCGCCATCCAGTTGTTCGTGGGGCCGGCGTCTGCTTCATTCTCAGAGCAGATGAAGGTGCGGTCTTCAACGCGCGCCACGTCAGCGGGGTGCGACCGTGCAAGATAGCTTCCCGGGCGCAGGTTCTTGTCGAGCCTGATGAGCGAGCCGGCCTCAACCATTTCGGTCGTGATGCGGTTCCACTCGTCTTGCGAACCATCGCACCAGACAACCGTTTCTGGCTTCGTGAGCTCAGCCACTTCAGTGACCCATGCGATGACTTCAGCGTTCTCAGTCGTTGCCTGATCTCGAATCAGGTCAGCAATGGTCAAGACGGCCTCGGCTGTTGCGTTACTGCCCATAACGTTACTTCTCCTCGCACATCACCCCGGTTGGGTGAATAATCGGTGACATCTCTAGTTTCAGCCCCGTTCACCCCCCCAAGTGGAAAATAGTGGTGGAAACTTTGCCACTTTTTGACGTATAGTCAACTTCATGCCGTTCGATTCATTGCACACCCAAAGCCTCGCTGACCTCGATCGCCTGGTTTTGGGCAAACGAATTCGCCATCTTCGCACCCAAGCTGGCCTCACGCTGGGCCAGCTCGGTGACCGGGTGGGCGTTGTTGCCAGTCAACTTTCGCTCATCGAGAATGGTCGCCGTGAACCCAAACTCTCTCTGCTTCAGGGAATTTCGCGTGAACTTAAGGTGGAGCCGGCCGAGCTGCTGCGTCGCGAAGCTCCCGATCCTCGCAGCGCACTGGAAATCGAGCTCGAGCGCGCGCAGTCCTCGCCCGGCTATCTGCGGCTCGGGCTCCCCCACGTGCGCACACCGCGCACGCTGGGCGACGAAGCGCTCAAGTCGCTCGTCGGGTTGCACCGTGAACTCGCGCGCCGGTCTCGCGCTGCGGCGGCCTCGAGCGAGGAAGCTCGCCGCGCAAATACTGAGATCAGGCTGCAGATGCGCGCCCGCGACAACTACATTCAAGACATTGAGCTGGTCGCCTCAGATCTCATGCGCCGCATCGGGCACGGCCCGGGCGCTGTGACACACCGCGAGGTCTCGATGCTCGCCGAGTTGCTGGGTTTCACGCTCTTCTTCGTCGACGAGCTACCCTCGAACACCCGCAGCATTACCGACCTTGAAAATGGGCGCATCTATTTGCCCCCCGCTTCGATCCCCGGCGGCCACGGCCTAAGGTCGCTCGCGCTGCAGGCTATGGCCCACCGCGTGCTGGGGCATGAGGAGCCGTCGAGCTACGCCGAGTTCCTCGAGCAGCGCATGCAGATCAACTACTTCGCATCGGCCTGCCTGATCCCCGAAGCGCGAGCCGCTGAGTTCTTGCAGCAGGCCAAGCGCAACCGCAACCTCGCCATTGAGGATTTCCGAGATGCATTCGGTGTCACCCACGAGGCCGCCGCGCACCGCTTCTCAAACATCGCCACCAGGCATCTCGATCTGCAGGTGCATCACTACCGCGCCGACGGCGCTGGCGCGCTCGTGCGCGGGTATGAGAACGACGGCCTACCGTTCCCCAGCGACAGCTCCGGATCCATCGAAGGACAGGTGCTCTGCCATAAGTGGGGTGGGCGCAGTGCGTTCAACCGCAAAAACCGCACCAATGAGTTTTACCAGTTCACCGATACCCCCGAGGGCACGTTCTGGACGAGTGTGCAGACCGGTGACGCCGAGCAGGGGCCGTTCGCGATCGCCTGTGGTGTGCGCTTCAATGATGCGAAGTGGTTTCGCGGCACAGAGAAAAGTGGGCGCATGCGCTCCACGTGCCCCGACGAGGATTGCTGCCGCCGACCCAATGACGATTTGCTTGATCGCTGGCGCGGTAAGGCCTGGCCGAGCGCCCGCATGCACCAGCACGTACTTTCGCCGCTGCCGACGGGAACATTCCCCGGGGTCGATGACGCCGAGATGTACGAGTTCTTGGCACAGCACGCCCCCAAGGAGCCCGGCACCGCCACGAACTAGCTGGCCCCAAATAACAAAAATGGCAGTTATTCAGAAAATCGCTTTCTGAATAACTGCCATTTTTATGTGTTGGCGCGAGCGCCTACAACCTAGGCCTTGGGGCGCGAGGCGAACTCTTCGAAGATCGCACGGGGCTGCTGTGTTGCCTCAATGTTGACGACGTCGCGGCTCAGGAAGAAGTGGCTCATCCAGCCACCGAATACACGCCACTTGCGCTCCCACGTGGGAACTGCGAGGCCGTGGTAGAAGCGGTGTGCGAGCCACGCGAAGTAGCCCTTCATCGCGAACTTGCCCGACTGGAACACACCGGTGTTCATGCCGAGGCCGGCTACCGCGCCAGCGTTCTTGTGGTTGTACTCGCGCACACCCTCGCCGCGCAGGTCGGCAACGATGTTCTTGGCGAGCAGGCGACCCTGGCGAACAGCGTGCTGTGCGTTAGGAACGCAGAAGCCGCCGGGGCCGGGGGTTGCCGAGATGTCGGGGGTCTGCGACGTGTCGCCTGCAGTCCATGCCCCCTCGAGAGCTTCGCCCTCTTCGGTGGTGATGCGCAGTGACGGGCTACCGATAACGTGGCCACGGCCACCAATCGGCAGGTCGGTGCCGCGCAGGAACGGACGGGGCATAACGCCTGCGGTCCAAACGATGAGGTCTGAGCCGAAGGTCTCGCCGGTCGACAGCTCGATGTTGCCATCGACAGCCGATGAGAGCTGGGTGTCGAGGTGGATGTCGACGCCTCGACGGGTCTGGTCCTTGACCACCCAGTTTGCGGTGTCCTGCGAAACCTCGGGCATGATGCGACCCATGGCCTCGACGAGGTGGAACTTCGTCTCGTCGAACGTGATCTCGGGGTAACGACGCAGCAGCGAGGTCGCGAATGAACGCAGCTCAGAGATCGTCTCGATACCTGCGAAGCCGCCACCCACAACGGTGACGGTCAGCAGACGGGCACGCTCGGGTGAACCAGCGGGCAGCGAGGCTGCGCGCTCGAAGTTGCCGACGAGGCGATCGCGCACGGCAACGGCCTCTTCGATCGTCTTCATCCCAATTGCGTTGTCGGCGATGCCGGCAATGGGGAAGGTACGCGACACTGAACCGGTCGTGACCACGATGTGGTCGTACGCGAAGTCATAGGCTTCGCCGACGTTCGGCGTGATCGTTACTGACTTGGTTGCGTGCGAGATCGCCGTGACCTTGCCTGCAACGTTTGCCGTCTTCGACAGGTGACGACGACGTGCAACTACCGCGTGACGGGGCTCGATCGAGCCAGCCGCTACCTCGGGGAGGAAGGGCAGGTAAGCCATGTACGGCAGCGGGTCGACGATGGTCACCTCGGCCTCGCCTGCACGAAGAAGCTTCTCGAGCTTCCAAGCGGTGTAGAAGCCGGCGTAGCCGCCGCCGACGATCAGAATCTTCTTCGCCACGAAGTAGTCTCCTTGATGCAATGTGCCAAATGTGCCGCGTGCGGTTGCAAAACGCGGGCTCGCCCACGAATGCGGGCACAGAAAAAAGGGGTGAAACCACCCGAGAACAAAGTGTACTCGCTCTTTTTAGCGAGCAACGCCAGTTCAGCGGAAAATCCTACTAAAACACTTGAATCAACGCGAAAACCGCATTAATACGAAATATTTAGCGAGCTTCCGGGCTCCATCCGCAGCGTTCGAGCGCGAGGTCGCCAATCGGGTTCACGCCGGGGCCTGCCGCGAGGGCGTGACCGATGAGCGCGTGGAGGCACTTCACGCGGGTGGGCATGCCACCTGCGCTGATGCCCGCAAGCTGGGGTACTTCGCCGACGCTGTCGCGATCTGCGATGTACTGCTCGTGTGCACGCGCGTACTGCGCACGAATATCTTCGTCTTCGGCGAGCAGTTCGTTGAACTCGTTCATCACGCCAACGGCCTCGAGGCGAGACGCCGCAGCGACCGCGTCGGGGTGGCTGAGGTAGTAGAAGGTGGGGAAGGGCGAGCCGTCGGGCAGACGGGGTGCCGTGGCCACCACGGTGGGTTCACCGGTGGCGGTGCGGGCGGCAATGCCCACTACACCGCGGGCTTCACGGCTGAGCTGCTCGCTGACCGCGGCAATGTCGGCGGCGGTGGGGGCGTCGTATGGGGGGCGGCTCATGGCTGCGGGTCCTTCGTTGTTGATTGCGGGTCTGGTTCGGGGGCGAGCCCCGCGGCAAGAGTGGATGCCGCGAGGGTGCGGGCCCAATTCGATTCGGTGCGTGACAGCTTAGCGTTCGTTTCTTCTTCAGATTCGACGGGCATCACGACGTCATCAATGACATTGAGCTGGGTCTCCCCCGGCAGCACATAGTACAGCCGGTCGCGGGCTTGGGACCTGATGTACACCGGGTCCTTCCACATCGCGCGCTCGGCGTCGATCTCATCGACGGCTTGTCGATGCTCTGCGACGCTGCGGCGCAGCTCGGAGATTTCTCGCTGCTGCGCCACAAACGTCGACAGGCTGGGGCTCACAATGAACCCGCCCGCGAGCACCAAAATGACAACGAGCACGGTGAAGCCGCTGAGTTTGAGACTCGAGGCCCATGCCTTGAGGTCTTCAGCCCAGTGCTTCACCGTGCTCCTTATCGATTACGGGTAACTATTACGCGGTGAAGCGGGGGAACGCAGCGCGGCCAGCGTAGTGTGCGGCACCGCCGAGCTCTTCTTCAATGCGCAGCAGCTGGTTGTACTTTGCGACACGGTCGCTGCGTGCGGGGGCGCCGGTCTTGATCTGACCGCAGTTGGTTGCGACTGCGAGGTCGGCGATCGTCACGTCTTCGGTTTCACCCGAGCGGTGCGACATCACGGCGGTGTAGCCCGCGCGCTGTGCCATCTGCACGGCGTCAAGCGTCTCGGTGAGCGTGCCAATCTGGTTCACCTTCACCAGGATCGAGTTGGCGGTGCCCTGCGCGATGCCCTGAGCGAGGCGCTCGGGGTTGGTGACGAAGAGGTCATCGCCAACGAGCTGCACGCGTGCGCCCAGTTCGTCGGTGAGCTGCTTCCAGCCATCCCAATCGCTCTCGTCGAGGGGATCCTCGATCGAGACGAGCGGGTAGCGATCCATCAGATCGGCGTAGTACGCGATCATGTCGGCCGCCGAGCGCTCTTTGCCCTCGAACGTGTAGACGCCGTCCTTGTGGAACTCGCTCGATGCAACGTCGAGCGCGAGCCCGATGTCGCGGCCGGGCTCGAAGCCGGCGCGCTTGATGGCCTCGAGGATCAAGTCGAGTGCTGCCGAGTTGTGGGGCAGGTCGGGGGCGAAGCCACCCTCATCGCCAAGAGCCGTCGTGAGGCCCTTTTCCTTCAGCAGAGCCTTGAGCGAGTGGTACACCTCAACGCCCCAGCGCAGGCCTTCCGAGAAGCTCTCGGCGCCCAGCGGCACCGCCATGAACTCCTGGATGTCAACGCCGGTGTCGGCGTGTGCGCCACCGTTGATGATGTTCATCAGCGGCACGGGAAGCGTTGCCGCGTTGGGGCCACCGAGGTAGCGGTACAGGGGCAGTTCAGCCGAGGCTGCTGCAGCGTGAGCAACCGCGAGGCTGACGCCCAAAATCGAGTTTGCGCCTACGCGCTGCTTGTTGTCGGTGCCGTCGGTGTCCTTCAGCACGCCGTCGATGATGCGCTGATCATCAGCGGCAAAACCTTCAATGGCCGGGCCGAGCTCGTCGAATACAGCGTCGACAGCCTTCGTGACGCCCTTGCCGAGGTAACGGTCAGCGTCGCCATCGCGCAGTTCGTATGCTTCGAAGGCGCCAGTCGACGCTCCTGAGGGAACTGCAGCGCGTCCCACCGAATCGTCTGTGAGGCCAACCTCGACCTCAACGGTCGGGTTGCCCCGCGAATCGAGAATCTCGCGTGCAATCACCGCGTCGATATATGCCACCATGCGCTCCTTGGGGTTGTTCGGATGCTCCGGATCGCGCCGCCTAAACGAGGCTGGCGCGGGTGTGCGGCGGCTGTTTAGCCGCCCCACACTAGTTTAGGGTGTTGCCGCGCGTAGACCGGGGGAAGGCCTGAGAATTGGCGCGATCCGGGTCATGAATCGGCCGGTTCGCGCGCATCAGCATCGGCATTCTGTCGCCAGAGGGCCGGTGCCGAGCTGCGCGCGTGATTAGTTCATGTCGGGCGGGCCTGCCTCAACGGCGGCCGGATCCATGTACATAAACTCGAGCACGTTGCCATCGGGATCTTCAAGATCGCGGGAGTACATGAACCCCATGTCTTGCGCCGGGCGAGGCTCGGTGCCGCCCGCGGCAAGACCGGCGGCGAGCGTCTCGTCGACCTGCGCGCGCGAATCGCGTGAGATCGCCAGCAGCACCTGCGCGGTGTCGTGCGCGTTGGCGACGGGCTTGTCGGTGAAGGTGCCGAAGAATTCGCGCGTCAGCACCATGAAAAATACCTCGTCGCTCCAGACCACGCACGCTGCGTTGTCATCAGTGAACAGCGGGTTGATTTCGCACCCGAGCGCGACGTAGAACGCTTTGGAACGTTCGAGATCGTCGGTGGCCAGATTAACGAATATTTGGGTACTCATGGGTCCTCCTCGGGTCGTGGGCAGTGCTAACCCTTGAAGGGTTGCACCGCCCACCGCCCGAGTCAATGCCCTGGCCTGGGACTTAGCTTTGCAGCGGGCGAATCTCGAGCGCGTCGACGTCGCTCATTCCCGCGCGCACGTTGGCGATGCTCGCGAAGCCCTCGCCGACGACCCGGGCCAGCAGCGCCTTCATGTTTTTCTG
This sequence comes from Leucobacter exalbidus, assembly GCF_017834145.1. Classification (NCBI taxonomy): domain Bacteria; kingdom Bacillati; phylum Actinomycetota; class Actinomycetes; order Micrococcales; family Microbacteriaceae; genus Leucobacter; species Leucobacter exalbidus. The sequence continues at coordinate 2,991,183 of NZ_JAFIDA010000001.1, read as the reverse complement.
ACGCTTCTCGAGGCGCACGCGGTGCCCGCGCTCGATGAGCGCGCGCTTCAGCACGAGCAGATCAGCGAACTCGACGTCGGTGTCATACACGAGCGCAACCGACTCGGGGCCGGTTTCTTTGGGCAGCGAGATGAGGTCAACAACGCGCTCGAACCCAATCGAGAAGCCCACGGCGGGCACGTCTTGGCCGAGGAAGCGGCCGACCATACCGTCGTAGCGGCCGCCGCCGCCCACCGAGCTGCCAGAGCCCGGGTGCGCAACCTCGAAGATGGTGCCGGTGTAGTAGCCCATGCCGCGCACCAGCGTCGGGTCAAAGCGCACCTCGACGCCCTCGGGCAGTGCGCCCGCGAGCGCGTCACCGAGGTCAGAAAGGTTCGTGACGCCCTCTTCGGCGGCGCCTGCGGGCAGCACCGCCGCGATTGCTTCGCGCGTCAGCGCAATGCCGTCGCCCTCAAGCGCGGGCTCAACGGCCTGCAGCACCTCACCGAGGCGCTCGGCTGCGGCCGCGTCGATCTCGCGCAGCTCGTCAACGACGCCCGCGGCACCGATCTTGTCGAGCTTGTCAATGGTGATCAACGCACGATCGTGCGTCTCTTCGGCAAAGCCGCAGTGCGCGAGCAGGCCGAGCAGAATGCGGCGGTCGTTGATGCGAATCACGCAACCCGTGAGCCCCAGCGCCGCGAGCGCCTGCGAGGTCGCGGTCACCAGTTCAATCTCGGCGATCAGCCCAGCTTCACCGATGATGTCGATGTCGGCCTGCACAAACTGGCGGTAGCGGCCCTTTTGGGGGCGCTCGGCCCGCCACACGGGAGCGATCTGCAGTGAGCGGAACACGGGCGGGAGGTCGGCGCGGTTCGTCGCATAGAACCTGGTGAGGGGCACCGTGAGGTCGAAGCGCAGGCCGAGGTCGGCGAGCTTCTCGGCGTCGCCAGCTTCGGTGGCTGCGGCGAGCTGTTCGGGGCGAATGCCGCGCTTCAGAATCGAGAACGACAGCTTTTCGTTGTCGCCGCCGAGCCCTGCGTGCAGCCGGGCATGATCCTCGACTACGGGCGTCTCGATCTCGTCGAAGCCGTGCGCGCGGTACACCCCCTTGATGACGGAAAGCGCGTGCTCACGACGTGCTTTGTCTGCGGGAAGGAAATCGCGCATGCCGCGCGGCGAGTTCACAGGAGAGGCCATGTGCCCATTCTTTCATTACTGCGGGCGGGCGCGCACCACGGCCCGCGCCAGCTAGTCGAAGATCACCGAAACTTTGTCCGCGGCCCCCGGAGTCGCCGCAAGCTCGAGTGCTTCCAACGCGCGGTCAAACGGGATCCGGTCGCTGATGATCAGCGCGTACTTCTCCCAGTTAGCTTCAATATCATCGGTAATCTCAAAAATCTCGGTCGGGTACCCCATCGAGAAGACGATGTTGAGTTCCGTGACCAACAATTGATCGAAATTAAGTTCGACGGGCCGCTTGTGCACCGCAACGATTGCCAATGTGGCCCCACTTTTAGCCATACCTGCGACCTGCTGCGGTACTACAGCGACACCGGCAGCATCGAGATAGATATCAGTCGCGGGGCGTACACCGCGCGCCATCATCGTGGCGCCGTCACCATGCAGTTCGACAAGGCGTGCTGCAACGTCTTCGGAGGCTGAATTAATAACGGCGTCTGCACCGACCTGCAATGCCTTCTCGAGCCGTGCTGGCACGACGTCGATAACGACAATGTGCGCGGCCCCCTTACGGCGGTAGCTAAGCAGTGCACCGAGACCGATAGGGCCGGCACCAAAGATCACGACTTTATCGCCGACTTGTACTCCGCTGCGATTCACCGCGTGCAACGCGACGGCCATTGGCTCGTTCAGTGCCGCCACTTCCCAGGGCACCTCTTCTGAGATCTTCCTGAGCTGCACCCCCGGCTGGTAATCGTGGACGACAATATATGGGCTGAGCGCTCCTTGATTGCCGCCTGAGCCGAGCAAACCATCACTAAACCGCATGGTGTCGATCACGACATGGTCGCCGACCTCAAGCCCTTCGACTCCGGCACCAAGTTCAACTACCTCAGCAGCGGGTTCATGACCAAGCGGGGTTGCTCCCTGGTTCGGAGGGATTCCGCCCATCTGCGCATAGTGCGCGTCGGAACCACAAATGCCGCATGCCTTCACTTTCAGCAGCACCTCGCCTGGCCCTGCTGTGGGCTGCTCGATCTCAACCCATTCGATCTGGTTGGGGCCGGTGATGTAGACGGACTTCATAGTCGTGTTCCTCTCGACAAGCAGCATCGCGGGCGGGTACCACGCGATTTTCGAATACCTTAACACTGTTCGGAAATATCCAACAGATGCTGTTCCCGTAGGCTGAGGTAGTTACCAGGCAGCCCGACCCAGCCGCACGATAGGGGTAATCATTGACGACTCAACGACCAGGCCGGCCGCGCAGCTCCTCCCCCGACGAGGTACGCGACATTGCATTCGGGCTCTTCGCCAAGAATGGATATGCCGCCACTTCGCTGGCTGAAATTGCACGTGCCGCAGGGATCAGTCGTACAACACTGTTCTCATATGTCCCAGCGAAGCGCGACCTGGTCTGGGACGAACTTGATGAGCGCCTCGAACTCGCCCTTACCGGGCTAACCGCTAACCGCGAGCAGTCTCCCGTCGACGCGATTGTCGATGCTCTCCTCGCGTTGGCACGCCACGGCATCAGCGAGCATGATGCTTTGGCCGAACGATGGAATATCGTGCGCGAAGACCAGGAGCTTCGGGCATCATTGATGCAACGATCAGAGGAACTCGCAGTACATCTCGCACGGGGTGTTCGTGAGCTGGCGCCGGCCGCCGATGTCGAACTAACGGATCACGTGGTGCGGGCGCTGCTCGCGGTCTCGACCAACTGCACCGAGGCGTGGGCCCAACTTCCCACGGTCACTATGAGTCTTGATGAGTACACCGCGATCCAATTGCAGCCGTTTGCTGATGCACTGCGGCCGCTGCTCGAGGGCCAATCCGACCACTAGCCCAATAGCGAGGGATTAGGGCATCGTCCCGCGATCTCTGTCTTTACACGATTCGTCGAGTTCTGCGCGAGCGATAACATGCGAGAGTGCACACCCTTCACGCGCCCCACGGCATCACAATTGCCTGGGGTAAAGCGCTGCCCGATCGGCGCCAGGCGTCGCGGCGCATGCTGCGCAGTCTGCTGCGCTCGCAGCTGGGCGAGGGCTTCGAGCTCATTCAGCAATGCCCAGCGTGTGGCAGCGCCGCGCATGGTCCTTTGCGTGTGGGGCTCAACGCGGCAGCTTCGGCCGCAGGCGATATGTCTGCCTCGGGGGCAGTGGCTGTGCCCCGCTCAGTGCCCCGCGCAGTGCCCTGCCCAGTCCCCCTCGTGAGTGTGAGCTACGCGGGGTCCCTCGTCGTGGTGGGCGTCGCGCCCGCGGGCGCCTCGGCGTTTGGCATTGACGTGGAGGTGGACTCCCCCGCGACGCGTGCGGCAGTGACCGAAGCGCTCGGCGGGTCGGGCGAACGGGGCGCATCATCGCGGCTGGGTACGCCCGGGGTGCCCGGTTCGCTTCCTCAGGTGCGCGATTGGACGCGTCTTGAGGCCATCGCCAAAGCGCACGGCCGGGGATTGCGCGGAGATTGGGCAGCGTACGCTGCGAGCGCTGGCACCGGCACCGGCACCGGCACTGGCGCGCTGGAGTGCTTCGAGCTGGCGCTACCGGGTGCCCCCGCAGGCATCATCCTGTCGATCGCGCACAAGTAATCGCCCGCGAGCTACCGGCCGCAATCTATTTGTTGCGCGGCAACCGCGGCAGCTTCGTGTCGCGCAGCCACGACTGCCACAGGCCATCAAGCGCGGCACCGCCGGCGTCACCGCTGAACTTCGCAACGTGAGCGATGAAATCGTCGGTTGAGGCGAGCTGGTGCCGCCGCGATGTCGCCCATTCCAGCAGCATCGCGCGAAACACGTCGTCGCCGAGCGTGCGCCGCAGCGCTTCGAGCAGCAGGGCACCGCGTTTGTAGACGCGGTCATCGAACATGTCGGTGGGGCCGGGGTCGAGCAGTCGCAGATCCTGCGGTAATGATGCGAGCAATGCGTAGTGTTCCTCGGCACAGGCGGCGAGCGCCGGCCCACCCGAGGCCTCTGACCACACCCATTCGGCGTAGCAGGCGAATCCCTCGTTCAGCCAGATGTCTTCCCACCTGCCGATGCCCACGCTGTTGCCAAACCACTGGTGCGCGAGTTCGTGCGCGATCAGGCGTTGTTCTGCGGGGGCGCAGTGGTTGACCCCGAAGGTGGCCATCCCCTGGGCTTCGAGGGGAATCTCGAGGGCTTCTTCGGTGACGACGATCGTGAGGTCTTCTTGCGGGTATGCCCCAAACCATGTTTCGAACACGGTCATCATCTGTTCGATGGGGGCAAATGCTTCGCGTACCTGGGCGACTTGAGCGGGCGGGGTGACGATGCGGGCCGCCCCGAGGAAGAATTCGGCGTAGTACCCCACGTGGGCTGCGAGCAGGTAGCTGGCGGTGGGAACGTCGCTGGTGAAGGACCAGGTGCGTCGCCCGCCGCGCGTGGTCACTGACCCTGGCGCTCCGGTGACGGCGACGAAGAATTCGCGGTCGCAGGTGAACCGAATGTCGTAGGTGCCGCGGTCGTCGACGCGGTCATTGCAGGGGAACCAGGTGGGTGCGCCGTTGGGCTGCGAGGCCACGAGCACACCGTTTTCGAGTTCTTCCCAGCCAATGAGCCCCCACCGTGACTTCAAGGGGGCCGGGGATCCCGCGTACTCGATCGCGAGTGTCAGCTGTGACCCCGCCGGCACCGTATCGACGAAACGTATCTTTAGGCCCAGGTCATCTTGCGCGACGGCCTTGTGTACTTTGCCATTAACGCGCACTTTGCCCGTTTGTAGCCCCGCGAGGTCCACCCGAATCGATTTCGTGGGTTCGAGTACTTCCACCGACAGCGTCGCGCTGCCCTTCAGGCGGTTGGTGCGCGGCGTGTAGTCGAGGTCGAGCCGGGTGTGCCGCACCGCGTATCTGGCATCACCAGACCGTGGCACGTAGGCGTGCGGGGTGTACGAGTGGGGCTGCAAGGTGCGTGGCATGTCACATAATTTCTGGGTGTGGGGGCGAACGGCTCAGCTTACGCGATGGCCCGCTTAATCAGTTGACTGGTAGGCCCGCACCTTCACTACGCGCCAGGGACCGATGGGGTTGCCGCTCCATCGCGATCCGACCGGCACGCTCTCGCCGCGCATCACGAGCGAGGCGGGGCCGACGGTCGCATTCGCGCCGATGGTTGCGGCGGGCAGAATGACGCTGTGTGGGCCGAGTGTCGCCCCGGATCCCAGTTCGACCGTGTCCATGCTCATGATCCGGTCGTGGAAGAGGTGGGTTTGTACGACGCACCCGCGGTTGACTGTCGCGCCATCGCCGAGGGTGACGAGATCGGGTTCGGGGAGCCAGTAGGTGTCGCACCAGACGCCGCGACCAATTTTGGCGCCCAGTGAGCGCAGCCAGACCGCAAGCGCTGGGGTGCCGACGGCGGCGCGGGCGAACCAGGGGGCGGCGAGCACCTCGGTGAAGGTGTCGCTGACCTCGGTGCGCCACACGAAACTCGACCACAGCGGTTGTTCGCGGGCGCGAATGGGGCCGACGATGAGCCACTTCGCGGCGGTGGTGATCGCGGCCGCCAACGCCCCGGCGATGAGCATCACAATGCCCGAGAGCACGAGGGTGACCACAGGCCCGAGCCAGCCCCACAGCCAGGCAAAGGCGAACAGTGTCGTCAGCCCCAGGGCGCAGCTCACGATGACGGGCACGATGCGGCACATCTCCCACAGGGTGCGAGCCACGCGCAGCCGGGCGCCCGGGTGGTAGGTGCGCTCGTCCTCCCCCGCCTGGGTGAGGCGGCGGAGCCTGGCGGGTGGTGAGCCGATCCATGAGGATCCGGCCTTGGCTTTTGCGGGAGCGGCCGAGAGCACGGCCACCAGCGAGTGCTTGGGCACGCGGTGGCCGGGGCCCGCCATGCCTGAGTTACCGAGGAAGGCGCGTTTGCCGATGCGTACGTGGTCGATGTGTAGCCAGCCGCGGTGCAGTTCGTAGGAGGCCACCATGGTGTCGTCGGCGAGGAAGGCTCCCTCGTCGATGCGTGTCATCTTGGGCAGCAACAGCACGGTTGAGGCTTCCACATTGGGGCCTACGCGCGCGCCCAGCAGCCGCAGCCACACCGGGGTGAACAGGCTCGAGTAAATGGGAAACAGGAAGGTGCGTGCCGAGTCCAGCAGTCGCTCCGTGCTCCATACCTGCCAGCCCACGCGGCTGTGCACGGGGTAGGTACCCGCCACCATGCCGATGGCGCACAGTCGCACGAACGCGATCACGGCGAGGCCATACACGAGCCCCGTCGCGAGCACCGCAGGGATGAGCCAGAGGAGGGCTCCCCCGAGTGCTTCGCCGAGCGTCGCGGCTCCCCGTATGCCCAGGGTCACAAATGCGCCGCCCACGGCAAAGGCCACAAAGGGCATGAGTGCGAGCACGATGGATGACACCCCGTAGGCGAACTGCCATCCCGGGGCCTGTGCCGGCACGCCCTCAGGCCACAGGTCGTCGTTGCGTTTCGCTGCGGCGCTGCGAGAACCGCCCACCCGCACTGCGGGGGATCCGGCCCAGCGTTGCCCAGGTTTCACGCGGCCGAACACGGCAGAGCCCGGGGACACCTCGGCGCCGTCGTCGATGCGGGTGCCCGGCGCCAGGGTGGAGCGCGCGCCCACCGTGACATCGTTGCCGATCAGTACGGGCCCGACGCGCAGCAGGTCGCCGTCGATCCAGTAGCCAGAGAGATCCACTTCGGGTTCGATCGAGCTGCGCGCACCAATCTCGAGCATGCCCGTAATTGGCGGCAACGTGTGCAGGCTCACGTCGCGATCAATTTTGGCGCCCAGTGCGCGGGCGTACAGCCCCACCCACGGTGCTCCGGCGAGACCGACCGCGTCGATCTGCTCGGCGAACTGTTCGGCGAGCCAGAGGCGCATGTGGGTGACCCCGCCCCTGGGGTAGTCGCCGGGCTTCAGGTTCATCAGCAGCAGCCGGGCAACGGTTGCGGCGATTCCCATGCGGCCAAAGGGCGTCGACACCAGCAGCAGTGCCACGGCGAGCACCCACCAGGGCACCGCGGGCAGCACGGCAAACGCGACCGGATCAAGTGCCCGCAGCACCGTTCCCGCGGTCAACACGTACACGAGCCAGCGCACACCGCTCATGATGAACAGCGGAACGCCCGCGAGGGTCTGCACCCACTGGGTGTATCGCGGCGTCGGTTGCGGTTGATGGTAGTCATCGGGATCTTCGTGCTGCGCGGTGGCGGCAATCGCTTTCGCCATGGCGGCGAGGCGCGGCACATCGTAAATATCGGCCACCGTGTATTCGGGCACGCGAACGCGAATACGCGACACCAGCTGAGCCGCCGCGAGTGACCCGCCACCGAGGTCGAAGAAGTCGGCGCCCGTGTGGGGCACCTGCACCCCCAGCACGCTCTGCCACTGCTCGGCGAGCCACCGTTCGGTGCTCGTGAGCCCCTCATCAGCCATGATGCCGCCCGGGCCCATCGCCGTTTGCGGCAGGGGCCAGGGCAGGGCAGCGCGATCGACCTTGCCCGAGGTACGAATGGGCAGCTGGTCGACCACCGCGAGCAACGGCATCACCCCGGCGGCGAGGCGTGAGGCCAAAAACTCGCGCGCCTGCGCGCGGTCGAGAAGGTCGGCTTCGGGCCCGGCCGCAGCAGCGGGCCCGGCGGCGCCTTCGGTACCTAATGCTTCGGCTGACTCGGCGGCCGCTGAGCCCGTGGGCTCGGGGCGCTCGATCACGAGGTAGCCCACCAACACGGGCACACCGGCGTCGCTTTCGCGCACGGCGGCGGCCGCAGCGGTCACCCCGGGGAGTTCTTGGAGGGCGTTTTCTACCTCGCCCAGTTCGATGCGTCGGCCGCCCACTTTCACCTGGTCATCGGCGCGACCCAAGAACATGAGTCCGTCTGGTTCGTAGCGCACCAGGTCGCCTGAGCGATAGGCGCGTTCCCAGCCGAGGGTGGGCATCGATGCGTACTTTTCGGCGTCTTTTGCGGGGTCAAGATAGCGCGCCAGGCCAATGCCGCCGATGATCAGCTCACCAATTTCGCCCTGAGCGACCCGGTACCCGTCGGCATCAACCACCGCGAGATCCCAGCCCTCGAGCGGGAGCCCGATACTGACGGGGTTCACGCCGTCGAGCACGCAGCCGCACGAGACCACGGTCGCCTCGGTCGGGCCGTACGTGTTCCAGATCTCGCGCCCGTCTTCGACGAGGCGTGCGACCAGCTCGGGTGGGCAGGCTTCGCCGCCGAAGATCAGCAGGCGCACGTTCTCGATGGCTTCGGCCGGCCACATGGCGGCGAGCGTAGGAACGGTGGAGACGACGGTGATGCTTTGTCGCACGAGCCACTGCGCGAGATCCTCACCCGAGCGCACGAGAGCGCGGGGTGCGGGCACCAGGCAGGCGCCGCTGCGCCAGGCCAGCCACATTTCTTCGCACGACGCGTCAAAGGCCACTGAGAGCCCCGCGAGCACGCGGTCCTCTGGGGCCAGCGGCTCGGCCTGCAAAAACAGGTGGGCTTCGGCGTCAACAAATGCGGCGGCTGATCGGTGGGTGACGGCGACGCCCTTGGGCACCCCCGTCGACCCCGAGGTGAAGATGATCCAGGCGTCATCGTCGAGGGTCGGGTTTTCGTGCGGAGCGATTGCGTCGGTACCAGCGGCGTCACTGGCGGCGGAGTCGCCTTCCTCTGCGAGTGCGGCGGGGCGTTCACGGGGCACATATCCCCCGTTGCCAATGATGCCGACCGCTTGTGCTTCACCAAACACCAGGCGGGCACGCTCGTCGCTGTCGTCGACGTCCACCGGCACATACGCGGCGCGTGCCTGCATGATGGCCAGAATCGCGATGTAGAGCTGCTTCGAGCCCGAATCAATGCGCAGTCCGACCCGGTCACCGGGTCGCACGCCCGCGGCACGCAGCAGCGCGGCTTGGGCGGCGACAGCGTCAATGAGTTCGGCGTAGCTCAACGCACCCGATCCGTCATCGATTGCAGAGGCATCGGGATACGTGTCAGCTGTGGCACGCAGAATGTCGATGAGCGTGCGGGCTGGGGTGCTTTGGGCGCCACGACTCAGTGGAGTCTGAGCATCAGCGTGCTGGCCGGGAGTGATATCGCTGGGGGTAGGCGCGTTCGGCCTAGAGGTGCTCAATTTGCCGAGGGCTCTTTCGATGGGTTCTACGCATAGAAATTCACAGGTAATGCTGTTAGCAGCATCTCACCCCGGTGGCACCCTTGTCACCTAGTTCACCAGTTCTTTACCTTTAAGACATCGACTGTTCGCCGCTCGCTGGCGCCATGATGCGGCGGCGCTGATCGGTCGTCGGCCCGGGCTCACCCATACATACAAGAAAACCCCCGCTCTCGCGGGGGTTTTCTCTCACTGCTGGGATACCAGGACTCGAACCTAGAATGTCGGTACCAGAAACCGATGTGTTGCCAATTACACCATATCCCAATGTTGAACTCCGGCCCGAAACTGCAGCGCGGCAACGAGATATAACTCTACCCCCATGGCCCCTCAACACCAAACCGGCCCCCGTTGGCGTGTTTACCGGGCGCGCCGTGAGTGGAATACTGAAGCCCACCGCTGGGCGAAGTGGCCCACTTATGACGCAGGAGGATGCTGATGATCGATCAGTTTGGCAAAGTGATGATCTATGTTGCAGACCCCCAGCGCGTAGCCGCGTTCTGGGAGCAGACCGTGGGCTTCGTGCGGGTGACCACCCAGGAGCTTGAGGGACGGGTGCTCTCGGTCGAGCTCGCCCCCGCGGCAGGTCACGCCGCCTCGCTCGTGTTGTTTGAGCGCGCCACCGTCGCCCAGATGTCGCCCGAGCTGAACCTCGGCACCCCGTCGATTCTGTTTGGCAGCCATGACGCCGCCGGCATGCGATCGAGGCTCGAGGCGGCAGGGGTCACCGTTGGCGAGCTCGCGCACCACGGCGGGCGCACCACGTTTAACTTCGCAGACCCCGAAGGGAACTATTTCGCGGTCGAGCAGCTGTAACGGGCGGGCTGCGTTACTGTGCGACCGGATCGGCCCCGCGCCCATCAAGCGCGTCGATGTAGCGCAGCACGATACCCTCGCGCAGCGCCCACGGCGAGATCGTCAGCGTGGTGACATCAAACACCTTCATCGCGGTGCGCAGCACCACGGCACCGGCCATGATTTGGTAGCCGCGCTCGGGGGTGATGCCCGGCAAGTACTCGCGCACCGAACCCGGCATATCGCGCAGCGACGGCTCCCACTCGCGCAGACCCGCGTAGTGCAGCGGGGCCAGGTCACCCGAAACGGGGTCGGCGGGGCCACCGATCAGGCGTGCGAGCGAACGAATGGTCTTTGAGGTGCCCACCACGCGCTTGGGGCGCGGGCGGCCCTGGAACATCTCATTGCGCACACGCGTGAACTCGTTGCGGGCGTGCGCGCGCAACGCAGACACGGCCTCGCGCGAGGGCGGGTCTTCAGGCAGATACTGGATCGTCGAGCGACCGGCCCCGAGCGGCAGCGAGACCTGCACATCGGGGTATTCGTCGGCCCCCTGCGCGATTTCAAACGAGCCGCCGCCAATGTCAAACAGCAGCACCTCGCCCGCCGACCAGCCGAGCCAACGGCGCACGGCCAGCATGGTGATGCGGGCCTCGTCTTCGCCCGACAGCACGTGCGGTTCGATGCCGCTCACGCGCTCGATTTGGGCAAGCACGTCGTCGCCGTTTGAGGCTTCGCGTACCGCGCTGGTGGCGGTGCAGATCAGGTCATCGATGCCGATCTCGCGCGCGGTGCGGGCAGCTTCGGCGACCGCCTCGAGGATCAGCCTGACGCCCTCTTCAAGAATCTCGCCGCCCGGCCCGAGGTACCGCATCAACCGCACCACCGAGCGCTGCGAGTGGTAGGGCACGGGGCTTGCGCCAGCGTGGGCATCCACGATGAGCAGGTGAACCGTGTTGGATCCGACGTCGATGACTCCAAGGCGCATGCCGACGAGTCTAGTGGCTGGAGGGGCTACTGCGCGCTACTCCCCGCACGCTACTCCCCCGCGAAGGGGCCCACGCGGTCGACCCGCACCACGGGTTCGCCCTCGAGCTCAGATTTCTCGAGATCGACGGTGCCCTCAATGCGCCAATCACGGTCGTTCTCGGGGTCGAGCAGCACCTGCCGAAAACGCCAGATCCCCTCGTCGGCACTCGAACGGTCGATCTGCACGAGCGCGGCTGACCGCGCATCGCCGTCGAGCAGAATCTCGTCGTACTCGGTGTAGTACCCCGCGAGCGCATCGCGCCATTTCTGCTCGCTGAAGCCCCCGGGGCCATCGAGCTCGGCGAGTTCGGAGTACCGCTCGAACGCGGCCCCCTGCACGCGCCGAAACAGCGCGTTGCGCAGCATCACGAGGAACGCGCGCTCGTTCGCAAGCACCGAGCGCGCCGGGGGTGCGATCGACAGGGCGCGATCCGGATCAGCATTTTGTGCGTGCGCCTCGGGGTTCGCGAGCTCCTCCCACTCATCAATGAGGCTCGAGTCGATCTGGCGCACCAGCTCACCGAGCCAGTCAATGAGATCCTCGAGCTCGGGGCTTTTCGCCTGCTCGGGCACGGTGCGTGAGATCGCGCGAAACGCGTCGCTGAGGTACCGCAGCACGCCGCCTTCTGCGCGACCCAGCTGGTAGAACGAGACGACGTCGCGAAAACCGAATGCCCGCTCGATCATGTCGCGCACCACCGACTTTGGCTTCAGTTCGAAGTCGCGCGCCCACGGCACCTCCTTGAGGTACTCGTGGAAGGCCTCGTCAAGCAGCTCCTTGAGCGGCTGCGGGTACGTGATCTCTTCGAGCAGCTCCATGCGCTCCTCGTACTCGATCCCCTCAGCCTTCATCGCGGCCACGGCCTCGCCGCGCGCAGCATGCTCTTGCGCGCGCAAGATCGCCCGCGGGTTCTCGAGCGTCGCCTCAATGATCGAGATGACATCGAGGGCATAGGTGTCTGACTCGGGGTCGAGCAGTTCGATTGCGGCGAGCGCGAACGGTGACAGCGGCTGGTTGAGTGCGAAGTTTGCCTGCAGTTCAACGGTGAGGCGCAGCAGCCTGTGCCCGCGGGGGTCTTCGTATACCTCGACGATGCCGCCGTTGCGCAGGGTGCGGAAGATGCCGATGGCGGTGCGGGCGTGGGCGAACTGGTTGGCGCGGGGTTCGTGGCTGTCGAAGACGAGGGTGCGCATGGTTTCGAGGGCGTCGCCCTCGTTGATTTCGCCGCGGCCGATCACGCCGAGCACCATGGAGTGGCTCACCCGCATGCGGCTGACGAGCGGCTCGGGCTCTGAGATGACGAGTTTGTCGAGGGTCGCTTCGCTCCAGGCGACGAAGCCTTGGGGGGCCGACTTCTTCTTGGCAGGTTTCGCTTTTTTGCCGCCCTTGGCGCTTTCGGCTTTGGCGGCGGCTTTGGCAGCCGACTTGGCGTTTTCGACGTCGTGTTCGGGGGCGAGGGCGATGACGTCGCCCTCGGTGTCGTAGCCGGCGCGGCCGGCGCGGCCCGAGATCTGGTGAAATTCGCGTGCCGAGAGCCGGCGCATTTTGACGCCGTCGAACTTGGTGAGGGCGGTGATCACGACGGTGCGAATGGGCACGTTGATGCCCACGCCGAGGGTGTCGGTGCCGCAGATGACGCGCAGCAGGCCGCGCTGGGCGAGCTGCTCGACGAGCCGGCGGTAGCGGGGCAGCATGCCGGCGTGGTGCACGCCGATGCCCGAGCGCACGAGCCGCGAGAGGGTGACGCCGAAGCCTGTGGAGAATCTGAAGTCGCCCAGCGCTGCCGCGATTTCGTCGCGGCCTTCGCGGTCAACGATGCGAATGCTCGACAGCGCCTGCGCCTGCTCGACCGCGTGTGACTGGTTGAAGTGCACGAGGTATGCGGGTACTTGGCGGTCGGCGATGAGTTCTTCGACGACCTCGTGGGCGGGCTTCACTGCGTAGTTGAAGTGCAGGGGCACGGGGCGTTCGACGCCGGTCACGAGCGAGGTGTCGCGGCCGGTGCGGTCGCTCAAGTCTTTCGCGAGTTCGCGTACGTCGCCCAGGGTGGCTGACATCAGCAGGAACTGGGCGTCGGGCATCATCAGCAGCGGTACCTGCCAGGCCCAGCCGCGCTCGGGTTCGGCGTAGTAGTGGAACTCATCCATCACTACCTGCGTGATGCCGCCGATCTCACGGTCGCGAATGGCGAGGTTGGCGAGGATCTCGGCGGTGCAGCAGATCACGGGGGCGTCTGAGTTGATGGAGGCGTCGCCTGTGATCATGCCCACGTTTTCGGCGCCAAACACGGCGACAAGCTCGAAGAACTTTTCGCTCACGAGCGCTTTAATGGGGGCGGTGTAGACGGTGCGGCGGCCCTCGGTGAGTGCTGAGAAGTGGGCGCCGAGTGCGACGAGTGATTTACCGGTGCCGGTGGGGGTCGCCAAAATCACGTTGCTGCCGAGGGTGATGCCGAGGATCGCTTCCTCTTGCGCGGGGTACAGCCTGAGCCCGCGGTCTTCCCACACCCACTCTTCGAACGCCGCAAAGGCGTCGTCTGGGCTCACCGTGGCGTCACCGGCCTCGCGTGCAGCGCTTCGCAATTGCTCGAGCGTTGTCTCTAAGCTCACTTGTGTCTCGTTCCTGTCACGCTCGGCCATTTGCCGCGCAGCCCTGTCACTAGGGTACCGACCGCTGGGGCGGTGGTGAGCCGACGGGTCAACAGAGTGGCCGCGCCGCCGGGTAAAGTAACCACACGATGACCTCTTTTGCTCGGCACCGTGTGCCCGCCAGTGTGCTCGCGGTGGCCGCGATCTTCAGCGTCCAGTTTGGTAACGCGCTGGTGGGTGGCATGTTTACCGCGGTGGGGCCGCTGGGCGCCGCTGCTGCCAGGCTGGGATTTGCTGCCCTGCTGCTGCTCGTATTCGTGCGCCCCCGCGTGAGGTCGTGGGATCGTGCCACGTGGGGCGGGGCGATCGCGCTGGGGATTGCGCTGGCGGGCATGAACTCGTGCATTTACCTCGCGTTTGACCGAATTCCGCTGGGCATCGCCGTCACGATCGAACTGCTCGGGCCGCTTGCGGTGGCTGCGGCGACCAGTCGCCGGCTGCTCGATGTGGGCTGGGTGGTGCTGGCGCTCGGCGGGGTACTGCTGCTCGGCGCGGCCCCGGGTGGCGGGCTGCCGCTTGCCGGGGTCGGATTTGCGTTGGCGGCGGCCGGGTTTTGGGCGCTCTACATTGTGTGTTCGTCACGGTTGGGGGCTAAAGCCCAGGGCCTCGACCCGCTCGCGGTCGCCATGACCGTCGCCGCCGCAGTCGTGCTTCCGCTGGGTGCCGGTGACGCCGTTGCCGCGTTCACCGTGCAGCCGATACTGATCGCGGTGTTTGTGGGGGCCGCGCTGCTCACCTCAGTGATTCCGTACACGCTGGAGTTTGTGGCGCTGCGCCGCATGTCGGTACGGGTGTTTGGGGTGCTGTCGAGCCTCGGGCCCGCGGTGGCTGCGCTGGCGGGGTTCGTGGTGCTCGCGCAGCACCTGACGCTTGTGCAGTGTGGCGCGATTGCGCTGGTGGTGGCTGCCTGTGCCGGGGTGATTGGCACGGCCAAGCGCGGCGGCGTTTAAGCCACACGCGGCAGCTGAGGTACGCACGCCAGGTAAACCGCACGCAGCCGCTGCAGCCACAATGCGCGCCGGCAGCACACGATTTCGGCTTCGCCCCTGGGCTGAGGCCCTCGTATGCCCCGTAGGATATGAGCAGGCACCGCCCAGCGCGCTGCCCGGCGCGTGAAGCGTATCGACCGGAGCTGGCGGCCCCTGGATCCCCGAAAGTGATGATCCGATGGAATTTGGACTTCTCCTCGTAATCGGCGTCGTGGTGCTCGTTGGCACGTCTGTGCTGGGAAGCCGCATCGGCGTGGCCGCCCCGCTGCTCTTGGTGGTCGTGGGCATTGGGGCGGGGTATCTGCCCTTTGTGCCGCTGATTGAAGTACCGCCCGACCTGATCTTGTTGGGTGTGCTGCCACCGCTGCTGTATGCGGCCGCGGTGAACGTGCCGCTGATCGATTTTCGCCGTAACTTTCGGCCCGTCATTGGCCTCTCGGTCGTGCTGGTCGTCATCTCGGCCGTGATTATCGGGCTCGTGCTGCACGCCTTCGTGCCCGGCATTCCGCTGCCCGCCGCCATCGCCCTCGGCGCCGTGATCAGCCCCACCGATGCCGTGGCCGCCACGTCAATTGGTAAGCGGCTCGGCATGCCCGACCGGGTGGTGTCCATCCTCGAGGGCGAAAGCCTCGTCAACGATGCCACCTCCCTCGTGCTCCTGAAAACCGCGATCGCCGCAGTGGCCGGCAACTTCGTGTTCGTCGAGGCCGCCGGCTCCTTCGTCTACTCCGTCACTGTTGCCCTGATTGTGGGCGGCCTGATGGGCATCATCACCGTGTGGCTGCGGTCGAAGCTCAACAACCCTGTCTACGACACCATGATTTCGTTCGTGGTGCCCTTCATCGCGTTCATTCCCGCCGAAGAACTGCACGCTTCTGGCGTACTCGCGGTCGTCGTCACCGGCCTCTACACCGGCCACCACGCCTCACGCCGATTCAGTGCCACCGCCCGCACCAACGAGCGGCTGAACTGGCGCACGGTGCAGTTCGTGCTCGAAAATGGCGTGTTCTTACTGATGGGCCTGCAGCTGCACGCCCTCGTCGAGCAGGTCATCAACAGTGATTTTGAGCTCGCGCACGTGCTGCTCATTTCGCTCGCACTTGTGGGCGTGCTGATCGTGTGCCGCGCGCTATTCGTCGCGCCCCTCATCGTGGGCCTGCGCAGCACGGCCCGCGCGTATGAGCGGCGGGGCCGGGGCCTGAAGCGCATGGCGGGGCGGGTGCGTGAGGATCCGGATCCCAGCACGCAACGCCTGCGGCGCGTATCGTTGCTGCAGCAGCGCGTGCATGCCGATATCGTTCATGAGCGTGATCAGCAGCTGGGCTGGCGCGATGGTGCGGTGCTGAGCTGGAGCGGGATGCGCGGCGTGGTGACGCTTGCGGCGGCGCAGTCGATTCCCATCACCATCCCCTACCGCCCGCAGATCATCATGATCGCGTTTGCGGTCGCCATCATCACGCTGCTGCTGCACGGGCTGTCACTGCCCGCCCTGATTCATAAGCTGTGGCCGAGCGGCTCGGGTGCCGGCGCCACGGCCGCAGAGCTCACCGCGCTCAGCGGCGACCTCGTTGAGGCCGCCAATAGCGGAATCGACGATGCGCTCGCCAATGAGGATCCGGCGCATCAAACCCCAGATTCCGTTACTGCGCGAGCCCGTGCGGGCGCCAAGAACACGCTCACGCCCATCGCGATGTCGCTCGGCAGCGCCGAGGGATACACCTCGGTTCCCGAGGTTGAGAGCCCGGCGCGCGCCTATCTCAGGCTCGCACGCGCGGCGCTCGAATCGCAGCGCGCTGCCCTCATCGAGGAGCGCGCCATCGGCCGGTACAGCTCGCACGCACTGCGCGCCGCCGAGCACGCACTGGATGCGCAGGAGTCACGCCTCACCCCGCCTGAGACGCACTAACGACGCGCACAGTGCGCACAGGCGCGGTGCTCCTCGCGAGAACCGCGCCTCCCCGGCCGTTACGCGGCGGCGCTCACCGGGTTTTGGTGATGGCTGAAGACGATGCTGGTGCGCGTGGATGACACCGCGGGGTGCGCCGAAAGGTGCTCGGTGACGAAGTCACGCACGTGGTCTGAGTCGCGCGCCGCGAGGTGAATGATGAAGTCTTCGACCCCGCCCAGAAAGAACAGCTGAGTGACCTCGGGCAGTGATTTCAGCTGGTCACTCATTTCGGTGATCAGCTGACGCGCGCCCGAGCGCACCGTCACGCTAATGAGCACCTGCAGATCGAGGCCGATTTTGCGCGGGTCGACGGTGGCGGTGAAGCCCGAAATGACGCGGCGGCTCACCAGGCTGCGCACGCGTGCGATGCACGTGGAAGCTGCCACGCCCACACGTTCTGCGAGCTCAGCATTCGTAATGCGGCCGTTTGCCTGCAACTCACCGAGGATCTTGCGATCTACGTCGTCTAGTTCGACATCTAGCCGCAGATTCTTCACTCCATCAACCATCTACCGTCGCCTCCTCGTATACGAAAGTCATTTTTACAACTAATTCCGAAGAGAATTCAACGTTTTGCCACGGATATCGAATATACTGCACAATAAGTTGATTCCACTGTCACGAACGACGCTAGCACGCTGAGTTCGCATGACAAGGGAAGTAACTCATCCCAATCCAACGCAGATTCTTTTGGAGCACATCATGCGCGTCGGTATTCCCACCGAAATTAAGAACAATGAGAACCGCGTCGCCATCACGGAGCCCGGTGTATTCGAGCTGACCCGTCGTGGCCACGAGGTACTGGTGCAGGCTGGCGCTGGTCTCGGCTCAGCTATCACGGATGCCGACTACATCGCCGCTGGCGCCAAGATCATCGAGGGCGCAGACCAGATCTGGGCTGAAGCCGACATGATCCTCAAGGTCAAGGAGCCCATCGCTTCTGAGTACGCGAAGATGCGTAAGGGCCAGGTGCTGTTCACCTACCTGCACCTCGCGGCAGACCGCACCCTCACCGACGCAGTGCTCGCTTCGGGCACCACCGCCATCGCCTACGAGACGGTGCAGCTGCCCACCCGCGGCTTGCCCCTCCTCGCCCCCATGTCTGAGGTTGCTGGCCGTCTGTCCGTTCAGGTCGGCGCAAACGCACTCATGAAGGCCAACGGCGGCCGCGGCATCCTCCTCGGTGGCGTCACCGCAACCCGTCGCGGCAAGGTCGTCGTCATCGGCGGCGGTGCAGCAGGCGAGCAGGCTGCACGTATTGCATTCGGCATGGGTGCCGAGGTTACCGTTATCGATATCTTCCTCCCCCGCCTGAAGCAGCTCGAGGATGAGTTCAACGGTCGCATTCAGACCCGCACCTCGAACGCTCACAACATCACCGAGGCACTCAAGGAAGCCGATCTCGTGATCGGTTCGGTGCTGATCCCCGGCGAGAAGGCCCCCAAGCTCGTCACCGACGAGATGGTGGCCCAGATGAAGACGGGCTCAGTGCTCGTGGACATCGCGATCGACCAGGGTGGCTGCTTCGAGAACTCGCGCCCCACCACGCACGACGATCCCACCTACCCGGTGCACAACTCGATCTACTACTGCGTGGCCAACATGCCCGGCGCGGTCCCCGAGACCTCGACCGCTGCACTCACCAACGCAACGCTTCCCTACGTCGTGTCGCTCGCCGACAAGGGCTGGGTCAAGGCACTGAACGCTGACGCATCACTCGCCAAGGGCCTCAACGCCCACGACGGTGTGGTCACGTTCAAGGGCGTCGCTGACGCGTTTGATGGCCTGCCGTACTCCTCGGTTGAGGATGTGCTCGCAGCACAGGCATAATTTGCCAGAGTACGCTTGGGTCTATGGATCTTAAGTTCTCATTCGGAGGGGCGTCACCCGATCACAGCGATCACGGTGGCGCCCCTTCGGGCCGCTCACTCCCCCTTACCCCCGCAACCAGCACCAGTGCGAGCGACCTCGTTGTCGTGGCCACGCGTGATGCCTCGGGCATACGTGCCGAGGTGCGCACCGGAGCGGGCGTGGTGTACACCAGCGCAGACGTTGCGTGCGCCGATGATCAGGCGCTGCCCCGCGCGGCACGATCCGGCATCGCGCGCGCAGTGGCGGGCCTCGAGGGTCCGCTCGCCGAGCAGGTTGCCGCTATCGAACTCGACCTGGGCGACGCAGCCGTCGCGGTGGTCGAGTTCTTCGGCGCAGAGGCTTCGGCCCCCGTGGTCACCGCTGCGCTGCAGAGCCGCATCGGGGTAGCCGCGGGCACCCCGATCAAAATCACGGTGTAGCCAGAATTACGGTGTAGCTCAGCGCACCTCCTGCGATAGCGCGGGGAGTTCTGCTCCCCGTCGCACGCACACACAATGGCCTCTGGCCCGGGAATTATGTCACCGGGCCAGAGGCCATCTTTGTGTCGCGCAGCCTACCCCTGAAACTTCAGGATGCGTTCGAGCGCTTCGGTGACCGCCCGCTCGCCCGCGGCATACGAGAGTCTGACGGCGCGATGACCCGCGACCGGATCAAAATCGACGCCCGGCACCACGGCCACATCGGCGCCCTCGAGCAGCGCCTGCGCGTACTTCACCGAGTCGCCGTACTGTTCGAGCTGCGCCTCGCCCAACTCTGAGTAGTAATAGAACGCACCATCAGAGGGAGCGGCCTGCCCCCAGTTCAGGCTCGGCGCCGCTTCGAGGATCAGCGTGCGCGCCCGCGCAAAGTCGTCGACGATCGCGTCGCGCTTGGCGTACGTTTCGGGGGCGAATGCCTGCAGTGCAAGCTCTTGTGCGGGCGCGGGCGGCGACAACGCGAAGTTCGATGCGAGCGCTTCGAACGCCGGCACGAGGGACTCCGGCAGCAGGGCCCAACCGAGCCGCCATCCCGTCATGCCCCAGTACTTCGAGAATGAGTTGATCACGATGGCTTCGCGGCTCAGCTCGCGGGCGCTGACGCCGCGCGGATCCGGATCCCCCGCCCCCGGAAACGTAATGCCGTGATAGATCTCGTCGCTGATGAGCCGGGTGCCTTGCGCGTCGCACCAGGTGACGAGCGCCTGCAGCTCGGCGCGGCTGAGCATGGTGCCCGTGGGATTGGCCGGCGACGCAATGATGAGCCCGGCGAGCGGGCCACCGCTCGCCACCACGGCATCGAGCAGCTCGGGCGTGGGCTGGTAGCGCGTCTCGGGGCCGGTGGGAATTTCGACGACCTCAACGCCGAGCGCCGTCAAAATGTTGCGATACGCGGGGTACCCGGGGCTCGCAAGCGCGACCCGATCGCCCGGGTCAAACAGCGTGAGAAACACCAGCTGGAACGCCCCCGATGATCCGGTGGTCACCGCGACCGTTCCCGGATCAACCTCGACCCCGTGCCACGCACGGTAGTGCCCCGCGATCGCCTCGCGCAGCGGAGTCGTGCCGAGCGGGCCGGTGTAGCCCGCGGCCTTCAGCGTGCCCGGGGCCGGCATCGCGCCGGGCTCCCCCGCGCACAGCGATACGACGTTGTGGCCGGCCGCGCGGCGGCGCGCGATCTCGTCGGTGATGCGCATCACCTCAAACGCAGGAACGTGTGAGCGCCGGGAGGGCAGTGAAGGCTGAGGAACTCCAGTGGTCGTCATAATCTCCACCGTAGCGGGTTCACGCGTGGGCGCGACGGTGCCGCCACAACTTACCCCTCACGGCTGCGATCGGGGCCCTCATTCTGGCTGAAGCGGGTGCGGTAGGACGTAGGGGTGGTTGAGAAAGCGGCCACGAAGTTCTGTCGAAACGTCACCGGGCTCCCAAAGCCGCATGACTCGGCGATGCGGGCAATGCTCCAGCTCGTCGTTTCTAGCAGCTGACGGGCATCATCTAGCCGCCGATTCAGCACCCATTTGGCGGGAGACAGCCCGGTCGCCTCGGTAAACCTTCGCGTGAAGTTTCGCTTGCTCATGGTGGCGTGCGCGGCCAGGCTCGCGACCCCCAGGTCTTGATCTAGATTGGCGAGCGCCCACAGCATCGTTTTGCCCAGCGGCCCATCGAGATCTCGGTCAGGCAGCGGGCGCGCAATGTATTGCGCTTGATCGCCGTCGCGGTGCGGCGCGACGACGATCCCCCTGGCCACCGCTGCGGCGGCCGCTGATCCCAGGTGCGTGCGCACAATGTGCAGGCAGGCGTCGAGCGCCGATGCGGTGCCCGCCGAGGTCAGCACGTCGCCGTGGTCGATATACAGCGCTGAGTCGTTGAACGAGACTGCGGGCGTTTGTGCCGCGACCGCCCGCGCCGCACCCCAGTGGGTTACTGCGGTGCGGCCGTCGAGCAGCCCACTACGCGCCACCGGGTAGGCCCCGAGGCAGAGGCCCACGATCTGGGTGTCGCGGTCATGAGCCTCGTGAATGAGTTGCAGCAGATCAGCGGATGGTTCGGGCAGTTCATTCAGCCACGATGGGAGCACCAGCATCTGTGCGTCGCGCACGATGTTTGGGCCCGCGACGTCACCGATGACGTAGCCTTCTTCGCTGCGCACCGGGCCGCCCGTCTCGGTGAAGACCTCGGCACTCCACCCGTCGGCGAGCCCCAACCTGGTGACTTCCCCGAATACCAGCAAGGGCGTGGCGAGATGAAACAGCGTCATGCCTTCGAACGCGTGAATGGCGATTCTCATTCTGGCCCGTTTCCATCGAAAGGATGCATATACGCCACTCACGGTAGCAGGGCGGCTGCGTCAGGATGGAATCACTTGTCCCCGCAGTTTTACCGCATTGGAGCACACCCCATGGCCGAACTACGCCGCGCCCTCGTTCTCGTTGACGTACAGAACGTCTATTTCACGCCCGACAGCCCGCTGGTGATTCAGTACCCCGATCGCAATGCGTCGCTCGATAACATCTTGCGCGCCATCGATCTTGCCGAAGCACAGGAGCTGCCCATTGCGGTGGTGCAGCACCAGTACCCCGCCGGGGCACCCGTGTTTGCTGAGGGGTCGGCCGGCTGGGAGCTGCACCCCGATATCGCAGCGCGCCGCAAGGATTCGTGGAAGCACATCGTGAAGGGCTACGCCAGTGTGTTTGCCGGCACCGATTTTGAGGCCTGGTTGCGGGAGCAGCAGGTCGACGCCATCACGCTGGTGGGCTACATGACCAATAACTGCGATCTCGCCACCGCGGCGGCCGCCGAACCGCTGGGCTTTGGCGTGGAGGTGCTCTCTGACGCCAGTGGCGCCATTCACTTGGTCAACGCGGCCGGTGAAGTGAGCGCGCAGCAGCTGCACGAAACCCTGATGGTGCTGCTCCACTCAAACTTTGCCGCTGTGGCGACCACCCAGGAGTGGGCTGCAGCTGCGCAGACCGCACAGCCGCTGCCCCTCGACAACCTGGTGGTGTCGGCACTGCAGGGCCAGGCCTCATTCTGAACTGCTCCCCGGAAGTTGGACAACTTAATTAAAGCATTACGCCGCGAGGGCATGCGCACGATATTCCATCGGGCTCATGCCCTCGAGTGTTAGTGAGACGCGTGCAGTGTTATACCAAGTGATGTATTCATGTACCTCGGCCTCGAGTTGTTCAATGCTGTCGAACTTGTCGTGATGGAACATTTCTTCCTTCAAATGACCGAAGAAGTTTTCCATGACTGCGTTATCGAGGCAGTTGCCTTTCCTTGACATGGACTGTTGTGCACCCACTGTTGCCAGGCAATGCTGCCAACGGGCATGCTGATATTGAAATCCTTGGCCCGAGTGCACCAGAAGTGAACTGTCCCCAGGGAACTGCCTGATCGCGTCTTGTAATGAGGAGACCGCGAACTCAACGGTCGGGTGCCGGCTCGTGGAGAACGCGATGATGGACCGGTCATACAGGTCCATGATTGGGGAGAGATACAGTTTCGCTTCTCCCACTTTGAACTCGGTCACATCAGTCACCCACTTCTCGTTCGGAGAGGTCGCTTGGAAGTTCCGTTCCAAGAGATTCGGGGCGATCTTTCCGACCTCGCCTCGATAGCTGGAGAACCGTTTCCTGCTGCGCGTTTTACACTTCAACCCCAGCCCACGCATCAGCTTCAACACGGTCTTCTTTGCGACAGGCCAGCCCTGCTTGCGTAGCTCTACATAGATGCGACGGTGGCCATACCTCGCTTTTTGGGCAGTGAAGATCTTCTTGATCGTGGCTTTCAAATCAGCGTGTGGATCGGGTAGGTCGAGTCTTGCAGCATGGTAGTAGTAGGTGGATCTCGCGACTCCCGAAATGTCGAGGAGGAGCGCGAGGTCGTGTTCGTGCTTGAGAGTGGCGATGGTGCGCGTTTTTAGCGCTGCCCCTGATCCCTCAAGTCCCGCAATTTTTTTAGGTACGCGTTCTCAGCTTCCAACCTCGCGACCTGGCGGCGAAGTTTCTCTTCCTCTGTCAGCGCGGGTGGAACGGCCGAGCCTTTGGGACGTCCTTTGGGTTTGGGGCGCAGCCCGCTATCTCCTTCGGCGCGGTACTGGCGGACCCACGAGCTCACCAAATCGGGAGAGCTCAGTTGAAACTCCTGAGCGAGGGCTGGCCTGGTTTCACCTGCCAGGAACCGGGTCACGACTTCCTTTTTGATCTCGAACGAGTACTGCGTTTTTGTTGGTCTCTCCACAAGACATAATCTGCCATAGATTCGCCATCGGTCGTGCAATCTCTCGGTACGGTTGGACGAAACGTGGAACTGAGCTGCAACAGATCTGTATCCGTGGCCTTACTCAAAGAGAGTGACTGCGAGTTCTCGTTGTTGTGGTGTCAGAAGTGAACGTGCCTGCATAGAAAAGCTCCCCGGGAGTTGGTGTCTGATTTCTCAGTCCAACTTCCGGGGAGCAGTTCATTCACGGCCGCCCCGTAATCACCCGGGTAGTGCAGAGTGCATGGTATTGGTAATAATTTGTGCATTCTGACCACCGTGTTCTGGGGCATGAGTTCATAGGCTGGGAATGACCCTCTGTCATTACCAGCAAGGATGCTCATGTCTCAGACATCGCACGGCGACGACTTCGCCCTCACCCGAGTCGACGCCGCCTCACGCAAGCACTGGTTTGGAATCGCAGTGCAGCGATTCGGCCAGGTTTCGGCCCTCACGCAGTTCGTGCTCGGCGCCACCCTGGGCTACTCGATGACCTTCGCGAACGCCGCACTCGCGTTCCTGCTCGGATCGATCATCCTCGAGGTCGTCATCGTCTTCGTCGGATTCATGGGCCAGCGCGAGGGCCTCAACACCGCCCTGCTCGCCCGTTGGACGGGCTTTGGCGAGATCGGTGCGACGATCGTGGGCCTCGCGATCGGCGTCAGCCTCATTGGCTGGTTCGGCATTCAGTCGGGTATTTCAGCGCAGTCTCTTGATGGCCTCATGCCCGGCATCATGCCCGTGTGGCTGTGGAGCTTGCTGTTCGGCCTCGCCGTCACCGCCGTCGTGGCGTTCGGATTCAAGGGCATGCAGTGGCTCGCCAACATCACCGTGCCGCTGTTCTTGATCCTCGTCGGCTGGTCAATCATCAGCGAACTCTCGCGCCACGACATCGGCGAGCTCATGTCAGGCCCGCCGCCCGGGCCCGAGATGAGTGTCTTCACCGCCACCGGCATTGTGGCCGGCAGCTTGATCGTGGGCGCCATCGTGTCAGCAGATATGACCCGCTTCAACCGCTCACGCGCAGACGTCGTGAAGCAGACCGTGGTCGGCGTGACCCTCGGCGAGTTCGTCATCGGCCTGTCGGGTGTGCTGCTCGCGCACGCCGCCGCCAGCGGCGATGTCGTCGCGATCATCACCTCATCGGTGGGCCTCGTTGGCCTCATCATCGTGATCACCGGCACCCTGAAGATCAACGACTGGAACCTGTACTCGTCGACGCTC
Organism: Leucobacter exalbidus; assembly: GCF_017834145.1. Lineage (NCBI taxonomy): Bacteria > Bacillati > Actinomycetota > Actinomycetes > Micrococcales > Microbacteriaceae > Leucobacter > Leucobacter exalbidus. The sequence continues at coordinate 2,966,621 of NZ_JAFIDA010000001.1, read as the reverse complement.
GGCCTCGTGAACTTCATCTCGACGGCCTTCGGCAAGAACCTCAACCGCGCCACCACCACCGTGGTGCTCGGCGTTATCGGCTCGGTGCTCGCGGCAATGGGCATCCTCGGACAGTTCGTCAGCTTCCTCACGCTGCTCTCGGTGGCCTTCCCTCCGATCGCCGGCATCATGGTGGCCGAGTACTTCATTGTGAAGCGCTGGCGCAAGGATCTCAATGAGTCGCGTGAGGCTGGCCGGTTGCCCGAGTCGGCGCCCCGCATCGTGCCCGCTACCCTCGTCATCTGGTTCGTTTCCTCAGTCGTCGGGTACTTCATGACCTGGGGCATCCCCGCGGTCTTCTCGCTGATCCTCTCAATGGTGCTGTACATCGTCGCGGGCAAGCTCGGGTGGGTGCGCCCCATCGGCACGGCCGCCACGCAGCAGCCCGCAGCGGTCACGGCGAAGTAGCCCAGCGGCCTAGCTTCCCACTTTCACGCTCTACAACGACAGAAAGAGACACCATGCATATCGGTATCGACGTCGGCGGCACCAACACAGACGCCGCGCTCATGGAGGGCGCCCGCACACTGGTGGGCATCAAGCACTCCACCACCGAAGATGTCACCAGTGGCATCGTGCAGGCGATCTCAGGCCTGCGCGCCGAGCACCACTTTGAGGGCGCAGAGATCACCGCGGTGATGATCGGCACCACCCACTTCATTAACGCGCTCGTGCAGGCTAAGCGCCTCGCTCCCACCGCCGCGCTGCGCCTCGGACTCCCCGCGACGAAGGCGTTGCCCCCGCTCGTGGACTGGCCCGAAGAGCTCAAGGGCGCGATTCAGGCACGCAGCTACTTGGCGCACGGTGGCTACGAGTTCGACGGCCGCCCGATCAGCCCGATTGATCCCGAAGAGCTGCGCGCGCACGCCGAAGATATGCGCGCCAACGGCATTCGCTCGGTCGCCATTTCGTCGGTGTTCAGCCCCGTGAATCACGACCTCGAGGTCGAAGCCGCCCGCATCATCGGCGAGGTACTCGGCGACGACGTGGCCATTTCGCTGTCTCACGAGGTGGGCCGCATCGGCCTGCTCGAGCGCGAGAACGCGACCGTAATCAACGCAGCGCTGCGCGAGCTTGCCGCCGAAATTGTTGATGGCCTGACGGCTGCGGTGCGCGCAGAGGGCATCGACGCGCCCATTTTCCTCAGCCAGAACGATGGCACGCTCATGGACGAAAGCTTTGTGCGCCGCTACCCCGTGGCGACGTTTGCATCGGGCCCCACCAACTCCATGCGTGGGGCGGCTCTCACCAGTGGCCTCAGCACCTGCGCGGTCATCGATGTGGGTGGCACCACCGCCGACGTCGGGCTGCTGATCAACGGCTTCCCCCGCGAGACCGCCAATGAGGTGAAGGTGGCCGGGGTGCGCACCAACTTCCGCATGCCCGACGTATTGTCGCTCGGCATCGGCGGCGGCAGCATCGTCAACGAAGCCACCGCCGAGGTGGGCCCCGAATCAGTGGGCTACCGCATCACCACCGACGCGCTCGTGTTTGGCGGTGATACCCTGACCGCCACCGATATCGCCGTGGCCGCGGGCCGCGCCAACATCGGCGACGTCTCGAAGGTGGCGCACCTCGACCCAGCCTTCGTGCAGCGCGTGCTCGACCGCATCGCCGAGCGCATCTCTGACGCGGTTGACCGCATGCGCACCTCACCTGACCCCATTCAGGTGGTCGCCGTGGGCGGCGGGTCAGTGCTGCTGCCCGACACCCTGCCGCTCTTTGGCACGGTACTGAAGCCCGAGAACTATGCCGTGGCGAACGCCATCGGCGCCTCGATCGCGCAGGTCGGTGGCGAGATCGACAAGGTGTACTCGATCGATCCGGGGCAGCGCGAGCAGACCATCATCGATGTGCGCGCAGAAGCCGTCGAGAAGGCGGTCGCCGCGGGCGCCAAGCCGTCAACCGTATCAATCATCGATTTCGACGAAGTTCCGATCCCTTACCTCCCCGGCAATGCCACGCGCATTCGGGTGAAGGCAGTCGGCGACCTCGACATGGAGGGCTAATCATGAGCTGGACAATAAAGCTGGAAGACATTGATGATCTCGCCCGCGGCTCAGCGCTTTTGGGCACCGGCGGCGGCGGCGACCCCTACATCGGTGGGCTCCTCGCGAAAGAGGCGCTGCGTCGTCACGGCGACGTCACCGTGGTGTCGCTCGACGAGGTGCCCGATGACGCCGTCATCGCTTGCATCTCGATGCTCGGCGCCCCCACCGTGATGGTCGAGAAGCTGCCGAGCCTCGATGAAATCATGAGCCCCGTGCAAGAGCTCAGCGAGCACTACGGGCGCCCCATCACCCACCTGATGTGCATCGAGGTGGGAGGCGTGAACTCCACCATTCCGATCGCCGCGGCCGCCGCGATGAACCTACCGCTGCTCGATGCCGACGGCATGGGCCGGGCGTTCCCCGAGCTACAGATGGTGCTGCCCACGCTCTATGGGGTGTCGGCTTCGCCGCTCGCCTACGCCGACGAAAAGGGCAACATCGGGGTGCTGCGCACCATCAACAACGCCTGGGGTGAGCGCATCATTCGCGTCGCCGCCGTCGAAATGGGCTGCTCGATCATGCTCTCGGCGTTCCAGATGAACGGTGTTATGGCCCGCAAGGCGCTCGTGCCCGATTCGTTGACGCTGTGCGCCGCACTCGGCCGCAGCATCGTTGAGGCCCGCGTGGCCAAAACCGACCCGGTCGATGGCCTCGTAGAGACCCTCGGCGGTCGGTCACTGTTTGGCGGCAAGGTCGTTGACGTTGAGCGCGCCACCACCGCGGGCTTTGCGCGCGGTCGCGCCACGATCATTGAGGGTGACTCGACGTTCACCCTGTCATTCCAAAACGAGCACCTCATGGCCGAGCTCAACGGCGTTGTCCTCACGACGACCCCCGACCTCATCATGGTGCTCGATTTTGAAAGCGGTGAGCCCATCACCACCGAGGGGCTGCGTTACGGGCAGCGCGTGCGCGTAATCTCGGCCCCCGCCGATGAGCGGTGGCACTCGCCCGCCGCCATCGAGATGGTCGGGCCGCGGTACTTCGGCTACGACACCGAGCCGACCCGCTTCGACGGCAGCGTGCGCGCTGGCGTACCGATCGCCGACTCCGACGGCATCGCGTAAGCAGCACGCGTAAGTAACACGCGTCAGCAGCAGCATCAAATGAACACCCGTGTGGAACCGACCACGCGCGATCGGCGGGGCCGCCACAGTGCGCCCCCGCCGATCCTCTACGCTTAACAGCTATGGCCCTCACAGTAATACCGGCAGACCTGCCGCTCATCGCTGCGGGGGCTTCTTTTTGCGGTTCGGGCGGAGGCGGCTCACCCCGCGTCGTCGAGTCCATGCTCAGGCACGTCTTCACCAGCCCGATCGCGGTGGCCGCGGCCGCCGATCTCGACCCACGCACCCCGTGTTTCGCCCCGGCGTTCGCTGGCTCCACGATGCTCATGAGCGAGCGGTTGCCCGGTCTCGACGATTTCACCCCGCTCATCGCCGCCGCCGAGCGGTGGGTGGGTGCCCCGCTCGAAGCGGTGTGCTCGATCGAGGGTGGCGGCGCGAACGCGCTCACCCCGTTTCTCTTTGCCGAACATCGCACGGTAGTAGACGCCGATTGCTCGGGGCGCGCGGTGCCCACGATCGACCGGGTGAGCCTGTTTCTCGACGGCGTCCCCGGGCTGTTCGCGGTCTGCACCACCGGCGCCGGCGGCGTCTCCATCATCCAGTCAGACCGCGCCTCAGACGTCGATGCCCTGATGCGCGCATCGATCATTCAGGCCGGCGGTGTCGGCTCGATCGTGATCGCCGGGTTCACGGTGGGCGATCTGCTGGAGCACGCCCTCCACGGGCATCTGGCCCGGTCACGCACCTTCGGGGCTGCGCTGTTGAACCCGCAGCCGGGCTCGCTCGACGATCTCGCGCGCCAGCTCGGCGGCACGCTGCTGGGCCACGGCCGCGTGCTCGAAATCTCACAAGACCTGCACGATCCCCACATGCTGGCCGCCGAAATCAGCGGCGCCTCGGGCGAGGTCATTCGCCTCGTCGCCCGCTCGGAATACCTCGCCGTGCTGGTCGACGGTGCCCCGGTGGCCGCGGCCCCCGATTTCATTGTCGCGATCGATGCCCGCTCTCGCGAGGTGCTCGAGGTCACCGCGCTCACCGCGCACCAAGACGTCGCGGTCCTCTCTGTGCCCGCAGACGACTGGTGGCGTGCGGCACCCCATCGCATCGCCCAGGTCTCCCCCGCCGCGTACGGCATTCACGGATTGGACCCCGCCTAGTGTCTTTTGCCCGCACTCCCCTGGTCAGCATCGATCTGTCGTCGCTGCTGTCGCACCCCGACAACGGCGGCCTGCGCTACGTCGCCGGGCCGCAGACCGGGTCATGGCTCGAGGTTGCGGTCGACACCGAGAGCGTGGCCGAGGCCGGGCTGCTGATTCTGACCGATCCGTTTCCCACGGCGTCATGGCAGCAAGATTCCCTCGTGCGCCGGGTGCGCGACCGCGATTTCGCCGCGATCTCAGCTCCGCTGGCAAGCGGCGCCGGATCAGGGGCCCGCACCCTCGCCACCCGGCTGGGGGTCACTCTCCTCGATGTCTCGCGCCCCTACGAATTGGCGCGCGCGTGCTGGCAGCTCCAGCAAGCACGCGACTCGCTCACCATTGATTATGTGCGCAAGGTGGCGCAGGCGTTCGAGTACCCCGCCGCCGATCTTTCCGATCTGCTCGGGCACCTCGCCGCCGCCATCGGCCACGGCATCGCCCTCGTTGATACGGGCGGGCCCGTGCAACAAACCGGTGGCAGTCTCGCCCCCGAGCTGCACGCTGCCATCGAGTTCTCACCGTGGATCAGTGTGGCGCGGGTGGGGGCGGACGCCGCGGCATCGGTGCGGGTGGATAGCTCGTCGCGATCCGGGCTCAGGCTCGTCGTGTTTGGGCAGGGCATCAGCGACACCCAGCTGCGCACGCTCTCGATCGTCACCGAGATCATGATGCCCGCGGTCGCGGCGCGCATCCTCATCGATGAGCTCGCGATGATGAACCACGCCTCGTCTTCGGCCGATCTGCTGCGCGACTTCGTTGATCTGCGCGGGGCCCGTGACGCCGATGTGCAGCGCCGTATGTCGGAGCGCGGCTGGCGCACGAGCGGCTACCATGTCGGGTTTCAATTCACCCCGCGCGGCCGGGTGGACCCCGCGGGATTGGTGCGCGCCGTCACCCACGAGCTCAGCGAGATCTCGGTTGAGGCGCACGCGGCGCCCAGCGGTCAGAGCGTGCTGGGTTGGTTGAGCCTCGTCGAACCGCCCACATCAAGCCAGGTGGAAACGTATGCTTCTGCGCTGCATCGTGCGCACCAGCGGCTGCGGGTGACCCGCGATGTGGCGATGGGCATCGGGTCGATGCAGAGCGGTGAGGCCGGTCTCACGCGCACCCTGAGCGAGGCGGCCGATGCCGCGAAGATCGCCCTCACCCGTTCGAGCAGCGGGTATCTCGTGCGCGTGGACAGCCTCGGGCTTGAGCAGCTGCTGCTCGCGTGGACCGGCAACGACACGTTCCTGCCCGCGGCGGAGTCGCTGCTCGCCCCGCTGCTCGCCGAGGCTCCCGAGCTGCTCGACACCCTCGCGGTGTTTCTCGATCACGAATCGGGTATTCAGGCGACGGCCACCGCGCTCGGGCTGCACCGCAACACGGTGGCGCTGCGCGTGCACCGCGCGCAAGAACTCATCGGTGCTGACCTCACGTCGCCCGACACGAGGCTCGCGCTGCATCTCGCCTGCCGGGCCGTGCTCGGGGCGTAGCCGGGCGCTTTCGGTTACTCCTGGCCCTGCCTGGTGGCCGCTCGCGTGGTGGCGAAGCGGTCGCGAAAGGTACTGGGTGTCGTGCCCAGGTGGCGCGCAAACGCGCGCCGTTGTGTTTCATCTGAGCCGAAGCCGCTCAGCTGAGCGGCTTGGCTTACCGGGTGCCCCTCGAGGATCAGGGCGCGGGCCGCATCCACCCTGATCTCTTCAAGCCAGCGCGCGGGCGTGGTGCCCACTTCGGTTTGAAAGAGCCGGCTGAGGTGACGCGTGCTCACCCCGACCAGCTGCGCCATCGCCGGCAGCGTGTGTTCCTCACCCGGGGCGGCGATCACCGCGTCCATGAGGCGCCGCAGCGGTTCGTTGTCGACCGCTGGCCGGCGCAGCGCCGAGGAGTATTGGCTTTGGCCGCCCGGCCGCTGCATGAACATCACGAGCTCGCGCGCGACCGTTCGTGCGGCCTCCGCCCCGGTGTCGTCCTCCACCATCGCGAGCGCAAGATCGATTCCGGCCGTAATGCCTGCCGATGACAAGTATCTGCCGTCGCGAATGTGGATCACGTCGGGCTCCACCCGAATCAGCGGGTAACGCCTCGCGAGCTCGGCCGCATAGCGCCAGTGGGTTGTGGCACGTCGGCCGTTCAAGAGGCCCAGTTCGGCGAGCACGAATGCTCCGGTGCACACCGATGCCACCCGGCTTGCGCCCTCGGCGAGCCGGGCGGTCGTGGCCAGCAAGTCGGCGGAAAGCGGCTGCTCGACCAGGTTCTCCCCGCCCACGACGATGAGGGTGTCAACAGTGTCGAGCTGGCCACTTGCCGTGCTGGCAATCTCGATCCCCGAGGATGACCTGATCGCGCCACCCGACGGCGACACAATGGTCATCTCATAGTGGGTGCCCGGCCGATCGGACAGCCGAAACACCTCTGCTGGCCCACTGGCATCAAGCAGCGTCATGCCGTCGAATACCACGAGCCCGATGCGGTGCATCATGTCTGATTTCGAGGGTTACTGGTCATAAAAGACATACGCACACGCTAACAGATCTTGCGATTCTTGAGGTGAGACAGGCTGCACCCTCCGTTGAAAGGACCCCACATGACTCAGTCAATTGCCGGAATTCTGATTCCCGATAGCGAAATGGCACAGGCCGCGACCGCGCTGGTACAGGATGTCGCTTCAGAACTCGTATTCAATCACTCGCGCCGGGTGTTCTTGTTCGGTGCGCTGCGTGGCCAGCAGCAGGGTCTGTCATACGACCCCGAGCTGCTGTATGTGGGCGCAATGTTCCACGACCTCGGGCTGACCGACACGTTCAAGCGCACCGACCAGCGCTTTGAGATCGATGCCGCCGATGAGGCACGCAAGTTCCTCCAGTCATACGGAATCAGCGACGCCGACGCCGACACGGTGTGGGCCGCCATCGCCCTCCACACCACCCCCGAGATCCCGCTGCACATGGCCCCCGAGATCGCGCTCGTCACGCGAGGCGTTGAGCTCGACGTGCTCGGTCTCGGCTTTGAGACCGTCACCGACGAGCAGCGCCAGGCGATCGTCGACGCGCACCCCCGCCCCGATTTCAAGAATCGCATTCTTGCCGCGTTCACCGAGGGCCTCAAGGACCGGCCAGACACCACCTTCGGCAACGTCAAGGCCGATGTGCTCGCCCACTTCGTACCCGGGTTCACGCGCGGTGACTTCGTAGAGGTCATTCAGGGCTCAGCGTGGTCTGAGTAGTCTCCACCGCGAGCCCGGCCTCACCGCGTTACCGCGCTACTGCGCCCGCTCCAGCAGCCGCAGATAGCCCGAGAGTGCGGTGAGACCTTCAACGGTGCCCGGCAGGCCCGCTCCCAGCCGGTCTGAGGAGACCATGTGGGCCGACCACTGCGCCCGGCTAATCCCCACGTTGAGACGGTTGCGCATCAGCAGGAAGTCGAGGCCGCGCGGCACGTCTTCGGGGCTTGAGGCGGCAAGCGTCACAATCGCAAACACCGCTTCTTGCCCCTGAAACTTGTCGACGGTACCCACCCGTATTTCACTCAGCCCTGCTGCGGCGAGCGCCGCTGACACGCACTCCACCTGCGCGTTATAGGGGGCCACCACGATGACGTCGTGCGGGGTGAGCTGTCGGGCGGGCCGTGACCCCTCAGCGAGTTCACCGGCCAGCATGGTGCGTGCCACGCGTACGACCTCGGCGGCTTCCTCGGGTGAATGATTCGAGTTGCCGGCGTGGGTGACCGGATGCCAGGTGAGGCCTGCGGGCCCGGCGCCGAACACCTCACGGTCGGCCGAGCTCGGGTGTGCACGCAGCCGGCCTTCGTAGGAGAGCTCTGACACGACGTCGGCGAGCTCGCTGCGCATGCGCCTGGTATCGGCGAGGAAGTAGCCCAGCTCGGGGGCGAGGGTGTCGTGCCCGCCGATGAGCCAGCCCAGCGCCGAGGTGTCGACAGGTTCGGGGTGGGTGCCCTGCGATACCTGGGGCAGCTGCTGCGGGTCGCCCAGCAGCAGTACCCGGTCGGCCGACACTGAGGCTGCGATCGTGGGGGCGAGCGAGAACTGCCCGGCCTCATCGATCACGAGCAGGTCGAGGCTTCTCCGCGCGAATCGTTTCTCGTTGCTGAGGTCCCACGCGGTGCCACCGATCACAAAGCCGCTGCGCTCATGCTCACTCATGAACGCAGCGTGCCCGTTCGCCGCGAGCACCGTGAACTCGGGCTGCGGCGCATCTTCTGCAAGCTTGGAGCCCTGCGGCACCTTCGCTACGAGCTCTGCGGCCACCCCCGCGCCGACCACCGAAGTGAGCACGTTCTCGACGACCTTGTGTGACTGGGCGACGACGCCAATGCGCCACCGCCGCTCTTCCACCAGGCGCTTAATCACGCGCGATGCGAGATATGTTTTACCGGTGCCGGGCGGGCCCTGTACGGCGAGCGCCGAGCGCGTCATGCCGATGAGGCTCGTCACCACGGCGGTAATGGCGCCATCGTCTGTGTCAGCCACGGCGGCGAGACCGCCGTCGATGGTGGGCGGTACCCGTCGCAGCAGTTCATACACTGCGTCGTTGAAGGGTGTTCCCGCAGCGCGGGCCGCCGCAAGGTCACGGCCCCATTCTTCGATGGCTTCCTTCTGCGCACCAGCGGGCGGCGGCGGGCCGGGCACCACCGCGATCGGAAGTTCGCTGAACTGTTCAACCCCCGCGGCGAGGGTCTCTTCGACAACCACACCATCTGAGAAGCGCTCAATAATTTTGGCGCGACGGGCACCGCGCGATCCGGGAGCCGCCCCGGGCTGTGGGAAGGGCGCCGGGTAGGCGTACACGAGATAGATGTCGCCCCCGCGCAGTGAGCTGCCGGGCGAGATCGCACCGCGCAACCGCAGCTGACGGCGATCGGTGCGCGCCCGGGGCGGGCGATGCCAGGTCTCGGTCGCCCAGCTCTGCGACGCATCAACGATCAGCACGTCACGGGTGTCTGCCCAGTCCTCGATCGGGTCGACAAGGCGAGCGAAGTGCGCCCACCAAAACGACTTCTGTTCACGCTGATGGTAATCAATCGCGCTCGCCGCAAGCCTGAGGGCCTGGGCCTCTGCCTGATCATCTGCCAAGCCGGCGAGGCGCAGCAGTTCTTCGCCCGTCGCACTCGCACTGAGATCGGGGCCGGCCCCGGTATCAAGATCGGCGAGCTCGGCCGGAGCATACGGAAAGATGCCATGCTCGGCAGCGAGCGACAGCAACCAATCACGCAGCCGCAGCGTCGAGACGCAGTCGTAGCGGTTGTAATCGGCAATCGCATCAAGCCTGCGCTGCCCCTCCGCCCGCACCGCAGCATCGCCCGCCGCCAGTTGCGCACTCGCTTCGGCGTACTCCGTCACCGACTGCGCCCCACTCACCACACCGGTCTCATCACGCAACTCATCGCCCATGTACAACGGCTCGAGCTTCTTAATCGAATACGACCGCGACCCCACGCGCAACGCACCCCGCACGATCGGATACAGATCGACGAGCACGTGCTCGCGCAGCAACTGATCAACCTCGGCCTCGCCCACCCCGTGCCGGGCGGCGATACTCGTGAGGTGCGCACGCTCATACGCGGCGTAGTGGTAGATCCGCAGGCCAGGGTATGCGGCACGGCGCTCACGCACGAGCGCCAAGAAATCAATGAGCGCCTGCTTCTCGGCGTCAAGATCATGCGCCCACAGCGGGGTGAACTGCTCGCGCACATCCACCATGCCAAAGAGGTAATCGATCCCCCACCGCGCACTCGCCTGTGCCCCGGGCTCCCGGTACATGGGGTCGCCCTCAAAATCGAAGAACAGGTCACCGGGGTTGGGCTCGGGCAATGCGGCGAGCGCCCCCGCATCAATCACTTTCACCGGCGGTACCTGCCCGGCGGCGGCGCGCACCTGCACATCGGCCTGCGCGGCAATGCGCTCAAGCACACGCGGCGAGACACCATCAATCGATACCCCCGCGGCCACGATCGGGTCGCTCAGCGTCGCCACCCGCTCGATGGTCTCGTACCCGGCGGCGATGAAGCGGTCGCGCTGGCTGCGCTGAATACCCGCGATCAACAGCGGGTCACGGTGCGCGAGGATCTCGGGCTCACACACCTCGCACCGCCCGCACGCGGCGATGCCCGGGTCGCCCCACGCCACCGGCGCCGCAGATTCGGTGCGCCCGTCGGCTCCCACGGCGAGCGCACGCTCGGTCAGAATCTGATGTAAGCGCGCACGCCGCGACCGAAACACCGGCGCAATGTCAGAGATCTTGTGCACCGACCGGGCCCCGTCACCCAAAATCAGCACGGCCTCAGCGGCCGCTCCCACGCCCACGCGTTCAAGCTGCTCGGCATACGCCGCCAACTGCATCAGCGCAGTCACGCGCGCCCGCCGCGCAAGCTTCGTGTCTTGCACCTCATAACTACCGTCAGCAGCCAACCGCAAAAAGTCAGCGAACCCCACAAACCCGATCTCGGGGGCACCCGCAGCATCGGCTGCCCGCTGCTCCGGATCAAAGAACGTCGCCTGAAACACGACCTCGGCCCGGCCGCGCAACGCTTCAACGGTTTCGGCCTGCCGCTGCACCAGCGCTTCTTCACGCATCGAATCGGGGCGCGCGATCTCAGCGACACCGCCCGCGACCCGCGGCACCGCGGCACCAAACTCAACGCGGTAGGCCTCGAGCGTGCGCTCCTCATGCGCGTCGCCCAGCTTCGCGGCACGCGCCAGCATCGGGTCGTCATCGGCCGGCACCGTCACGTCGCGCCCAAACTTGACGTCTGCGCGACGCAAAAACGCGAACTCGCAGGCGCTCGCCGCCGACAGGTCACTCGCGCTCGTTACGAGGCGTGAGCCCCCGGTCTCTCGCTGCTGAATGAACACGCAGACTCCCTCTCGTTGCCCCGGCACCGCTGTCATCTTCGACCCTAGGGCAGACGGGTGACATTGCGGCCGCGGCATCGCCGTCAGCGGTAGCATCGCCGTCGGCCACAGCATCAGCGGCGGCGGGCTTCGCGCGTTTGCAGCTTCACCGTCGGCGGTCATTGCTAAGCTGCCGTTTCATTCGTTCACGCCCAGACACCTACGCGCCCACACACTTCACGGAGGATTGAGATGCGCCCACCGAAAGCCGTTTCGATCGTGCGTGTGGTGCTCGGCCTCGCCGTCATCGGGTTGCTGATCTATCTGTACCTGCGTGAGGCAGCCGCGGGCGCCCCCAACCCGTTCGACTTCTTTGGGTACTTCACCAACCAAACGAGCCTGCTCGCCTGCGCGGCGTTAATCTGCACGGGCGTGCGCTCCCTCGCGGGGCGCGCGGCGCTCCCCTGGCTCGCTTCGGTGCGGGCGGTGACAGTCGCGTGCATGATCATTGTCGCGGTGATTTACAACACGCTGGTGCCCGGCACCGGATCAGCGCCCGCATGGGCGAGCGCCATCTTGCACATCGTGTTTCCCGCGTGGGTGCTAATCGATTGGGCGGTCGTGCCAGACCGCGGCGTGCTGCCCTGGCGCCGTCTGTGGATCGTGCTGCCTTACCCGCTGCTGTGGATGGCCGTCGTGCTCACCCGCGGTGCCACCGATGGCTGGGTGCCCTACGGGTTTTTGCTGCCCGAGCACGGCGCAGCCTCCCTCATGCTGCACATGGCGGGGCTCTTACTCGCGCTGGTGGTCGCGGCCACCGCGGTGTGGGGGCTCAGCAGGCTGCCCAGCCCCAGCCTTACAACCTAGCGAGCGTCTCGATGTCTTCGAGGAACGACTGCTGCTGCTCGTCAGAGATCGTCGCACGCGTGTGGCTGAGGGCCTCAAGGTAGTCGCTCGTTGAGAGGTCAGTCGGGCGCTGTGACGCGTGGATACGTTCTCCGCTAGCACCCAGTTCTCCCGCTGCGCCGTCGTGCTGCGCGCGCAATGCCCGCGCCAGCGCATCTTGCGACGCCCGCCTGGCCGCATACTCAATATCGGCGGGGGTGAGGCCGTCGCTGTGGGCCACCAGGCCAGCAAAGTCGATGTCGTGCGCGATTTCCTCGGGCACATACCGGCGCCAGATTGCGCCACGAGCCTCGGCGTCGGGCAGCCCGATCGGCAATACGTAGTCGAAGCGGCCGTGCCGCATCAGCGCCGCGTCAAGACCCCGCACAAAGTTGGTGGCGCAGATCAGCAGCATGCCGTCACGATCGCGAAAGTCGGCGACGATCTTCAGCAGCTCGTTGGTGACGCCCTGCGTGGGGGTCGGCGGATCGCTGCGCTGCGACGCGATCTCTTCCACCTCATCGATAAATACAACGCCGTGTTCAAGCTCACCGATGCGTTCAAATACGCTGCGCAGCGTCGCCGCCATCGACGTATTGCCATCGCCCAGCCGCGACGGAAACACCTCCACGAACGGCCAATCGAGCCGCGACGCGATTGCCTTCGCGAAGGTGGTTTTGCCGGTGCCGGGCGGGCCAAACAGCATCACCGCGCGGGGTGGCACAACGCCGTATCGGTCGGCGAGATCGGGCTCGGCCAGGGGTGCGACCAGCCGCTCCTCGAGCAGCTGTTTCTCGCCGCGCATCCCTGCAACCTTCTCCCACAGATGCCGCGGCAAAATACGCCCGCCCACATCTTTCAACAGTTCAAGTTCGCGCCGCTGCACCGGCATCTGGCGTTCGAGGTAGCGCAGCGCATCACGCGATTGGAACCCGTTCGAGGTGAGTAGATCGAGTCTGCCGCCCTCGGGAATCAGCACGCTCAGCGTGCTCAGCCCAAGCGGTGCCATCTTGCGCTCAAGCGCGTCAAGCAGCTTGCCCGAAACGTTTTCAGAGCGCGAATGCTCACTGATGCCGAAGAACACAATCCACCCTTGGGCGTGCGCGGCGCGGCCGACCGCCGCGGCGATCACCTTGCCGTCGTGCACGGCGACCACGGCGTGATCCTCGCGGCACGAAGCTGTCACCTCGTTGAGCGAGTACACGGGGTGCTCGCTCGAAGCGCGCGCCTCCCACCACAACCCGACGACGGCGTCGAGGTCATCATCATAAAACTCTCGAATCGAGATGCGTCCCATACACAGATCATGCCATGCGCGCGCACCCGCCACGAAGTATTTCAGCCCCGCCCTGCGCACCAAAAACTGGTGCTCGTGCTTCTGTCCACAATCAGGTAGGCTCGACAGGTTGGCGTTCCACGCCACGCGTCGCACTCACCGCACCGCCCGCTCACAGAGCCTGGGCGCCGTTCGGCCCGATCAGCGGCGAACGGATGCGCGATCCCGCGCACTCGACACTTCAGCAGCGACGCGTGATTTCAGCGGCTTTGGCGCGCCCATCGGGCGTGATCCGGAGCTGCATCGCAGCGCTGCCATGGCAGGAAAGGTCCCAGTGACCGAAGCAACCACCCCCTCATTCATCGATCTCGGCGTGCCCGTTGCGATCGCAGAAGCGCTCGCAAAGAACGGCAAGACCGAGCCGTTCCCCATTCAGCGCGACACCCTCGTTGACACCCTCGCGGGCAAGGATGTGCTGGGCCGCGGCCGCACCGGCTCAGGCAAGTCGATCGCATTCGGCATCCCCCTCGTTGCCAACCTGATGGAGGACGCAGCGAAGAAGCGTCGCCCGAGCCGCCCCCGTGGCATCGTGCTCGCCCCCACCCGCGAGCTCGTCACGCAGCTCGCAGAAGCCATCAAGATGATCGCTGATCCCGTAGGCATCAAGGTCACCACCATCTTCGGTGGCGTGCCTCAGCGTCGCCAGGAGGCAGCACTCGAGGGTGGCATCGACATCGTCGTGGCCGCTCCCGGTCGCCTCGATGACCTCATGAAGCAGGGTGTCATCAGCCTCGACGGCGTCGAGATCACCGTGCTCGACGAGGCCGACCACATGGCCGACATGGGCTTCTTGCCCGTCGTCACGCGCATCATGAACAAGACCCCCAAGCAGGGCCAGCGTCTGCTGTTCAGCGCGACGCTCGACAACGGCGTGGACAACCTCGTCAAGAAGTACCTGCACTCCCCCATCATGCACTCGGTCGACTCGGCCGACTCGGTGGTGCCGCAGCTCACGCACCACGTGTTCGAGGTGTCGGGCAAGGATTCAAAGGATGCCCTCATTGAGGCGCTCGCGAGCGGCACCGCCCGCCGCATCTTCTTCACCCGCATGAAGCACCAGGCCAAGAAGCTCGCCAAGCAGCTCACCGAGCGCGGTATCCCCGCGGTCGAGCTGCAGGGCAACCTGTCGCAGAACGCACGCGATCGTAACCTCGCCGAGTTCGTGGCCGGCGACTCACGCGTGCTCGTCGCCACCGACGTCGCCGCCCGTGGTGTGCACGTTGACGGTGTCGACCTCGTCGTACACATCGATCCCCCCGTTGAGCACAAGGCATACCTACACCGCTCGGGCCGTACCGCGCGCGCAGGCAACGAGGGTGACGTCGTCACCATCGTGCTCCCCGAGCAGCGCGGCGAAATGCGTTCGATCATGCGCGCAGCCAAGATCAACGTGACGCCGTTGCAGGTCAACCCGAAGTCGGCAAACGTTGCCCCCGAGGTGCTCGACCTCATCGGTGAAGTTGCCCCTCACGTTGACCCCCGCGAGACCGAGCGCAAGCGCGCGGCCGCACAGAACGCGCAGCAGCGCGCAGCCGGCCACGCCCCCGCGGGCGAGGGCAGCTCGACCGGCGCCAACGCGAAGCGTAAGCGCTCACGTGGCGGCCAGGGTGGCCGTGGCGCCGCTGGCTCAGGCCAGGGTGGCCAGGGCGATCGCAACCAGTCACGCGGTGGCCAGGGCGGCCAGAGCCGTAACGGCCAGGGCCCCTCGGGCCAGGGCGGCGGACACCAGCGCTCAGGCGGCGGCCCGCAGTCACGCGGCGGTTCTGCCCCGCAGGGTGCGCGCCGTCAGGGCCGTCGCGCACAGGGCTAATAGCTCAGCGCTGACGCCCACGCGGCAACGTTAGACCGCGGGTTTCACCCGCATTCCAGCTCGGGGTGCCGAATCATTGATTCGGCACCCCGAGCTGTTTTCATTGGCCCCGTCGCGTGCCCCGAAAGTTCACCGCGACACACCCTCCGATCGGCCCGCCAACACCACTAGAATCCTGTGGTGGGCATCTATCGTGATCTGAGCAAAACACCGGGCGTTTTTCGCGTACTCTTTTCTCAGCTCATGGCGCGATTCCCGTTTGGGATGCTGTCGATCATCTTGCTGCTGCACGTGCAGCTCGCCTACGGCGACTACACCTCAGCCGGTATCGTGCTCGCAACGCAGAGCATCGGCCAGGCGGTTTCTGGCCCACTGAGCAGCCGCTTCATGGGCAAGTGGGGCATGCGCCCCGTGCTCGCGGTGACCTCGGTTGTGTGCGCCATCTTGCTCGCGGCGATCGCGCTCACACAGCTGCCGATTTTCGTGCTTGCGGCGCTCGCGTTTCTGATGGGCCTCACCACGCCCCCGGTCACGCCCGCGGTGCGCACCATCTATCCCAAGCTCGTGCCTGGCCAGCAGCTCTCGGCGCTGTTCTCACTCGATGCCTCGGCGCAAGAGCTGATCTGGGTGCTCGGCCCCGTCGTTGCGGTGCTCGTCACCTCGCAGTTCGGCACCGTGGTGGGCCTGCTGGTCGCGGCAGCATTCTTGGTCGTCGGCGGCGCCTGGTTCATCATGAGCCCCGCGCTGGGCAAGCTCACCCTGCCCCCGTCGAAGCGCGGCCTCGGCGCGGTGCTGCGCTATCCCTCTGTCATCATTTCCACGGTCGTGGGTTTCTTCTTCGTGGCCTCATTCGCGGCCATCGAGGCCGGCATCGTCGCGGCGTTCCGCGGCCCAACGGGCGACGATCACGGCAGCCTCGAATCGGGCATCGTGCTCGCCCTGTTCGCTGGCGGATCCCTCGTGGGCGGGCTGCTGCTCGGCCACCGCGAAATGCGCCCGTGGTCACTCGCCCTGCGCATGACGATCGTGCTCGCGGGCACCATCGCCTGCCTGTTCAGCCTCAATATTTGGTGGCTGGGCACCGTCTTGTTCCTCGGCGGCATCGGCACCGCCCCCGCGTTCGCCGCGATCTCAAATATCGTGAGCGCCACGGTGCGCTTCTCAGAAACCGCCGAAGCATTTGGCTGGGTGGGCACTGGCCAGCTCGTGGGTGTGGCCGCCGGATCAGCCTTCGCCGGCGTCGCTATCGACTCCTACGGCGCTGAGGGCGCCATAGTCGTGTCGGCCGCATTGATTATGATCGGCACGATCTTTGCGATCGCGACGATGCGGTGGATTCCGGATCTTCGCGGGCGGGTCATCGAGCCTCCCGCTGAGACTGGCACCGTCACCATCCCGCTGCCGTAACGGCATCGCGCATTACCGCTTTCCAGCATCACGATTGGGGGCCGTTTCACCCACCGCTGTCGCGTTCGTTTTATGGTGTGAGCATGCACAGATTTCGGTTGGCACCACTGGTGATTGTCGCGGGGCTCGCCCTCGTGGGGCTCGCAGGCTGCGCGGGCGGGGCTTCAAGCTCCTCAAGCTCGCACACTGAGGCGACACTGGACGCGCGCCTCGGGTCGTCAGAGACAATGGCACCAGAAGTGATGGCACCCGATGGCATGCCGCCGGGCGTCATAGCCCCGAATGCCTCGGCCGCTGGCGCGATGGCGCCCGAAGTGGCGGAGCCTGCGGCCGCGGCGCAGCACGTCATTACGACGGCCGAGATCGTGCTCGAGTCTCAGCACCCCGACACTGCCGCCGATGAGGTTAGTAAGGTAGCGAAGCAGCTGGGCGGCTCGGTTGAGTCGTTGACGGTGCAGCGTGCCACGGGTGACGCCCCGGCCAGCGCCACCCTCGCGGTGCGGGTGCCCGCCGCCGCGATCGATGACGCGATAGCTGCGATCTCACAGTCGGGCACCGTGCGCTCAGAGAGCCGTTCAGCGCAAGACGTCACCGCTAGCTACGTCGATATCGAAGCCCGCGTGCAGGCGCTCGAAACCTCGGTGACCCGCCTGAATCGACTCATCGCTGATGCGACCACCACGAGTGACCTGCTCGAGGCCGAAAGCGCGCTCACGCAGCGGCAACAGGAGCTTGATGGGTTGCGCGCCCAACTCGCTGCGTTGAAGGATCAGGTGCAGCAGTCCACGATCTGGGTGTCGATCACCGCCCCCAGCGTGCTTCCCGGGGGTGGCCCGGGAAGCTTCTGGGAGGGGCTCGTCACCGGCGTCTCGTCACTCGCCGCGGCGGCCGCAGGTGCCCTCGTGGTGTTGGGGGTGCTGGTGCCGTGGCTCGTGGTGGTTGCGGTGATTGCTTTCGCGGTCGTGGTTACGGTGCGGGTGCGCAGGTCCCATCGAGCACGCGCTGCGCAGCCCGACGACCAGACTCAAGCGCTGCCGTAACCGTCGCGGGGTCGTCTTGCCAGGTCGCCTCGCCCGCCAGCTGCAGCACGCCGCCGATGGGATCGGCGAGCCGCGTGTGTGCCTCGGGCGGGGTGCCCAGCCGCGCGTACGCGTAGGCACCGTGTGCCCACTCATCATCGCGCCACCGGGTGATGCGCGCTGACACTGGCGCCGGAATATCTGGGCCGTAGATTTCGCGCAGCGCCCCCATCACATCGTCGACGATGTGCTCGTCGCTCCAGTCGCGTGTCGCCCGGGCTGCTGGGCCCGCCGCAAAGGTGAGCAGCGTGGGCGTGCCCGCCACCGAAGTCAGGTTGTACCAGGAGTGCCACCAGTCGGCCGCGCTGCCCTGTCGTTTAATCGCGTATACATCGGCATCCCAAAACGCGTGCGGAAACCGCAAGAACACCTTCTCGAAGTCGTTCATGGTGAGCCCGGCAAGGGCGTCGGCCACTCCCGCTGGCAGCGCCGGATCAAACCGAATCTGCCCCGATTGCAATACGCCCACCGGCACCGTCACGATCGCATGCGCCGCTCGGAATGTTTCGGTGCCGACGGTGACGGTCACGCCGCTGGCATCCCACGCCACCGTCTGCACCGCTGCCGACAACCGAATATCGAGGCCGGCCGCGAGACCGTGTGGCAGTGCGTCATACCCATCGGGAAACACCACCTCCTCGCCATCGATCAGGTCGTTGTCGAGTCCGTGCGCATCAAGATCCTCCCACCAGGCGCCATCCTGTTCTTCGGCGCGGTGCCGGTGGTATTCGCGCACGCGCTCGGCGCGATCCGGATCCCAGTTCATTTCACGAGCGGCCGTTGTCACCGCGGCCTCGACCGCCGTGGCGTACGAGGCGTCGCGGGCCGCGTGCGCAATTTCAGCGGCCAGCAGTGGTTCGAGGGCAACGATATCGGCGACGAAGGTGGCCACTCGGGCGGGGTCGAGCCGCTCGCCCCGTGGCCCGAAGTAGGCCATGGGGCGGCCACCGGGCTGGTAGCTCCCGACCGTGAATTCGATCTCGCGCATGCCGAACGCCCTGGTGGCCGCGTGCACTGAGCTGTCGGCGATGCCGTGAATCCACGAGGCGCCCACGTCGGTGCACCGGCCCGCTTCGCGTTCGGTGTGCACGCGGCCGCCGATGCGGTCGCGTGCTTCGAACACGATCACGCGGTGGCCGGCCTGGGTGAGCTCGCGTGCGGCAGTCAGCCCTGCGACGCCCGCGCCCACGACGATCACGTCGAGGTGCGCGGGCTCGAGGGCCTGGGTGATGACCGATTTAGGCATCGGGCACCAACACCTCGGTGTCGCGGTTGAGGCTTTCGCCACGGAAGAACACCTTGGAGTTGGGGCGCAGCCACCAGATCCCCATCAGCACAAAGCCGAGCAGGATCGCGCCGATGCCGATCACGAATGCGCCGCCCACCCCAAAGATCACGGTGTAGCTGTAGTCAACGTTAATCATGTCGATCGCCGACTGCACGAAGGCGTAGCCGAGCATCAGACCACCAAGCCCCGGCAGAATGCCGCGCATCCAGAGGTTGCGGGCGCTGTCGCGCAGGGTGTCGCGGAAGAACCAGACGCAGGCAAACGAGGTGATGGCGTAGTACAGCGCGACCGCGAGGCCCATGGAGGTGAGCGAGTCGGCCAGCATATCTTCCGACAGGATCGACATGCCAACGTAGTACACGATTGCGGCGATGCCCATCACGACGGTGGAGAACCAGGGCGTCTTGAAGCGGGGGTGCAGCTCAGCGAACTTTGCGGGCAGGGCCCGGTAGACCGCCATTGAGAGGGTGCCGCGTGCGGTCGGCAGAATCGTGGTCTGCGTCGACGATGCCGCCGACAGCATCACACCGAGAATCAAGAACCAGCCCCACGGCCCAAACAGTGCGCCGCTGAGCACGGTGAACACGTCGTCGAGGTTGGCCTCGTTGGTGAGACCGAAGCCGGTGTCGCCAAACCCGGCGAACATCATCACGGCGACCGAGATGCCCACGTACAGCACCACCAAGATGACGATACTCAAAAGGGCGGCGTGACCGGGGGTCTTGCGCGGGTTCTTGGTCTCTTCGTTCAGGGCGAGGCAGCTATCCCAGCCCCAGTAGATAAAGAGGGCGAGCAGCACGGCCTGCATGAAGCCCGACCATGAGGTGAGCTGGGCGGGGTTGAACCAGTTCCAGTCGAAGGCCACTGACCCGGCGTTTGAGCCATCGGCGGCGTGCATCAGGGCGAGCACACCGAACAAGACCATGGCGATCGTCTGAATCACCATCAGGATCATCTGCATGCGCTCACCGATTTGCACGCCCACGGTGCTCACGAAGGTCATCAGTGCCATGAAGAGCACCGAGGTAATGATGACGATCACGCGGTTGTCAGCGAACTCTTGGTTGCCGATCAGCAGCCAGAAGTATTTGCCAGTGATCTCGCCGACGTTGGCAAGCACCATCACACCGGCCACGGCGACCGCCCACCCGGCGATCCAGCCGGTGACGGGGCCAAAGGCTTTGGTACCCCACACGAATGAGGTGCCGCAGTCGGGCATCGCGCGGTTGAGCTCTTGGTAGGCGAGCGCCGCGAACACCATCGGAATACACGCGATTACGAAGACGAGCGGTGCCTGCGCACCGACGGCGACGATGACGTAGCCCAGGGTGGCGGCCAGCGAGTAGAGCGGAGCGGTCGAGGCGAGACCGATCACGGTCGACCCGACCACACCCAGCGCGCCCTGGTTCAGGCCCTTGCCGACGTGAATATGGCCCGTCTCAGTGGCGTTGGGGAGAGTAAGTTTCGACATTGGTACTTCTTTTCCGGCTGCGTCGCCGATTAGTTTCGTAGCTGCGGGAAGCGGCATCATTGCGTCCCGCCCAATGTCATTCTCGCAGACATTGACGTTGACATTCAGCCGTTTGCGGCAAAGTTTGCGGATTTCGTTGTTATATATCAATAATGCGCCCGAAAACGAAGCTCAGTTGTAGTTGGCATGCGAAAAAGCGGCGCTGCGAGCTAGTGCCTTTGAGGTGGGTGTGATTGACTAAGCAGTGTCATCACCCCGCACGACATTACTAAGGAGTAAGTCTGATGAGCACGTTCGCCGTCATCAACCCGGCCACGGGCGAGACCGTTGCCGAGTACCCCGACGCAACCGCAGCCGACATTGAAGCTTCACTCGCCTCCGCGCAGTCTGCGTACAAGGAGTGGGCACGTAAGACCACCGTTGCCGAGCGCGCCGCGCTCGCCAAGCGCGCAGCAGAGCTGTTCGACGAGCGCAAAGACGAACTCGGCGCAATCATCAACCGCGAGATGGGCAAGCCCCTCGACCAGGCTGCTGGCGAGGCTGAGTTCTCAGGCGCGATCACCGCGGCCTTCGCCGACAACGCCGAGAAGTGGCTTGCCGATGAGGTGCTCGAGGTTGAGGACGGCCTGAAGTCGTTCATTCGCCACCAGGGCACCGGCGTGATCCTGGGCATCATGCCCTGGAACTACCCCTACTACCAGGTTGCGCGCTTCGCAGTGCCCAACCTGATCTTGGGCAACACGATCATCCTGAAGCACGCGGCACAGTGCCCCGAGTCGGCTCTTGCCCTCGAGCAGCTGTTCCTTGACGCTGGCTTCCCCAAGGGTGCCTACGTCAACGTGTTCGCCACGCACGACCAGGTCAGCACGATCATCGCCGACGAGCGCGTGCAGGGCATCTCACTCACCGGTTCAGAGCGCGCTGGCGCCATCGTTGCCGAGCAGGCTGGCCGCGAGCTGAAGAAGTGCGTACTCGAGCTGGGCGGCTCTGACGTCTTCCTCGTGCTCGACACCGCCGATCTCGACCACGCGGTTGAGCACGCTGTGGGCGGCCGCATGGAGAACACCGGCCAGGCCTGCAACGGTTCAAAGCGCATCGTCGTAATGGACAAGTACTTCGACGAGTTCGCCGAGAAGTTCAAGGCAGCCATCGCGGGCCAGTCATACGAGGGTGGCGACTTCGGTCCCATGTCGTCGGCTGCCGCAACGAAGAACCTCGCCGCACAGGTGCAGGGCGCAATCGATCAGGGCGCCGAGGTGCTCGTGGGTGACAACACCCCCGAGGGCAACCTCTACACCCCGTCGATTCTGACCAACATCACGCCCGCGATGGATGTCTACAGCCAGGAGCTGTTCGGCCCAGTTGCGCAGCTGTACAAGGTATCGAGCGACGAAGAGGCCATCGACCTCGCTAACTCTTCACCGTACGGCCTCGGCTCTGTCGTCATCTGCGATGACCTCGAGCGCGCTGAGCAGATCGGCAACCAGCTTGATGTGGGCATGGTCTTCATCGGCGGCGCCGGCCTCGAGGGCGCTGACGTGCCCTTCGGTGGCGTCAAGAAGTCAGGCTACGGCCGCGAGCTGGGCAAGGGTGGCATGCTCGAGTTCGCCAACAAGAAGCTCTTCCGCTTCGCTGGCTAAATTCCTCAGCTAGAAAAACAAACGCGCTCCCGGATCCTGGATCCGGGAGCGCGTTTGTCGTATCAGGCAGTCATTGACCGCATCAAGCGCAGCTCGGGGCCCGTCACACATGCCGGGCCCCGAGCTAGTGGCTGGTTAGGCCTGCGGCAAGAACGCGCGGCCGAGCAGCTCGGTCACACCCGCAACGTCATCGAGGGCAAAGATACCCGCGACGTAGTGATCGGGGCGCACGACAACCACGGCGCCGTCGCGGCTCACGCCACGCTCAGCGAAGATATCGGTGTCGGCGATCGCCGCGTACACCTTTTCATAGTCGACGAGCTGGAACGGGCCCGACAGCGGCTTGAACAGCGGCGAGACCGCCGCGATGTCAACCTCGCGGTGCGACTGCTGGTAAACAGCCTTCACATCAAACACGCTGTCAAGGTCAGCACCTTCGGGCGTGAAGGTGCGCAGGGGCGAGTCTGCCGCGAGCAGCTGTTCGGCCCACTGATCGAGTCGCTCACCCGTGGCATCGGCGAACGCATACACGCGGTAGCGACCGTCGGCGCGGTGGTGGTGGCCAAGATGCACCGTGACCGCGTCACTGACGCGCACGGTTTCGACCGACTTGAAGCGCTTGCCGATCGGAAAGCCCGAGGCGAGCTGCTGCTGCGAATCAGCGGCCGTCAGCACCGACTCGGTGTATTCCGTCATGAACCCGGCGGGGAACTCGGCGGTCTGCACATAGAAGTCTTCGAGCTCGGTGGGTGACGCGAACTCCTCGGGGCGCTTCGCCATGAGGGTCGACCACTCCTTGTCGAAGTCGATGAGGTTCTTCGAGGTGACCTGGCGCTCGTCTGAGTAGGTGTGCAGCAGCGACTCGGGGCTGCGGCCCTCGAGCACATAGCCGAGCTTCCAGGCCAGGTTCCAACCATCCTGCATCGACACGTTCATGCCCTGGCCAGCCTTCGCCGAGTGCGTGTGGCAGGCGTCGCCGAGCAAGAACACGTTGGGGTCGCAGGGTTCGCCGTGCGCGTGCGCGTCGTCGAAGCGGTCGGTGAGGCGGTGCGCCACCTCGTAGACACTGTGCCAAGCAACATCGCGCACGTCGATCGTGTACGGGTGCATAATCTTGTTGGCCTGCGCGATGATCTCGTCGATCGTGGTCTCGCGCACCTTGCCGTGGTCTTCTTCGCCGACCTCACCCAGGTCGACGTACATGCGAAACAGGTGGTTACCCTCGCGCGGAATGTGCAGGATGTTGCCGCCGTCGTGCGACTGAATCGCGCACTTCTTCCGAATATCGGGGAAGTCGGTGATGGCGAGCACATCCATCACGCCCCAGGCGTGGAAGGCCTGGTCGCCGCGCAGTGAACCGCCGATGGCGCGGCGCACACCCGAGCGGGCACCGTCGGCGCCGACCACGTACTTCGCCCGCACGACGCGGGTTTCACCCTCGTGCTCCCCCGCGGTGATTTTCAGCGTCACGGTGATCGGAAAATCAGTGTCGGCGGTCTTCTCAAGCCCAATGAATTCATACCCAAAGTCGACCGAGACGCGGCCGGGGCCGCGCTGTGCGTACTCGTGGAAGTAATCGATAATGCGCGCCTGGTTCACGATCAGGTGCGGAAACTCGCTGATGCCGTGCTCGTCATCGAGTGACGTGGCCGTGCGCACGATGTTCTCGGGGTGCTCGGTATCGGGCTTCCAGAACGCCGTTTCAGTGATCTGGTAGGCCTCTTGGATGACCTGCGGGGCGAACCCAAAGGCCTGGAAGGTTTCGACGCTGCGCGCCTGGATGCCGTCGGCCTGGCCCACTTCGAGGCGGCTGGGGCGGCGGTCGATGATGCGCACTGATGCGGTCGGAAAGTGTGACAGCTGCGCGGCAGTGATGATGCCCGCGGGGCCCGCGCCCACGATGAGAACATCCATCGTGTCAGGGAGCTCTTCAGATCGGTTGATACCGACGCCGGCCGCGGGGTGCACGCGAGGATCGGCTGAGACATAGCCGTGGTGGTGGAACTGCACTGTTTCTCCTTGTGAGCATCGTTGCTATTGTTCATATAATGAACATGGCGTTTGAATATCGCACACTGATCATACGCTTTTCCTCCGCGCATCACAATGCGTGACCCGTATTGGAGAATGGAACCATGAGTATCGCCGCAACACCAGCCCCTTCGTCACCCCCTGCGGGGTCACAGACCCTCGCCCGCGGGCTGCGCGCGCTGGAAATCCTGGGCGATGCCCCGCGTCCCCTCTCCATCACCGAGCTTGCCGATGCGCTCGGCGTGCACCGCTCGAATGCCTACCGGCTGCTGCGCACCCTCGAAGAGCATCGCTTTGCCCTGCGCGATGACGCCGGCATGATTCGCCTCGGGCCACGCATGGCCGCGCTCGCTCGCGGCGTGGCCCCCGGCCTCACCACCGCCGCGACCCCCGAGATCACCCGGCTTGCACAAGATACCGGCATGACCGCGTTTCTCACGGTGCTCGACGGTGACGACATCATCACCATCGCTTCGGCCGAGCCCATGGGGGTGCCCGCGGCGGTATCGCGCCGCACGGGCGATCGACACTCCTGGCGCAAGGGTGCCCCGGGTCACGCCATCGAGGCGTCGCTGAGCGCGGCCGAGCGCGCCACACTGCTGGGCGAGGTCACCCCCACCCCCGAGTCGCTCGCCGCCATCGAGCGCGGGTATGCGCTCAGCACGAGCGAGGTAATGGACGGCGTCTTTGCCGTCGCGGTGCCGCTGCGGGTGGGCCGCGAGGCCCCCGCGTCCATCGCCGTGGTGCATTTCAATGCCCCCGGATCAATCGAGAGCATCGTCGCCCATCTGCAACAGACGGCAGAGCGGGTGGCGCGCAACTACCGCTAGCGCCCCACCCGCCCTCACTTCGTCATAGAAGCAACGACGCTAGTCGCGCTTTTCCCACACAAAGTGGCCCCTCTGCTGTTCCTCTTCGTTTTCGTGACCGAGTGCGATGCCCGAGCGGTCGCGCAGCAACAGCGTCGCGCCGAAGGCGACGATCATCACGCCGCCGATGTAGTAGGCCACCGACATTGAGCTGCCGGTCGCGGCGACGAGTGCCGCCGAGATCATGGGCGCGAACGCGCCACCCAAGATGGCACCGATGGCGTAGGTGATCGAGACGCCCGAGTACCTGATTGAGGCGGGGAACAGCTCGGCAAAGTACGCGGCCTGCTGACCGTAGGTGAAGCCGTTGCCGATGGAGAACAGCGCGAGGCCTAGGAACAACAGCCACACGTTGCCCGTGTTGACCATCGGGAAGAGCAAGAAGAGCACGGCCAGGAACGCAATCCAGCCGATGATGTAGGTGTTCTTGCGCCCGATCCGGTCAGAGATCGTGCCCGCCGCGAAGGTGCAGATCAGCCAGACCACCGAGGCACCGGCCACGGCCAGCAGCACCGGGGTGCGCTCCATCCCAACGAAGCCACCCTCGGCCACCGGGGTGGTCGCGTAGTTCTGAATGAAGCCACCGGTGGTCATGTAGCCGGCCGCGTTGTTGCCCGCGAAGGTGAGGGCCGCGAGCAGCACCAGCAGGCCGTGCTTCTTGAACAGCTGCACGACGGGCATCGTGCTCTGCTCCTTGCGCTCGGCGATCTGGTTGAACACGGGGCTTTCTTCGACGGTGCGGCGCACCACAATGCCGACCACCACGAGCACCACGCTCAGCAAGAACGGAATGCGCCAGCCCCACTCGAGAAACGCTTCGCCGGGCGAGATCACGCCGGTCATCAGAGCAAGCACACCCGAAGCGAGCAGCATGCCCAGCGGCACACCAATCTGCGGGAAGGCGCCCATGCGGCCGCGCGCGTTGGTGGGCGCGTGTTCCACCGCCATCAGCACGGCACCGCCCCACTCACCGCCGGTCGACAGGCCCTGCAGAATACGCAGCAGCATCAAGAGCACCGGCGCCAAAAGCCCCGCCGTCTCGTAGGTCGGCAGTACGCCGATCAGCGTGGTCGAGACACCCATCAAGATCAGGGTGACCACCAGCATGGCCTTGCGACCGATGCGGTCACCGTAGTGGCCAGCAAGGAAGGCCCCCAGCGGGCGGAAGAGGAAGCTCACCCCCACGGTGGCAAACGAAATAATCGTGGCCGCCTGCGAGCCAGCCGGTTCAAAGAAGAGCTTGCCAAACACGAGACCAGCGGCGCTGGCATAGAGGAAAAAGTCGTACCACTCGATGGTGGTGCCGATCACGGTCGCCGCAGCGACGCGGCGCATCTCGCGAGAGTTCGCCGATTGCGCGGGCGCAGTTGTTGACATGTTGAAAGACTCCTTCGTCAGTCGATAATCACCCACCCGTGTTCATATATCGAACACCTGTCTCAACTATGAGCACGAGCAGAGCCGAGAGCCACTGTAGCCAACTCTCAGCAATTTGTCACCATCATCCCACCCGATCGCCGCACAGTCGATAGACTGCACAGTGTCCAGCCGGCCCCCAAGAGGTCTGGCCGGCAAGGCGCTCGAAAAAGGGGCGCTGCTGCTTGGCGCGGCACAGGTGTGGCGCCAGCGAGACATACACGGTCCCCCTTCCTCATCGCTCAGTACGCGAAAGGCACTGTGATGTCCCCTCTTTCAACGCCCCCCGAAAACACTGCAACCCCGACGCTCACCCGTGCACTCGCGCTGGCCCTCGCCGCGCACACCAGCGCCAGCTTCGGCCTGATGGGCAACGGTAATGCCCACCTCATCGAAGACCTCACCGCGGCAGGCCTCAGCTACACCGCCGTGCGCCACGAAGCCGGCTCAGTGGCCGCCGCCGACGCCTATACCCGGGTGAGCGGCAAGATCGCGATCGCCACCACCACCTACGGCGCCGGCTTCACGAATACCCTCACCGCCCTCGCAGAGGCCGCGCAGGCCCGCACCCCCATGCTCGTCGTCGTTGGCGACGCCCCCAGCGCGGGGCCCCGGCCCTGGGATGTCGACCAAGAGATGCTCGCGGCCGCCCTCGGCGTGCGCACCCACACCCTCTCGGTCACCAACATCGAGCGCACCGTCGAACGCGCCGTCTCGCAGGCCACCAGGCTTCGCCGCCCCGTCGTGCTCGCCATCCCCTACGACATCGTGAGCGCGGCCGCGGTCGCCCCCGTCACCGTCGCGCCCAAGCCCGAGGGCATCGACCTCGACGACCCCGCGGTGCTTTCGGCGCTCGCGGCTTCGGTCTCGCAGCACACGGTCACCCCGCAGGCGCAGCCTACCCGGCCCGTCACCGGGGTGCTTGATCACCAGCTCGAGACCGCCGCCCTCGCCCTGATCGAGGCCGAACGCCCGCTCATCATCGCGGGCCGCGGCGCACATCTCGCGGGCGCCGGCGCCGAACTGGGCACGCTCGCTGACTGCCTCGGCGCGCTCACCGCGACCTCGGCTCTCGCCCGCGGCATCTTCCCTGATGCCCAGTACGACCTCGGCGTGACGGGCGGCTTCGGACAGTTAGCCGCCATGGACGTCGTCGCACAGGCCGATGTGGTGGTCGTGGTGGGCGCGAGCCTCAACCAGTTCACCATGCGCTTTGGCGACCTTTTGGGCGCGGGCACCACGGTGATTCGCATCGACACCGAGCAGGTGCTTCCCCCCAAGAGCCAGGTGCCGCTCACGCACCAGCTGCTGCAGGGTGACGCGCGCGCCACCGTCACCGCGCTCACCCAGGCGATCGAACAAGAGCGCGCCAAGCTCACGCTCACGCAAGAACGCGACGGTGCCACGCAGCCCTCCGCGCTCCCCTGGCGCGAGCGCGTCGAGGGCCTCGCTCCCGGGGCGCGCTTGCGGGCGCGCGATGCTGGCGCCGCGGGATCCGGATCATGCCCCGATGGCCGCCTCGACCCGCGCGCGGTGGCGAGCCGTGTCGCCGAGCTGCTGCCCGCCGATCGCCACGTCACAACCGACGGCGGCCACTTTCTCGGCTGGGCAAATATGTATTGGCCGGTCGCGTCGCCCGAGCGCATGATCATGGTCGGCACCGCCTACCAGACAATTGGGCTCGGCTTCTCAACCGTCGCAGGCGTTGCCGTCGCGGCCCCCGAAACGACCGTCGTGCTCAGCACGGGCGACGGCGGCGGGCTCATGGCTCTCGCCGATCTCGAAACCGCCATTCGCACCGCCCCCAGCTGCGTCATCGTGGTGTGGAACGACGCCGCCTATGGCGCCGAGGTGCACCTGTACGGCGAAATGGGTCTCGCGCAGGGCCCCATGCTCATTCCCGAGGTGAACTTTGCCGGGGTCGCCGAGGCGCTGGGCGCGCAGGGCGTGATCGTGTCGCAGCTTGCCGACCTCGATGCACTCGCCGAGTGGACGGTGGCGGGCGGGCGGGGCACGATCGTGCTCGACTGCCGTGTTTCGCGCAGCGTCGTCGCCGAGTACCAACGCGAGATTCAGCGCGTCAACGGGCTCCACGTCGAGGCAGAGTAGCCACCGCTGGCCCCGGGGTTATCGCGCGGCAGTCGCCTGCTTCGCGATTTCCCCGGCCAGCACCTGCCCGCCGCTCGTGGTGAGCGCGCGGCGCCAGGGCAGCACGCCCTCGATCTCGATCTGAATCGACATGCTCAGCACCGTACGAATCACCACGATCAGCCCGAGCACTGCGGCGTCTTCGAGCGAGGGCGCCGACAGCGTGTGAATAATGTCGGCGGCGACAAAGATCTCAAGGCCGAGCAGAATCGAGCCGCCGATCGTGGTGCGCAGCGCTTGATAGGCTGCCGCGCCGCCGGCCCCACGTCGCAGCGCCCGCACCGCGAGCACGGCGGCAATCACAAACCCCGCCACGACGGCTACGACACCGGTGAATTCAATCACCGTCACGATCACTTCGAACCAGGCCTCAATGCGCATGCGCACAGCTTAGCGGTGGGCATGCGAAGCACAGGGCTCAGGTAGGTGGAATGTAGCGATCATCAATCATTCAGATAGGCCGGCACGGTGTAGTCTCTCGGCTACGGTTGAGCTGCGTGATCTACGCTGCAGATCAAGGCTGTTAGGCAGATAGACGCAATGAGGTGGATGTCGAGTGGTGAATAGTACTGGCGCGCGGGCAGACAACATCGGCACGTTTCGATCGCTCGCATCACAGTCATTCGTGCCGTTGCGCGTGACCGCCGACGGGCGCGAGCCGTTCGCCGCCAAACTCAGCACAGCTGACGCCGACGATGTCGTGTTCTCTGAGGTGGTCGCCAGGCCCCACCTCGTTGAGCGCACCCCCGAAACCATTGCGACCGGGGGCAGCGGATACTACAAGCTCAGCCTGTTGCTTGCGGGCAGCGGGGTGCTCGTGCAAGACGGCCGCGAGGTCGTGATGCAGGCGGGTGACCTGTCGGTGTATGACACGTCACGGCCCTACTCATTGGTGTTCACCGAAGACATTCGCAATGTCATCATGATGTTTCCGAAGAACCGGCTCGACCTCCCCGCCCCCATCACCGAGCAACTCACCGCGGTCTCGCTGGGCAGGGAGCACATCGGGCTCACTCCCGTAATCTCGGCGTTCCTATCGCAGTTTCCGGCCCAGCTCTCGCCGCTCACCGATCGGGTGCGCGTGAAACTCGCGCACACGAGCCTCGACCTTGTTTCCACCCTGTTTGCGAGCATTTTGGACGCGAGCGCAGACACCCGCGACCCGCACCAGCAGCTGCTGCAGCGCGTGTATGGCTATATCGATGACCACCTGGGGTCGACAGACCTCTCCCCCGGTTCGATCGCCAGCGCGCACTACATTTCGACGCGTCACCTGCACTCACTGTTTCGCCAGGCAGACACCACGGTGTCGACCTGGATTCGTGAGCGCCGCCTCGAACGCTGCCGGGCAGATCTTCTTGATCCGGGGCATGCGCTTCTTCCCATTGCCGCGATTGCCGCGCGCTGGGGCTTCGCCGATGCCGCGCATTTCAGCCGGGTGTTCAAGAACGCTTACGGCATCAGCCCGAGCGAACTGCGCGCCCGGTAGCGAGATCCACCGAGCGCGCAATACCTCCTGCGGCTATTTCACCGAGCCCGCGGTGAGGCCACCGACGATGTATTTCTGCAGGAACAAGAACAGTGCAACCACGGGCAGGGCTGCGATCACGGCGCCGGCCGAGAACGCGCTCCAGTCGGCGTAGCGCGGGTTCGACACGAGCTTGGTGAGCCCGACGGCCAGCGTCTGCTGGTCGGTGTCGATGAGCAGCACCGAGGCCACCACGAACTCGTTCACCGAGGCGATAAATGACAGCAGCGCCACGACCGAGAGAATCGGCGCCACGAGCCGCAGAATGATCGTGAAGAAGATGCGCGCGTGACCTGCGCCGTCGAGCTTTGCGGCCTCGTCGATCGACACGGGCACGGTGTTAAAGAAGCCGTACATCAGGAAGGTATTCACGCCGAGGGCGCCCCCGAGGTACACCATGATCAGGCCGATGTGCGTGTTCAGCCCGATCGCGGGGAACAGGTCACCGATCGCGCTCATCAGCAGGAAGATCGCGACGACCGCGAGCAGCTGCGGGAACATCTGGATGACGACGATCGCGATGAGCCCAAACCGGCGGCCGGCGAAGCGCATGCGCGAGAACGAGTAGGCCGCAAGCGCGCCCAGAAAGACCGTCAAGAACGCGGTGATGCCCGAGATGATCAGGGTGTTGCCGAACCAGGTAAGGAAGGGCACCTTGGGGTCGTTGAGAATGCGCGTGTAGCTGTCGAGGCCGATCTTGGAAAACAGCGCGTTTGATCCGGTAAGCGTGCCGTTGGGGTTCAGCGATGACGAAATCACGAACACGATCGGAAACAGCGAGAAGATCACGATCGCGATGCCCACAAGGTGACGCCACCCGGTGGCCGCGAACCAGCGTCGCAGGTTAAACGGTCGCTTGTTGTTCGGGCGGATGGCACCGCCGCGACGCCCCGGCAGCACGGCGGCGCGGGTCGAGAGATCGTCGAAGTTGTCGGCAACGTCGGCGCGCATTGCGCCGGGGCCGGTGGGCAGCGGGTCGTTGGTAGCCATCAGCTCAGCTCCTCGAGTGACTTAGTGCGGCGGAAGGCGATGACCGAGATGATGGCCACGATGATGAAGATGATGATCGAGTAGGCGCTGGCGAGCCCATAGTCGCGGGTTTGCCCGGTGAAGGCCACCTTGTAGACCATCGAGATCAAGATGTCGGTGTGCCCCACGGGAATCGGGGCGCTCGCATCGCGCGGGCCGCCGTCGGTGAGCATGTAGATGACGTTGAAGTTGTTGAAGTTGAACGCAAACGAGGCGATCAACAGCGGCGCCACCGAGACGAGCAGCAGCGGCAGTTTGATCAGGCGGAACACCGACCATGGGCTGGCACCGTCGACCCTGGCGGCTTCTTGTAGCTCATCGGGGATGGATTGCAGGGCGCCGGTGCACACGAGGAACATGTAGGGGAATCCGAGCCACAGGTTCACGAGCAGCACCGAGAATTTGGCGAGCACCGGATCAGTGAGCCAGGGTATCGAGGCCCCGCCGAACAGCACCTGGTTGATGAACCCGAAGCTCTCGTTCATCATGCCCGCCCAGATCAGGGCCGATAGGAACGAGGGCACCGCGTAGGGCAAGATCATCAGCACGCGGTAGTACTTGCGGCCTCGCATGCGGGCGTCGTTGAACACCATGGCGAGCAGCAGACCGAGGAAGAAGGTTGAGGCGACCGAGATTAGCGCGAAGGCGAAGGTCCACAGGGTGACGTAGACGAGGGGGCCGGTGAGCCGCTGGTCGGTGACCGCGCGCACAAAGTTGTCGGCGCCGATGGGAATCTGCCAGCCGGGCATCAGCACTTCGCCGGCCTCTGAGGTGAAGGCCCCCGTGCCGTTATCTTGGTACACCGTGCCGGTGTCAAGGTTGGTCATCGACCCGGCCTGCTCGTCGTAGGTCAGGCTCGAGGTGTAGAGGTAGGCGCTGGCCCCGTCGGGGGTGCGCAGCGCCCCGTCATTGGGGTCGTCAGAGAACGGCACCGAAAGCTCCGAGATAGCGTCGGTGCGGGCGATGACGTCGGCGAACTGCAGCGTCGACCAGCCGTCGGCCGCCACCGCCCGACCGTCTTCAATCGTGGCGTTGACGGGAGCGAGCGGGGTATCTGCGGTGCCGAGCATCGCTTCGCCGTCGGCATCGGTGACGAGCAGGCCGAGCGTGCCCGCCTGGTCCACCACCGTTACCGGGTAAGCGCGCGAGTCTTCGACGCGCTCAAGCGATGATGACATCAGCGATGAAACGGCCTGGTCTTTCGAGCCGTTGTGCCCGGTGCCGTAGTTCGTGAAGGCGATGTACCCCGTGTAGACGAGCACAAACACCTGAAACAGGATGAGGAAGATGACGCCGGGCGCGAGGTACTTCGCGGGGAGTTTGCGCCGCGAGAAGTAGATCCAGTTCACGATCGCGGCCACCCCCACCACGATGGCGGCGACGAGCCACTGACCTGCGGTCGCGAGGATCACCACGCCGTAGATGGCGACGGCGTCAACGACGCCAAGCAAGAGCAGCTTGAGCAACAGTACTTTCACGCCCCCGGCTGCTGCGTCAGCGATGTGTGACGCGCGCCGCTGACGCTTTGTCAGTTTCACGCCTGAGACGGCGTCGTCGTCAGTCTTGATGCTCATTCTGCCCAGATCTTTCATTTCAATCGTCAGCGATTAGCGGGCACGCGGTTGCATGCCGGTCACCGCTGCGGTGGTGCGGCAGGTGTTCTGCCGCACCACCGCATAGGTGGGGATCACCCGAGGGTGATGCGGGTGTTAGCCGTCGATCAGTGACTGCACGTCGGCAGCCATTTTCTGCCAGGTCGCCTTCGGGTCAGCGCCGTTGATGACGGTAGCCTCAGCGATGCCCCAGTTTTCCCAGACAGCGCCCATGGCGGGGATGGCGGGCATGGGAACCGATTCTGCGCCCACTGCCGCGAAGCCGGCAATGATCGGATCCTTTGAGGCTTCCTCTGCCGCTGCGGCGAGGGCCGGGAGCACGTTACCCGAAGCAAACAGATCCATCTGCACGTCTTCGGTGCCAATGTAGTTCACGAGGAAGTCGTTCGCGGCAACCTTGTTCTTTGACTCAGCTGAGACGAAGAAGCCCTTCACACCGGCGAACGGTGCGGCGGCTGCGTCGGTCGGGCTGGGCACCGTGTCGATGGCGACATCGATGCCGGCGTCGGTGGCTGCGCCGACGTTCCAGGGGCCGGTGAGCCAGAAGGCTGCTTTGCCGTCGAGGAAGGACTGCTTGGCGATATCACCGTCGATGTCGGTGTTGAAGACGCCGGTGCCGTTCTTGCCCTGGCTGCCGAGCCAGGCCGCGAAATCATCGCCACCAGCGTTACCGATCTGCAAATCAGCGGGGTCATAGCCCTCGTCGTTGCTCCCAAATACGGGGGCGCCGAACGCGGTCTGGAAGGGGTACAGGTGGTAGGGGTTACCCTCGGCGCCCTGCTCGACCACGAACGGCTGGTCGAGGCCGGCGGCCTGGCCCTTGGCGATCATGTCGTCAAAGTCGGCGGCGGGCTCGGGCACCAGTTCGGTGTTGCGCAGCACCGCGATGTTCTCGACGGCGTAGGGCAGCAGGTAGGTGGTGCCCTCATAGGTGGCGGCGTCAACCGCGACGGGGAGGTAGTCGGCGGCAGAGTCGCCGAGCTCGATCGGGGCCACGACACCGTTGGTGGAGAGCTCACCGAGCCAGTCGTGGGCGCCCATGACAACGTCGGGGCCCTTACCGGTGGGAACCTGCTGGATGAAGTCATCCTTGATGTCGGCGGTGTCTTTACCGACGAGGTTGACCTCGATGCCCTTTTCTTCGGAGTAGCTGTCGGCTGCACCCTGCAGTGCATCAACGCGCTCAGCGTCAACCCACACCGTCAGGCTGCTCGCGGCGGCCTCAGGCGAGGTCGTTTCCTTTTCGGCTCCGCTTTCGCCAGACGAGCAGCTCGTGAGACCAAGCGTCACGATGGCTGCGACAGCCCCGACAGAAAGCAGGCTCTTCTTTGTCACCCTCATTGGTGTGCCCTTCTTCAAAACTTCAGTTCGGCGACGGCGCTGGCGGGGTGATACTGCCCGGTTCTGCGATGAACCAGATCCGCGAGCTTGCGGCCGTTCCTTGGTGTGTGGCGCTCACTTTGTGCAAGCGGTTACATTTATACCTTGTGAACGACACTTTGACAAATGGCTTGTTTGAATTCGATATAGACACGTTACCCACACGTGTTTCGACCCAAAATGTAAGCGCTTCCATTTTCTGAAAACTTCGGGTACCGTGTTCGCATGACTTCAGAATGGTGGCGCACCGCCGCGATCTACCAGATCTATCCCCGCTCGTTTGCAGATTCAAACGGTGACGGCATGGGTGACCTTGCCGGCATCACGTCACGCCTTGCCTCACTGCAGGAATTGGGCATCGACGCCATCTGGATCTCGCCGTTCTACACCTCACCGCAGAAGGACGCCGGCTACGACGTTGCCGACTACTGCGACATCGATCCGCTGTTTGGCACGCTCGCCGACTTTGATGCCCTCGTGGCCGAGGCGCACGCCCGGCAGCTGCGAGTCATCGTTGACCTCGTGCCCAACCACTCCTCTGACGCCCACCCGTGGTTCCAGGCCGCACTAGCCTCGGCCCCCGGCAGCCCTGAGCGCGCGCGTTACCTCTTCCGCGAGGGTCGCGGGCCCGAGGGCAACGAGCCCCCCAACAACTGGGAATCGGTGTTCGGTGGCCCGGCGTGGACCCGCCTCACCGAGGCAGACGGCACCCCCGGCCAGTGGTACCTGCACCTCTTTGACAGCTCACAGCCCGACTTCGACTGGACGAACGAAGAGGTGCGCGAGGAGTTCAGGCGCATCCTGCGCTTCTGGCTCGATCGCGAGGTCGACGGCTTCCGCGTCGACGTCGCCCACGGCATGATCAAGGCGGATGGCCTCCCCGATTTCACCCCACCCATCGACGGCGGCAGCATGGGCGGCGGAGCCGAAGACCCTGAGGTCGCCGCGCCCTACTGGGGACAAAACGGTGTGCACGAGATCTACCGCGACTGGCGCAAGCTGCTCGACGAGTACCCCGGCGAACGGGTGCTCGCGGCCGAGGCCTGGGTCGATCCGCTCCCCCGCGTCGCCAACTGGGTGCGCCCCGACGAAATGCACCAGGCATTCAACTTCGCCTACCTCGAAACCCCCTGGAACGCGCACGCCCTACGCGAGGTCATCGATGAGTCAATCGCCGCATTCCACGGCGTCGGCGCCCCCTCCACCTGGGTGCTCTCGAACCACGATGTGGTGCGCCACGCGACCCGTCTCTCGGTGACGGCCGTGAACCCCCAGGGTCACGGCCTCGGCCCGCGTTCCCTCGGGCTGCCCGAATATGCGCCCGGGCTGCGGCGCGCTCGCGCGGCAACCGCACTGATGCTGGCTCTGCCCGGATCGGCATACCTCTACCAGGGTGAAGAACTTGGCCTGCCCGAGGTCATCGATCTGCCCGACGACGCACGCCAAGATCCCACGTGGTTTCGCACGAACGGTGAACGCTATGGGCGCGACGGCTGCCGAGTGCCGCTGCCCTGGGAAGCCGACGCGCACGCCTTCGGGTTTGGCCCGGCGGGCACCCCGTGGCTGCCGCAGCCAGAAACCTGGGGCCTTCTCGCGCGCGACGCGCAGCGCGAGGACCCCACATCAACGCTGTCGATGTACCGCGCGCTGCTCACGCTCAGGCGCGAACGCCAGCTCGGATCGGGCAGTCTGACCTGGGTCGCGGGATACCCCGAGTCAGTGGTGGCCTTCCGCAACGAAAGCGTGATCGTGGTCGCGAACACCGGCGACACCGCCATTGAGCTGCCCGCGGCACGCGTGCTGCTGGCGAGCGCGCCGGTTGACGGCACCACGCTCGAGCCCAACACCACGGTGTGGCTCGAGGCGTAACCGCGACGCAGCAGTTCAGCAACGCGGCAGCGCAGTAGCTCAGCAGCGCAGTAACTCAACAACAAGCATATTCGGGCGGGTGACCTCAGGTCATTCGCCCGAATACTTGTCGTTACACTAGAACAGTTCAGAAATTGAGGGGCTATGGCCAGCATTGAAGAGGTCGCAAAACTCGCGGGAGTCTCAACCGCGACGGTCTCTCGCGCCTTGAGCGGCCGCGGTCACGTCTCACCCGCCTCGCGCGCCAAGGTCGAGAAGGCCGCCGGTCAGCTCGGCTATGTAGTGTCATCGAACGCCTCCAGCCTGGCCTCGGGCCGCACCCGCAACATCGGCGTGGTCGTACCATTTCTGAATCGTTGGTTCTTTTCCTCGGTGCTCGAGGGGGCGCAGCAGGCGCTGCTGCGCCACGGCTACGACCTCACCCTCTACAACCTTGCGGGAGACGGCCAAGAGCGCGCCAGCGTCTTCGAACACTTTTTGATGCGCCAGCGGGTGGACGCCGTCATCGCGGTGTCACTTGAGCTCACCCCGCCAGAAGTGACGAGGCTGCACGAACTCGGCAAACCCCTCGTGGGGGTCGGCGGCCCCATTCCCGGGGTACACACCCTCGCCATCGACGACGGGGCCATTGCAAAACTCGCGACCGAGCACCTCATTAGCCTGGGGCACACTCGTATCGCACACATCGGCGGCAGCAGCGAGTTCGATCTCGACTTCCATCTCCCCTCGCACCGCCGCATCGGCTACGAGAGTGCGCTCACCGAGGCCGGCCTCACCGTCGACCCGCGCCTGTTTGCCGCCGCAGATTTCATGGTGCCGGGCGGCTACACCGCCGCGAAGCAGTTGCTGGGCAACCCGCGCGACCGACCCACCGCCATTTTTGCGGCGTCAGACGAGATGGCGTTCGGATCGATCCTCGCCGCCCGTGATCTGGGCCTCAGCGTGCCCGGCGACGTCTCGATCGTGGGCATCGACGATCACGACCTTGCTGAATTCTTTGGACTCACCACGGTCGCCCAGTTTCCTCGGGTGCAGGGTGAGCGCGCCGTCGACGTCTTGATGAATGAGCTCGAGCCAGGCCGGGGCGAGGTGCCAGCTCCTACGGCGACGCCCCTCCCCTACGAACTGCGCGTGCGCTCCTCAACGGCCCGGCCAGCAGCCTAGGTTTCCCTCGGCTGCTGGCCACGGTCGCTGTGGCTGTCACTGCAGCTCACCGGTGCTACAGCTCGCCGTTGCGCCTGTTTGCCCCGCTAGCGTTCGCCCGCGAGCACAAACTTTGCGCCGAGTTCGCCAATCAGCACGGCGGGAGCGTTCGTGTTGCCCGTCGACACCCGCGGCATCACCGAGGCGTCAATGACGCGCAGCCCATTCACACCGTGCACCGCGAGCCTGGGCGATACCACCGCGAGGTCATCGACGCCCATCTTGCAGGTGCCGACCTGGTGGTGGTAGGTGGCCACGGTGTTGCGCACGTACTCGACGAGGTCGTCACCGTCACCGATTTCGGGGCCGGGGTACACCTCGACGGCGCCCCACCCGCCCTCGCCCGGGCGAGCGGCGAGGGCTCGCTGGCTGCCGATGCGACGGCACTGCTTCACCGATGCAACAAGTGAGGCCAGATCGTCGTCGTGGCCGAGCGCGTCAAGGTCGATCAGCAGCGGGTCTTCGGGGTTGGGGCCCGACAGCGTGATGGATCCGCGCGCTGCGGGCGTGATCAGCCCGGCCATCAGCGAGAAGCCGTCACCGGTGCGGGGCGCAAGGTTGTCGCCGTACATCGGCACCGAGAAGTTGATCGGCTGAGTGTCGGGGCGATCAAGCTCTGCCCGGCTCTTCCAGAACAGGTGCGTCTGCGCCGGTGATACCCCGGGCTGGGGCGGCCCGACGGGCGTCTCCGTTTCAAAGATCACGGGGGCGAGCAGGTGATCGTGCAGATTCTTGCCCACGCCGGGCAGATCAGCGCGTGAGGCGATACCGTGCTGGGCCAGCTCATCGGCCGGGCCAATGCCCGAACGCAGCAGCAGGCGCGGCGAATCGATCGCACCGGCGGCGAGGATCACCTCGTCGGCGTAGAGCTCGTGCACCTCACCGTTTTGTGCGTAACGCACGCCGACCACGCGCGGGGCGGCCGGGGATCCGGAGCCTGCGGCAGCAGCACCCGAGCCAGCCTCAGTGCCCGAGCCAGCCCCGTCGCCCAAACCAGCCTCGTCAGCGAAGATGAGTTCGTGCACGTGGCAGCCGACCTCGACGCGCACCTGGTCGCGCACCGGCTTCAGATAGGCCATGTAGGTGTTGAGGCGCTGGCCGTCGCGGGCCGTGATTTGCTGCTGCGAGACGCCCTCGATTTCAGCGCCGTTGTAGTCGAGGTTGTGCGGCAGCCCTTCTTCAACGGCGGCGTCGATAATCGACTGCTGAATCGGCGAGAGCGCGTAGTCGCTCGTCACGTCGAGCAGGCCGCTCGTGCCGTGCAGGGCCGTGTTATCGGCGCCCGGGCCGTGAAAATTCTCGATGTCGCGGTAGACGGGCAGCACGTCGTTCCAGGCCCAGCCGTCATTGCCGAGGGCGGCCCAGTGGTCGAAATCCTGGGGCACGCAGCGCACCCAGATCATGGCGTTGAGTGAGTGCGAACCGCCCAACACCTTGCCGCGCGGCAGGTGAATATTGCGGCCAGCGGCACCGGGCTGCGGCACCGTGTAGTAATCCCAGTCGTCGGCGCTGTGCCACAGTTCGCCCATGCGGGCCGGGTCGTGAATCGCCGGGTTGGTGTCTTCGCCGCACGTTCCCTCGAGCGTGGCAGATGGGCCCCGCTCGGGCACCCGGGGCGGCCCAGTTCGTCGCGCAAACACAACTGTCAAGCGGCGCCAGACAACCCGCTTCAGGCGCGGGCGGCCTACGCTGAAGATACCGATCGGGCTCACCGTGCCTACCGGCTGCACCGTAACTACAGGACTCAATGTGGAGGAACCATGCACACTTACGACACCCTGCTCGCCGCGATCACCGAGCACGAGGGCGACACCCGCGACGTGTTTGACCCGGCCACCGGCGAGTTCATCGCGAAGGCTCCGGTGCACGACGTGGCCACGCTCGAGGCCGCGATCGATACCGCTGCCGCGGCTCAGCCCGCATGGGCGGCGCTCTCACACGAGGAGCGCAGCGCGTACCTGCACAAGGCTGCTGACGCGATCAAGGCCGCGGCCGAGCCTCTCGCCGAGCTGCTCTCGCGCGAGCAGGGCAAGCCGCTCAATGGCCCCAACGCCCGCTTCGAGGTGGGCGGCGCCGAGGGTTGGACCCGCGCGGCCGCCGACACCCCGTTGCCCGTCGAGGTCATCATCGACGACGAATCGGGCTACGCCGAAATGCACTACCGCCCCCTGGGCGTGGTGGGCGCGATCTCGCCGTGGAACTGGCCGATGATGATCTCGATCTGGCAGATCGCCCCGTCCTTGCGCATGGGCAACACCGTTGTGCTGAAGCCCGCAGAGACGACCACGCTCTCGGTGCTCGCGCTCGTCAAGGTCATGAATGAGGTGCTGCCCGCGGGCGTGCTCAACATCGTGCCCGGCCCCGGCAGCACGGTGGGTGACGCGCTCACGCGCAGCCCCAAGATCGGCAAGATCATGTTCACCGGATCAACCCCGGTGGGCAAGCGCATCATCGCGGCTTCGGCCCCCAACGTCACGCGCCTCACGCTCGAGCTCGGCGGCAACGACGCGGGCATCGTGTTGCCTAACGTTGACCCCGCGGCGATTGCCGAGGATCTCTTCTGGGGCGCCTTCATCAACACGGGCCAGACCTGCGCGGCGCTCAAGCGCCTGTACGTGCACGATTCGGTGTACGACGCGGTCGTCGAAGAGCTCGCGAAGGTCGCCGCGAACATGCCCATGGGCGTGGGCCTCGATGAGCAGAACGTGCTCGGCCCGCTGCAGAACCGGGCCCAGTTCGACATCGTCGATCGCCTGGTCGAATCGGCCAAGGCCTCGGGTGCCCGCGTGGTGCTGGGCGGGGATCCGGATCGCGATGCGGTTGGCAACTTCTACCCGACGACGCTGATTGCCGACATTGACCCCCACAACGACCTCGTGCTCGAGGAGCAGTTTGGGCCGGCGCTGCCGATCATTCGCTACTCCGACCTCGACGAGGTCATCGGGCTCGCCAACGAGCTCGAGGTTGGCCTCGGTTCTTCGGTGTGGTCGTCAGATCGCGCCGAGGCACTCGCCGTGGCCGCCCGCCTGCAGGCGGGAACGACCTGGATCAACGGACACGGCGGGCTGCACCCGATGATTCCGTTTGGCGGGGCCAAGCACTCGGGCTATGGCCGTGAGTTTGGCGTCGCGGGCCTCAAAGCCGTCGCCGAGCCCCACGTCATCAGCGGCTAAGTGTCGCCCTGCGGCTAGGTTTCACATCGGTGCATGCGCGATGGGTGTTCATTCACCTGTCGCGCATCGCTGTTTCTAGCGTCAAAGATGGCGCCCCAACCTCAGATCGTATACGATCGGCATCACGCCCCGTTGAAGTGGAGAACACGTGCTCGAACAATCACAGATCATTGAGATCGCAGACGAATTGGTGCAGGCTGACAAGGATCGCGCGGTGCTGCCCAAGCTCACCAGCCGCTACCCCGGCATGCAGATTGAAGATTCGTACGCCATCCAAAAGGAATGGTCAGATCGCCGCATTGCCCAGGGCGCCAGGCTCGTCGGGCACAAGATCGGGCTCACCTCACGCGTGATGCAGGTCGCCACCGGCATCACCGAACCCGACTACGGTGTCATCCACGACGACATGGTCTACGAATCGGGCTCGGTACTCGAATTTGATCGCTTCTCAAACGTGCGCATCGAAGTCGAGCTCGCATTCGTACTCGCGAAGCCGCTCGCCGGCCCCAACGTCACGCTGTTCGACGTGCTCGATGCGACCGCCTACGTGGTGCCCGCCCTCGAGGTACTCAACTCGCACCTCGAGCTCGAGGGTCGCACGATCGTCGACACGATCAGCGATAACGCCGCGATGGGCGCCATGGTAATCGGCGGCCGCCCGATGAAGGTCGACGAAATCGATCTCACCTGGGCAAAGGCGCTGCTCTACCGCAACGAGGTCATCGAAGACTCGGGCGTCGCCGGTGCCGTACTCGGCCACCCCGCGCTCGGTGTCGCCTGGCTCGCCAACAAGCTGGCGCAGCACGGCCAGACGCTCGAGGCCGGCGAGATCATTTTGGCCGGCTCCTTCACGAAGCCGATGTGGGTGGAGCGCGGCGACACCGTGCACGCTGACTACAACGAGTTTGGGAGCGTGACGTGCCGGTTCCTCTAACCCTTCCCGACACATTCGCGCAGCGCATCGCGGCCGCAGACCGCCCCCAGATCGGCCTGTGGGTGTGCTCGGGCAGCCCCGTCGCCGCCGAGATTGTCGCCGGCAGCGGCTGCGATTGGGTGCTACTGGATGCCGAGCACTCCCCCAACGGCCTCGAGTCCACGCTGGCTCAGCTGTATGCGATGAGCGCCTACCCGGTGGCGCCGCTCGTGCGCCCACCCTTTGGCGACACGGTGCTCATCAAACAGTTTCTCGACCTGGGGGCGCAGAACCTGCTGATCCCCATGGTCGATACAGCTGAGCAGGCCGCCGAGATCGTGCGCGCCACCCGCTACCCGCACGGCGGCGTGCGCGGAGTCGGCTCAGCGCTCGCGCGCTCGGCCAGGTGGAACCGCGTCGAGGGCTACCTGGGGCGCGCAAACGAAACCATCAGCCTCACGGTGCAGATCGAATCGGCCCTCGCGGTCGAGAACGTCGAAGCCATTGTCGCGGTTGACGGCGTCGACGCAATCTTTGTGGGCCCGTCTGATTTGGCGGCATCCATGGGCCACCTGGGCCAGCAGTCTCACCCCGAGGTCGTCGCGGGAGTCATGCGCGCGATCAAGGCGGGCCAGGCCGCGGGCAAGCCCGTCGGCGTCAACGCATTTGTAGCGGCTGACGCAGACCGATACATCGAGGCGGGCGCTGCGTTTGTGGCGGTTGGCGCCGATGTGGCCATTCTCGCCCGCCAGACCGAGGCCCTCGTGGATCGCTTTGTGGGCACCCCTGGCGCTGCACCCCGCGCGAGCTACTAGCTCGCAGCACAGCAACGCCAGATCCGGAGCTTTCAGTTATTCCGGAAGAAACCGCAGCGTTTCTTCCGGAATAGCTGAATCCTCCTGCTGGAGTGACTTGGCTCCACATCTCAGCGTCCTGGGATGACAGATCCATCCGGATCGTATATCATTTGAAATACAACGACGAAGCGAGGTAGCTATGACGTACGGAATCGAGACCCCCGGCAAGATCATTGCCGTTCATCTCAATTACCCCTCCCGCATTCAGCAGCGCGGGCGCACTCCCCAGTTCCCGTCATACTTTCTGAAGCCGGCTTCATCGCTCGCGGCAACGGGCGGCATCATTGAGCGCCCCGCCGGCACCGAGCTGCTCGCCTTCGAGGGCGAGGTCGCACTCGTGATCGGCGCACCCGCCCGCTGGGTCTCCCCCGAAGACGGCTGGAAGCACGTCGCCAGCGTCACCGCGGCGAACGACTTCGGCATCTACGATCTGCGCGCGGCCGACAAGGGCTCAAACGTACGAAACAAGGGCGGCGACGGCTTCACCCCCATCGGCCCGGCCGCGATCGACACCGCAGGCATCAGCCAGGATGACTGGCGCGTGCGCACCTGGGTCAACGGCGAGCTCGTGCAGGACGACACCAGCGACACGTTGAAGTTCAGCTTCGGCCAGCTGGTCGCCGACCTCTCACAGCACATGACCCTTGAGACCGGCGACGTGATCCTCACGGGCACCCCCGCTGGCTCTTCGGTTGCCGTTCCCGGCGACGTGGTCGAGGTTGAGGTTGACGCTCCCAACGCCGCAGGCGCTCCGAGCACCGGCCGCCTCGTGACCACGGTCACCCAGGGCACGACCGCGTTTGGTGACTTCGGCAGCGCGCCGCAGGTCAACGACCTGCAGCGCATCGAGGCCTGGGGCAGCGAAGAAGAGCACGCCGCGGCAGTCGCCGCTGGCCGCGCCACTCCCCTCGAAGAAGCACCGCACCCGCTGAATGACGAGGTGCGCGCACTGCTCGCCAACGTTGCGGTCGCGACTGTTTCTGCCGCCCTGCGCAAGCGCGGCTACGTCGACATCTTCATCGATGGCGTGCACCCCAACCACGACGGCGATCAGATTCTCGGTGTCGCAAAGACACTGCGCATGATCCCGTTCCGCCCCGACCTCTTCAAGAGCCACGCGGGTGGGTTCAACGCCCAGAAGCGCGCGTTTGACACCGTGCTTCCCGGCGAGGTCATCGTGGTTGAGGCTCGCGGCGTGCGCGGCACCGGCACCGTCGGCGACGTGCTCGCCCTGCGTGCGCAGGTGCGCGGCGCCGCCGGCATCGTCACCGACGGCGGCGTGCGCGATTACTCGGCTGTCACCGAGTTCGATATTCCCGTGTTCTCACAGGGTGCGCACCCGAGCGTGCTCGGCCGCAAGCACGTGCCGTGGGAAACCGATGTCACCATCGCCTGCGGCGGCGCAGCCGTGCAGCCGGGCGACGTCATCATGGGCGACCGTGACGGCGTCATCGTGATCCCGCCGTTCCTGCTCGCCGAGGTGGCCGCCGAGGCTGCCGCGCAAGAGCTGCAGGATGAGTGGGTTGCCGCCCGCGTCGCCGAGGGCGAAGCCGTTGACGGCCTCTTCCCGATGAACGCCCAGTGGCGTGCCCGCTACGACGCCGAGCTCGCAGCCCGAGGCTAATCATGGCAACGGAGTCCAAGTCAGAGCAGGCCTACCGCCTGATCAGGGACCGCATCGATAGCGGCCAGTACGTTCCGGGTTACCGGCTCGTACTGGCCCCCATCGCGGCCGAGCTCCAGATGTCGGTGGTGCCGGTGCGCGAGGCGATCCGGCGCTTGGAAGCCGAGAAGTTCGTTACCTTCGAACGCAATGTGGGTGCGCAGGTCGCGCTGGTGAAAGAAACCGAGTATCTGCACACGATGCAGACGCTCGCGCTCGTTGAGGGTTCGGCGACCGGCCTTGCGGCCCCGCACATTACGCCCGATCAGATTCGTCGCGCCCGCGCGATCAATCAGACCATGCGTGATTCGCTCGCCGCGTTTGATCCGCAAGCGTTCACCGAATTGAACCTTGAATTTCACAGCGTGCTGTTCGAGACTTGCCCCAACCCCCACATTCTCGATCTCGTGCATCGCGGTTGGAACCGCATGAAGGTACTGCGTAATTCGTCGTTTAGTTTCGTACCGGGTCGCGCGAGCGAATCGGTGAATGAGCACGATCAGCTGCTCGCTCTCATCGAGCAGGGAGCCGATCCCATGGA
The DNA here is from genome assembly GCF_017834145.1 of Leucobacter exalbidus. Taxonomy (NCBI): domain Bacteria; kingdom Bacillati; phylum Actinomycetota; class Actinomycetes; order Micrococcales; family Microbacteriaceae; genus Leucobacter; species Leucobacter exalbidus. Next base: position 2,922,287 of record NZ_JAFIDA010000001.1, on the reverse strand, counting down.
AATTGAATACATGGCCCGCAAGCACCGCACCGCCACCCTCGATGCGGTGCTCTCGCACCAATCCGAGCACAGCGCGCTCCAGCCGCACTAGCTTCACCGCATTCCCCTCACAAATTTTTCACGCTTCACCGTTCCAACGAAGGAGACACCATGACACAGAACAAGCCCGCAGGTCTTCCCGACAAGATCCGCCACTTTATCGACGGTGAGTTCGTCGACTCCATTGGTGGCGCAGAGTTCGATGTGATCGAGCCCGTCAACAACGAGGTATACATCACGTCTGCTTCGGCGCAGCAGGAGGACGTTGACCTGGCTGTCGCGGCCGCCAAGCGCGCATTCGACGAGGGCCCCTGGCCCAAGATGCTGCCCCGCGAGCGCTCACGCATTCTGCACAAGGTCGCCGACATTGTTGAGTCGCGCGATGACCAGCTCGCGCTGCTTGAGAGCTGGGACTCGGGCCTGCCCATCACCCAGGCCAAGGGCCAGGCTCGCCGCGCCGCCGAGAACTTCCGTTTCTTCGCCGACCTGATCGTCGCGCAGCACGACAACGTCACCAAGGTGCCCGGTCGCCAGATCAACTACGTGAACCGCAAGCCCATCGGTGTTGCCGGCCTCATCACCCCCTGGAACGTGCCCTTCATGCAGGAGTCGTGGAAGCTGGCCCCGGCCATCGCCACCGGCAACACCGTCGTTATGAAGCCCGCCAGCTACACGCCCCTCTCGGCGGCGCTGTGGCCCGAGATCTTCCGCGAGGCTGGCCTGCCCGAGGGCGTCTTCAACCTCATTCTCGGCTCGGGTGGTGTCGCGGGCGATGCGCTCGTGAAGCACCCCGACGTGCCCCTGATCTCGTTCACGGGCGACAGCTCGACCGGCGCAATGATCTCGACCAACGCGGCTCCCTTCCTGAAGGGCCTCTCGCTCGAGCTCGGCGGCAAGAGCCCCTCGGTCGTCTTCGCTGACGCCAACCTCGAAGAGGCGCTCGACGCCACCGTGTTCAGCGTGTTCAGTCTGAACGGCGAGCGCTGCACCGCGGGTAGCCGCGTGCTCGTGCACCGCGACATCTACGACGAGTTCGTCGAGCGCTACGCAGAGCGTGCCAAGAACATTGTGGTCGGCCTGCCCGGCGACCCGGCCACCGAGGTCGGCGCACTCGTGCACCCGAGCCACTTCGAAAAGGTCATGAGCTACGTCGAGATCGGCAAGACCGAGGGTCGCCTTGTCGCCGGCGGCGGTCGCCCCGAGGGCTTCCCCACGGGCAACTACGTCGCCCCGACGGTGTTCGCAGACGTCGCCCCCGACGCCCGCATCTTCCAGGAAGAGATCTTCGGCCCGGTCGTAGCGATCACGCCCTTCGACACCGACGAAGAGGCACTCGAGCTGGCGAACAACACCAAGTACGGCCTCGCAGCCTACGTCTGGACCTCTGACCTGAAGCGTGCGCACAACTTCGCCGACGGCATCGAGTCGGGCATGGTGTGGCTGAACTCGAACAACGTGCGCGACCTGCGCACCCCCTTCGGTGGCGTGAAGGCTTCGGGCCTCGGCCGCGAGGGCGGCTACCGCTCGGTCGACTTCTACACCACGCAGCAGTCGATTCAGATCACCTTGAACGAGGCGCACTCACCCCGCTTCGGCGCGGGCAAGTAACTACTCGAGTAACCGAGCGTGCGGGGCAGCCCCTAGGCCGCCCCGCACGCCACTCACTAACTTTTAAGACGCAAGGAAGCGACATCATGGCAAAGCTCAACGAAGAAGACAAGCAGTCGGCAGGCTTCTGGGTCACCCAGGAGGCCCCGATCATCTCTGACAACCCGATCCCCGCCCCCACCTCTGAGGCACCAGACATTCTCCGCTGCGCCTACATGGAGCTGATCGTCACCGACCTCGCCGCATCGCGCGAGTTCTACGTCGACGTGCTGGGACTCTACGTCACCACCGAAGACGACGAGGCCATCTACCTGCGCTCCACCGAGGAGTTTATTCACCACAACCTCGTGCTGCGCAAGGGCCCCGTCGCGGCCGTCGCCGCGTTCTCATACCGCGTGCGCAGCGCAGCTGATCTCGACAAGGCCGAGGCGTTCTTCGGCGAGCTCGGCTGCGAGGTGCGCCGCAACCCGAACGGATTCGTGAAGGGCATCGGTGATTCGGTGCGCGTCGTCGATCCGCTCGGCTTCCCCTACGAATTCTTCTTCCAGACCGAGCACACCGAGCGTATGTCGTGGCGCTACGACCTGCACATCCCCGGTGAGCTGGTGCGTCTCGATCACTTCAACCAGATCACGCCCGACGTGCCCCGCGCTGTGGGTTACATGCAGAACCTGGGCTTCCGCGTGACCGAGGACATTCAGGATGCCGAGGGCACCGTCTACGCCGCGTGGATGCGCCGCAAGCCGACCGTGCACGACACCGCGATGACCGGTGGCGATGGCCCCCGCATGCACCACGTCTGCTTCGCAACGCACGAGAAGCACAACATTCTCGCGATCTGTGACAAGCTCGGCTCGCTGCGCAAGTCAGACAGCATCGAGCGTGGCCCCGGCCGCCACGGTGTTTCGAACGCGTTCTACCTCTACCTGCGCGATCCCGATGGCCACCGCGTCGAGATCTACACCCAGGATTACTACACGGGCGACCCCGACAACCCCGTCGTCACCTGGGATGTACACGACAACCAGCGCCGTGACTGGTGGGGCAACCCCGTCGTGCCGTCGTGGTACACCGAGGGCTCGCTCGTGCTCGACCTCGATGGCAACCCGCAGCCCGTCGTGGCCCGCACGCACGACTCCGAAATGGCCGTGACCATCGGCGCCGACGGTTTCTCGTACACGCGCGACGAAGAGGGCGATAAGGGCTTCAAGCTCGGCCACTCGCTGTAAAGACACAACTGGGGGGCACGACCGCAAATTTCTGCGGTCGTGCCCCCTTTCTGTATTCTTAAACAGTCCCGGATCACGCCACGATCCTCCATCGTCATCCCAAAGGAACGCGTCTTCCATGTGTCCCGCAGCACTCCGCACCGAAAAAGTATTCTCATTTGGCACCCTGCTGTTTAGTCGGTGCATTGGAGAGCGCTTGTGTAACGACCCGATAGCGGGCGTGTAGGTATCCAATAGCGCCCGAGTCAATATGGAGGTCTTTGGTGGGCCACGCTCGTAGGCTCCTTCTGCCGTCCGCTGTTACCGGACGACAGAAGAAGCAACTCTGATGGTACATAAGATCAAAGCGCGCGCCGCCCGTGAGCAGCTCATATGGGAGACCGTGGCAGATATGACCGAGTCAGAAGTCCACGAACGGCTCTTCCCCGACAGAAGGAACCGCGGGAGTATCTACGAACAGCCCGACTGGCACCGACTACATGGAGAGCTCGAAAAAGTTGGGGTCAGGTTGAGGGTCCTCCTCTGCGCAGCGTACCGAGGCTGCTGCCACACGTCAGATGCCCGCAGTGTCAGCAGAAATACTAGGAGACCGGATCGGCAGTGTCGTGCATGCCAGTACTGCTTCATCTAGTGGGGGCAGAACGCGGTCGAGAGGTGAAGGTCGTCGCCTGGCCCGGCTAGAGCACGGGCGGGCGGGGTCGACTGCTTTCGTGTCGTTACGCCCGCGCTATCGGATCGATACACAGGCGCTCTCCGAAGCCTCTGCTAAACGCCCTGCTCGATCCCAAGGTGCAGCTGAGCTTATTCGGCCGCGAGCCCGAGGTCATCGCTGATGAAATCCTTGGCCACGGCACGACCGCGGTGCCGATTACTGACCCCGAGGTCATTGCCACCAGCGGCATCGCCACCCACCTCGGCCTCGTCCGCAGAGTGGGCGACAGCGTGGCGGGCGGGATCATCACGCTGACCACTGAAGAACTTGCCGCTGCCGATGCCTACGAGGTCTCCGCCTATGCCAGGCGCCGCGTGATGACGCGAGATGGCGGCGCAGCCTGGTGCTACGTTTCGGCCGCGCCGCTCGCGGTGGCCGAACGCATCGCGCTCATCGGCGACTCCATCGCCTACGGGCGCACAACGCCCACGGGCGGATGGGCCGCCGCTGTCGCCGCCGATCACATTCTTGTAAATGAAGAGCGCAACAGGTTCTTCAATCTTGCGTGGCCTGGCGCACGCCTGACAGAAGTCCTCGATGCTGCCGCGCACGAAGTGGTCGCCCGCAGGGCCGACACCATCTGCGTTGCGGCCGGAATCAACGATCTGTTGCACTCCCCCTCGGGCGCTGTCGAGCAGGTCGTTCAGGGTCTCGTCGAGCGCCTCGATCTCTTCGCGGGCCGCATGGAGGCTCAGGGCCGCCGTGTGGTGGTCCTGAGCCCCAATTGGCTCGACAGCGCACTCATCGATATCGACATCTCAGACGTGCACGCGTTGAGAGCCGCACTGCAGTCGTGGTGCGCCTCGACCCACCGCGACTTCATCGACTCATGGAATGTGCTTGAGAATCGTCCGGAGCTACTCACCGATGGCATCCACCCCGGCGCCGAGGGCCATGCCCTGCTCGCGCGGGCAATCGCCGCTTAGTACGCCGCGGTGAAGCGCTGGCGGCGGTGCGCGGGGGTCTCGACCTCGTCGATGATCGCCGCGGCGAGGTCGGCGCCCGAGATGTTCGACTCACCGTTCTCGTCGACGAGCAGCACGTCACCGCCGATGCGGAAGACGCCCGTGGCCTCCCCCGGCACCCACGCGCCAAAGCCGCCAGCGGGGCTCACGAAGAACCAGTCGAGCTCGGCATCGCTTGCGCGCAGGTCAGCGAGCACCTGGGCCATCTCATCGGCCTCGGGCTTGATCTCTGCGGGGAAACCCTCGGTGTCTGCGACGAGCGGGCCGCCCTCTGAAACGAACAGTGATCCGGCGCCGCCGATCACGCCAATACGCTTGCCAGCCACGCGTGCGCGGGCCGCCAGGGCCGCGATCGCCGCGGCGGTCTTGCCAGCCATGTCGCCGCGGGGCGACAGCGCGACGAGCACGACATCTGCGCCCTCGACGACCGCGGCAGCGATATCACCGTCGAGGATGGATCCGGTGGCGTAGGTGACGCCAGCGATCTGGGTCTCGGGGATCGAGCGGCTGTACGAAGTAACCTCGTGGCCGCGGTCGGCGGCAACCTGCGCGATGTGGCTGCCTGCGTATCCGGTTCCGCCTACAACGGTGATCTTTGCCATGGGTGCGCTCCTCAGTGTGTTGCGAGTATCTGGGTCAAATGACCTTCCATTAGTTACTATAAGAGAGTTACACTGGAATGGGAAGTAGGCACTTTAGAGTGCGCAAGGCACCGCCAGGTAACCTACCCAGCAGCCCAGCCGCACCCCAGCCATCCAGCAGCCCAGCAGGCAGCTCAGCGACAAAGACCAACAGAGACGAGGTGGCGCACGTGAGTGGGCTCGAAGGAAATCCGTACGACCCCAACTGCCCCACCCGCACGATCCTCGATCGCATCGGCGACCGGTGGACGGTGCTCGTCGTTGGCACGCTGGGCCACGGGCCGGCCCGATTCTCGCAGCTCGCCAGTGCCGTCGGCGGCGTCTCGTCAAAAATGCTCACCCAAACGCTGCGCGCACTCGAGCGCGATGGGCTGGTGCAGCGCACCGTCTACGCCGAGGTACCGCCCCGCGTCGAGTACGCCCTCACCGACATCGGCCAGACCATGCGCGAGCCCCTGAGCGCGCTCGAGCACTGGGCGAAGAGCTATGTGCCCGAAGTGCTCTCGGCCCGCGAGGCATACGACACCCACCACGGCGTGAAATAGCGAACGGCCGCATCTTCCTCTTTTTCAGGGGATGATGCGGCCGTTCGCTGCGAAGCATGAGCACGGGCGCTGCGAAGAGCTGGCTCGCGCGGTGCTCAGTGTTAGCCCGCGCGGTGCTCGAAGATTTCACTCGAGACGGCGGTGTCGCCGAGCTCGAGGTACAGCGTGCCCTCGGTCGCCGAGATCGACAGGGTGTTGCGGCGGCCGAGCGCCCGCGCCACCTCGTCCACGAACTTGGGCTCAAACGAGCGCACGACAATCTCGTCGGCGTGGTGAATCGTTTTGCCGGCCCATGATGTCAGCAGCTTCTCGGGGTCGCGGTGCGTGTACACGGCGGCGCGACCGGCAAGCTTGCTGCCGAAGTGCAGCCGGGCGGCATCGGGCGCACCGATCTCAATCCAGGCTGTGATCTGCCCGGTGAGGTCGCGCACGAGCACGGCGGGTTCGTCGGTTGACGAGACGCCACCGGCCGCAAACACAATGCCATCTTCGTACTCAAGGCAGTACGCGAGCAGACGCGTCACCATGTACTCGGCGGTCTCTGAGGGGTGCCGAGCGACACGAAGTGAAAAGTTCTCGTATACCCCGCGATCCACGTCAGCCAGTTGTACTTCAAAGGTGTGGATCGTTGCGCCTATTGCCATGAGTGAAGCCTACCGGGCTCAGACCTAGCGGGCCGACGCTGCGGGCTCAGCTTCGGCGGCACCAGCATCAGCATCAGCATCAGCATCAGCATCAGCATCAGCATCAGCATCAGCATTCGCCAGCTCAGCGGCCGCATCGAAGGCCTGCGGCTTGGCAGGCAAGAACATGCCGCCCACGAACGCGATAATCAAGATGCCACCCCAGATCAATGCTTCGGTGGTGCCGCCCACGAGCACGGGCAGGTTCCACACTGAGATCGCAAGCACGCCGAGCAGCCCCAGGCCACCGAGTACCGCCGATCCAACCACCCAGCCAGAGGGGGCGAGTGCGCCCTTCTGTGAGCGGCCAAACGCGATCACGGCGACGCTGGTGAGCGCCATCATCCAGATCACGCCCACCGCCCCGGCGCCCGAGTACCAGGTGTAGATCTGCACCACGGGGTCGAGCTGCGCGAGCGCCGACACCACGACCACGGCCGAGGTGATGATGCTCACCCAGAGCGATGCACGCGAGGGCGCGCGGTGCTTCGCGTGCACGTCTGCGAGCGCCGCGGGCAATACGCCGCGCTGGCCCAGCGTGAACAGGTAGCGGGTGACGATGTTGTGGAACGACAGCATGCACGCGAACATGCTCGTCACGACGAGCACCTGCACGAGGTCGGCAAAGATGGGGGCGATCACAGAACCGGCGAGGTCCATGATGACGCTGTCGGGTGCTTCGTTCGATGCGGCGACGGCCTGGTCTTCGCCCAGCCCCGATACGACGAGCCACGACGACACGAAGTACAGTGCACCGATCGTGATCACGGCGATGTAGGTCGCGCGGGGCACGGTGCGCTCGGGGTCCTTCGCCTCATTGCGGAACACCGCGGTTGCTTCGAATCCGAAGAAGCCCAAGAACGCGAACAGCAGCCCGAGCCCGGGGGCTCCGACGAGCGCTTCGGCAGGGTTCAGTGCGGCCGTTGACAGTTCGGCGCCCGAGGCGAGCACGCCCAGGTCAATCGCGAGCACCGCAATCACCTCGAGCACGAGCACGAAGCCGAGCACCTTGGCCGAGAGTTCGATGTCGCGATAGCCCAGCACGCCCACGATGACCAGCATGATGCCCGAGATCAGCCACCACGGCGGGGTGACGCCGAGCCACAGGTTGATCAGGTTGCCCGTCTGCACGCCGAGGTAGCAAGTCATTGACACGGTGAGCAGCACGTAGCTCAGCAGTGCGATTGATGCGGTGCCGAGGCCCGCACGGTGGCCGAGGCCTTGACGCACATACGAGTAGAACGCGCCGGCATCGGGCACCCGCGGCGACATCCAGGTGTAGCCGACCGCAAACAACAGCAAAATCAGGGTCGCGGCGAGCACCATGCTGGGCAGGCCAATCGAGCCCGAGATGCTCAAGATGAGCGGGAAGTTGGCGGCGACGACCGTGATCGGTGCGGCCGCGGCCACCACCATAAATACGATGCCGAATACGCCGAGACGACGGTTGAGCGTGGGTTTCACTGAGTCTCCTGAAGAACTGATCACGTCTGAAAGCGCAGCCAGATGCCGTCCGCACGAATACTTTGTGGGCCGGGGAGACATCAAAAATGTGAATGCTCGGACAGCGATGGGGGTGGTTACGCTCAGCGTCCTACAGCCTCATCGTCTGCAAGCTCCCAGCTTAGCCTGGTTCTTACCCCTTCTCGGCGCGCTCCGAAATACGCACGTCGAGGGGAAAGTCCACTGGCCCGTCGCCAAAGAGCAACGTGCCAGCGCTGGCGGCCGCAGCCGTCACCGCGGCCGCCACTTGGTCGGCGAGTTCGATGGGGGTGTGCACGATCACTTCGTCGTGCAAAAAGAAGGCGAGGTGTGGGCGCCGTTCAAATGCTGGGCCCGAGGCCTGCGCGATGGGTGCCGCCCGCGGGTCTTGCCCGGCCCATGCTGCGGGCAGTTCGTCAAGCCGCAGCCGCAGATTGGCGAGCCACGACAGCGCCCACTCGGCCGCGGTGCCCTGCACCACAAAGTTGCGGGTAAACCTGCCAAAGTCGCGGGCGACCCGGCGCGCCTCGCGCTCGTCGCGCGGGGTCGCACCGGGCTGGCTGGCCAGGGCCTGCTGTTCTAACCATTCATCGCTGGGGGCCGGCGATGACCTACCCAGCCAGGTCGATACGACACCGCCCCGCTCCCCCGCCGCGGCCGCCTGATCGACGAGCCTCATGGCAGCGGGAAAGCTGCGGCGCAGCCTCGGCACAAGCCGGCCACTATCGCCGGTGGTCGATCCATACATGGCGCCGAGCACCGCGATCTTGGCTTCTTGCCGCGTCGCCACGACGCCGCTCGAGACAAGCCCGGCGTACAGGTCGGTGCCTGCGCCAGCGGCAGCCATTGCGCGGTCGCCCGACATCGCCGCGAGCACGCGCGGCTCAAGCTGGGCAACATCTGCCGACACCAGCGTCCAGCCGGGGTCAGCGCGCAGCACGGGCCGCAGCATGCGCGGCAGTTGCAGCGCACCGCCGCCACTCGAGGCCCAACGCCCGGTCACCACCCCGCCCGGAACATACACCGGGTGGTAGCGCCCATCGCGCACCCACTCATCGATCCAGTTCCAGCCGTTCGCGGTGAGCAGCCGCGCAAGTTTCTTGTAGTGCAGCAGCGGCGCAATCACCGGGTGCGCAATGTCGGCGAGCTCCCACTGCGAGGTCGACTGCACCTCGAGGCCTGCGTCACGCAGCGCCCGCAGCAGCTTCGGCGGCGAATCGACGCTCACGCCGGGCTGCCCAAGTGCCATCCCAATCTCGTCGGCGAGACCGGCCATGATCGCGGTGCGCGCACCCGCGGGCGGGCGGGGGCCCAGCGCCTCCCGCAAAATGCGGTCGTGTTCGACGGTGTCCCATGGCAGCCCGGCGGCACGCATCTCGGCGGCCATCACTGCCCCCGCCGACTCCGCGGCGATGAGCAGACTCAGCTGCCGCGGCGATGCGGCTAACGCGGCCCGCTGCCGCGCAAACTCGGCGAGAGTCTCCTCGATATCGCCGGGCACCGCGGTGGCCCGGGTCGATTCGAGCTCAAACAGCGCGGTGGCTTTCGGCTCCGGATCCGGCTCCTCAGGACCCACGTCCCATGCGGCCGCCGCGGCGAGCTCGCCGCGATTCGGCACCAGTTCTGAGCGTAGCAAAATGGCGTGGCTCAGCCTGAGATCGTGGCACCGGGTGATGCGCACACCGTTCGCCAGCAGCTGCGGCACCCAACGAGTGGTGTCGCTCCACACCCAGCGTGGGGCATGTTCCTCTTCGATCCCGCGCACAAAATCGGCGAGTTCGCTGCGCTCCATCGAAATGGGGTCGCCGGAATTGCCGCTCGCATCGAGCGTAAACGCAGTGATGCGCCCGTCGGCATTTCTGCCGAGGGCGCACCAACGCATTGTCACCTGAGGTGGATATTACAGGTGGGTATTACCAGCGGGGCTTGCGCTTGCCGTCGGCGCTGTTGCTGCCGAAGTCGCGCCCGCCACCCTGGTTGCGGTCGCCGCCACGTGAGCCGCGATCTTCCCAGCTGTTGCCGGTGCTGCCGCCACGGTCGTTGTTGTAGCCACCACGGCCACCACGATCGCCACCACCCTGGTAACCGCCACGGTCGCCACGATCGTTGCTGTAGCCACCACGGCCACCACGATCGCCGCCACCCTGGTAACCACCGCGGTCGCCGCCACCCTGGTAACCACCGCGTGAACCGCCGCGATCGCCGCCACGGTCGCCGCCGTAGCTGCGTCCGCCACCGTTACGGTCGCCGCCATAGCTGCGCCCGCCCCGGTCGCCGCCACGTGAGGCTGAGCCGCCGCGGTCTTCCTTCAGCTCGATCAGCTTGCCGCTGATCTGAGTGCTTGCGAGTGCTGCGATCGAAGCCTCAGAGAGGGTTGCGGGCAGCTCGACGAGCGAGAAGTCGTCGCGCACCTGGATGCGGCCGAAGTCGTCGCGGGTGAGGCCACCCTCGTTCGCAATTGCGCCAATGATCTGGCCGGGCTGTACGCGCTCGCGACGGCCCACCTCGATGCGGTACATCTTGAGATCGTCGCGGCGCGGGGCACGCTCGGTGCGCTCGCGTACCGGGCGATCGTTGCTATCGTCAAGGAAGCTTGCAGCCTGCTTGCGATCGCGATCGAATTTACGATCGTCATCAGCCGAGAGCAGCAGGGGCGTCGCGCCCTGTGCCACAACAGCCAGTGCTGCAGCAACGTCAATCTCAGGCACGTCGTGGTTCTTCACGTAGTGCTGAATGACCTCGCGGAAGCGATCGATGCGACCGGTGCGACCGAGGGCCGCGGTGATCTCATCGTCGAAGCGTGACAGACGCGTTGCGTTGACCTCTTCGATGCCAGGCAGCGGCATCTGCGTGAGAGCCTGCTTCGTGGTCTTCTCGATCTGCTTGAGCATACGGCGCTCGCGCGGCGTAACGAAGCTGATCGCGTCGCCCTTGCGGCCTGCGCGGCCGGTACGGCCGATGCGGTGCACGTATGACTCAACGTCGATCGGAAGATCGTAGTTGATGACGTGGCTGATGCGCTCAACGTCAAGGCCACGGGCCGCAACGTCGGTGGCAACGAGGATGTCAAGCTTGCCATCCTTGAGGGCCTGCACGGTGCGCTCACGCTGTGCCTGCTGGATGTCACCGTTGATCGCGGCGGCCGAGTAACCACGGGCGCGCAGCTTCTCAGCTACCTGCTCGGAGTCGCCACGGGTACGCGTGAACACGATGATGCCGTCGAAGTCTTCGACCTCGAGGACGCGGGTCAGCGCATCAAGCTTCTGCGTGAACGAGACGACGATGTAGCGCTGCGTAATCGTCGAGCTCGTCTGCGTCTTGCCGGCGATCTTAATTTCCTGCGGGTCCTTCAAGTACTGCTGTGAGATGCGGCGAATCTGAGCCGGCATCGTGGCAGAGAACAGGGCAACCTGCTTGTCCTTAGGCGTGTCAGCCAGGATCGTCTCAACGTCTTCAGCGAAGCCCATCTTCAGCATCTCATCGGCCTCATCAAGTACGAGGTACTTGATCTGCGTGAGGTCGAGTGAGCCACGCTTCAGGTGGTCCATGATGCGGCCGGGGGTACCGACCACGATGTCTACGCCGCGGCGCAGAGCTGAGAGCTGCTGGCCGTAAGCCTGTCCACCGTAAACGGGAAGCAGGTTGACCTTGGGCAGGTGCGTTGCGTAGCTTTCGAACGCCTCGCACACCTGGAGCGCGAGCTCACGGGTCGGGGCCAGAACGAGAGCCTGCGGCACGCCTGCGCCGGGGGTCATGCGTGAGAGTACGGGCAGCGCGAACGCTGCGGTTTTGCCGGTGCCGGTCTGTGCGAGACCGACGACGTCACGGCCTTCAAGCAGCACGGGGATGGTAGCGGCCTGGATAGCCGACGGGGTTTCGTAGCCCACGTCGGTAACTGCCTGAAGTACTTCAGGCGAGAGACCGAGATCGGCGAATGTAATGCGCTCGCCCTCGGTTTCAGTAGGGACGGCGGATTCGCCTGGTGTGGCGTTCTCGGAAGAGGTCATCATAGTAGTCTACCCCGGAGTTGGCTGAACTGCTGACGAGTTCATGTTAATTCACTCAGGCGGCACGACACAAGGCCGGTTCACGCGGATCCCTGCGCCCAAAAACAGGCGCTGTGCACGCAACGCCAACCGCATTTTCGGTGCGAGACGTAGCCTCGAACTGTATGGTGCGCTCCCGGTAGCCACCGGGCCCGGCGACTCCGGGCGCACCCTCGGCAACGACGCCAAGTGAAAGGTTTCCTCCATTGAGCGATTCAACATCTACTCACGACCCCGGTCTTAGCAGGCGCACACTCGGAGTGCCCTCTATCGCGCTCATGATCATCGCCGCTTCTGCCCCGCTCACGGTCGTCGCGGGCGGCGTGACCACCTCGTTCGCAGTCACCGGATCTTTAGGGGTACCGCTGGGCTTCTTGCTCATTGCCCTGATCCTCGCACTGTTTGCGGTGGGCTACACCGCCATGAGCCGCCACATCACCAACGCCGGCGCATTCTACGCCTACGTTGCGCAGGGCCTGGGTCGGCCCATCGGTGTGGGCGGATCGCTCGTCGCACTCGTGGCCTACAACACCATGCAGGTGGGCATCTATGGCCTGTTTGGTTTTCAGCTTTCCATGTTCCTCGAGGCCAAGCTTGGGTTTGTTTCGCCGTGGTGGATGTGGGTGTTCCTGTGCATCGTCGCTGTCGGTGTGCTGGGCGTCAACCGAGTTGATCTGTCGGCAAAGGTGCTCGGCACGCTCGTGGCGCTCGAGTTTGTCGCCGTCATTATTTTCGACATCGTCTCGCTCTCGGTAGCGCCAGAGGGTGTTTCGATGGCCGCGGTGAACCCGGCCACCCTGTTTGGGCCAGAGCTCGGCTTGATCCTGGTGTTTGGCGTGGCCGCGTTCATGGGCTTTGAGAGCGGCGCGATCTACGGTGAGGAAGCGAAAGATCCCAAGCGCACCGTGCCCCGCGCCACCTATCTCGCCGTCGCCGTCATTGGTGTGTTCTACGCATTGAGCGCGTGGGCATTCTCGGTGGGCATTGGCCCGTCGCAGATCGTGCAGGCATCGCAAGAGGCCGGCCCCGATCTAATGTTCATCTTCATGACCGAACACACGAGCGTTGTGGTGGCCGACATTATGACGCTGCTGTTCATCACCAGCTTGTTCGCGGCACTGCAGGCCTTCCACAACGCGGTCGCTCGTTACCTGTACGCCTTGGGCCGCGAGGGCGTGATGCCGAGTGGCTTCAGCCGCACGAGCGCATCGGGTGCACCCTGGGCCGGATCAGTGGCCCAAACCGTCATTGCGGCCATCGTGGTGGCTGGTTTTGCGCTCGCGGGTGATGCCTTTGGCGCCGCCGAATCAATGTTTGGCGAGCTCTCGTTCCTGTACCCCGTGCTCACCATGTTTACCTGGCTCACCAACACGGGCGCCGCTGGCCTCGTGCTGTTGATGGGGCTGACCGCGTTCGCAGTTGTCGGCTACTTCCGCAAGCACCCCCACAATCTGAGCGTGTGGACCACGGTCATCGCACCGTTCGTTTCGGGCATCTTGCTGCTCGTGATGTTCTTCATGATCCTGGGTAATTTCCAGCTCATGCTTGACCAAGAAGTCGCTGATGCCACGACCTTCGTGTTGCCCGGCTTGATCGTGGCCGCCCTGATCATTGGCATCGTGTGGGGTCTGGCGCTGCGCCGCCGCAAGCCTGCGATCTATGCGCAGATCGGCCACGGCACCGAACCCGGAGCGTATGGCACCGAACTGATCGATGTGGTGCCCGAAGACTAGATCCGGGGCACAAACACCGTGAAGTCTGGCATCCCAGACAACTACGGTGCGGGGTGCATTGTTGCGGCGGCGGTGACGCGGTGTGATGGAAACACACGCGGCACCGTCGCCGCTCTGTTTGAAAGGCTCTCCCATGGCACTCCCCGGCGCACGCCCCGTCAAAGCCCCTCGCGGCCTCGAAATCTCGGCCAAGAGCTGGCAAACCGAAGCTCCGCTGCGCATGCTGATGAATAACCTCGATCCCGAGGTTGCCGAGCGCCCCGATGACCTCGTGGTCTACGGCGGCACCGGTCGCGCGGCCCGCAGCTGGGAGGCCTTCGACGCCATCGTTGCCACGCTGCGCGATCTTGAAGACGATGAGACCCTGCTAGTACAGTCGGGCAAACCCGTCGGAGTCTTTCGCACGAATGTGTGGGCGCCCCGCGTGCTCATCGCCAATTCGAATCTCGTGGGCGATTGGTCAACCTGGCCCGAATTTCGCAAGCTCGAGGCCGAGGGCCTCACGATGTACGGTCAGATGACCGCCGGATCATGGATCTACATCGGCACACAGGGCATCCTGCAGGGCACCTTCGAAACGTTCGCCGCCATCGGCCGCAAGTTCGCGGCTGATCCCGCTGCCTCGGCCGAGCGCGATGGCACCCTCGCGGGCACCCTCACCCTCACCGGCGGCTGCGGCGGTATGGGCGGCGCGCAACCGCTCGCCGTCACGCTCAACGGTGGCACCTGCCTCATCGTCGATGTTGACGAGAGTCGACTGCGCCGCCGTCTCGGCAAGCGCTACCTTGATGAGGTCGTCACCGACATCGATGAAGCGCTCGCCAAGGTTTCGCAGGCGAAGGCCGAGCGGCGTGGTTGGTCGGTGGGGCTCGTTGGCAATGCGGCTGAGCTGTTCCCAGAGATCCTGCGCCGCCACCAGGCCGGTGAGATCACCGTTGATATTGTGACCGACCAGACCAGCGCGCACGATCCGCTCTCTTACCTGCCCATCGGCTATTCCGTAGCGGAATGGGCAGACCGGGCCGCGGCAGATGCCGAGGGGTTCACCCGCGACGCGCAAGCCGCGATGGCCGCACACGTGCGCGCCATGGTCGAGTTCCAAGACGCTGGCGCCGAGGTATTTGACTACGGCAACTCGATTCGTGATGAGGCCCGCACCGGCGGCTACGATCGTGCCTTCGAGTTTCCCGGTTTCGTGCCCGCCTACATTCGGCCCCTGTTTTGCGAGGGTCTCGGGCCCTTCCGGTGGGCGGCGCTGTCGGGTGACCCCGAAGACATTCGCGTCACCGACGAGGCCATCCTCGAACTCTTCCCCGAAAACGAACACTTGCACCGCTGGATTCGCGCGGCACAAGACCGCGTCGAGTTCGAGGGCCTCCCCGCCCGCATCTGCTGGCTCGGCTACGGCGAGCGCCAGCGCGCAGCACTGAAGTTCAATGAACTAGTGGCCGAGGGGAAGCTCTCAGCCCCGATCGTGATCGGGCGCGATCACCTCGACTCGGGGTCAGTCGCGTCTCCCTACCGTGAGACCGAGGCCATGGCCGACGGCTCTGACGCCATCGCCGATTGGCCGCTATTAAACGCGCTTACGGCAGCTTCTTCGGGCGCGACTTGGGTGTCGCTGCATCACGGTGGCGGCGTCGGCATTGGCCGGTCGCTGCACTCGGGCCAGGTGTCGGTAGCTGACGGTACCGAGCTCGCTGCACAGAAGCTAGAGCGGTTACTCACCAACGACCCGGGCATGGGTGTGATTCGTCACGTCGATGCGGGCTACCAGCGCGCCGTCGATGTGGCCGCTGAGCGTGAGGTGCGGGTGCCGATGACGCCTACCATTCGCCACGACTAGCCCTCCGCTAACAGCGCCTGCGTAACTGAAACGAGCACCATGACGACCCTGCTGATTGACAACATCGGCGAACTCACCACGAATGATGATGAGCTCGCCACGGCGGGGCGCCTGCGTGATGCTGCCGTACTCGTGGAGGGCAACCGTATTGCCTGGGTCGGGCCGGCAGCGCAGGCTCCTGCGGCTGACACCCGATTCGATGCGGCCGGGCAGGCACTCTTGCCCGGCTGGGTCGATTCGCACACCCACATGGTGTTTGCGGGTGATCGCACCGCAGAGTTTGAGGCGCGCATGGCCGGCGAATCGTATGCGGCGGGCGGCATTAATGTCACGGTCAACGCGACTCGGGCTGCCAGCGATGAGACGTTGGAGCAAAACCTGCGACGCCTCATCGCTGAGGCCCGGGCGGGCGGCACGACCACGATTGAAACAAAGACCGGCTACGGGCTCACCGTTGCAGACGAAGTGCGCTTGGCCCGCATTGCGGGCCGTCACGCCGACGCGGTGACATTTCTCGGCGCGCATCTCGTGCCCGCCGAAGCGAACCCGGCCGACTACCTCGATCTCGTGACGGGCCCGATGCTTACCGCCGTCGCACCCCATGTCTCGGCGGTCGACGTGTTCTGCGAAACGGGAGCCTTCGATGAGGCGGCTACGCGGCGCGTACTCGAGGCCGCCAGTGCCGCGGGCCTGGCGACCCGCGTGCACGGCAACCAGCTGGGGCACGGGCCGGGCGTGCAGCTCGCCGTGGAGTACGGTGCGCTGAGCGTCGACCACGTCGGGTTCTTAACTGAGCAAGATATTGAGGCGCTGGCGGCTTCTTGGACTGGACCCACATCACTCCCCGGCACCGTTGCCACGGTGCTGCCCGCGTGTGACCTCTCAACGCGCATGCCGCTCGCGCCAGCGCGCAATCTTCTCGACGCGGGGGCGCGCATCGCGATCGCGTCAAACTGCAACCCGGGCACCTCATACACAAGCTCGATGGCTTTCTGTGTGGCCACCGCGGTGCTCCAGATGGGCCTCACCATTCACGAGGCGGTGCGTGCAGCGACCCTCGGTGGGGCGTGGGCGCTCGGCATGCATGAGGAGGGGTGGCTGGATCCGCGGGGCATCGCCCAGCCCGCGGTCGGCGTGATTTGCCCGGGGGCCCGCGCCGACTTGCAGTTGCTCGCGGCCCCCTCGGTCACGCACCTCGCGTACCGCCCCGGCATGCCCCTCACTCGGGCAGTCTGGCGAGCGGGTATTCGCGTCGTCTAGGCCTAGAGCTAGAACTAGAACCCCCGCTCTCGCGCTCTAACAAGAATTCGCGAGTGTTCCACAGGCAGTGATTTTGAGTCACAATCATGAAGAATCATCCAGATCTGTGGACAACGCAATGTTGGGTGCTGACGCAGGTCACACTGCTGGCATGCCTTTCACTCCACGTACGTTGACCCCGCACCTCCCACTCGCGTTCATTGCTGCCGACGCGCCTCGTTTTGAGGTGTCGGCAGACATGCTGCGGCACCACAGGTTCGCGCACCCTCACCGCGGCGTGTACTCGCACGCTCCCCCGCCTCAGACCCAATTCGTGGAAGAGATCATGCGCTACCGCGCGGAGAGCTACTTGCCGCTGCTGCGTGAGGGTGAGGCGTTCAGCCACACCACGGCGTTATTGCTCTACGGGTGCCCGTTACGTACTACTGCCGCGCTGCATGTGACGGTGCAGCCCGCACACAACCGGGCGCGAGGCAAGAACGTACTGGGGCACAGGTCGCTGGCTCCCTTCAGCGTTGCACGGCTCAGAGGCGAGCTTTCGTGTGTCCCTGTTGCCACCGCCCTCACGCAGAGCGCACCGCTGCTCAACTTTCAAGAACTTGTCATTGCGATCGACTTTCTGGTGCTGCCGCGCGGTCACCACAGCTGCAAGAGCCCCCTCATCACTCACGAAGATCTCGAGGCTGCCCTGACTGCGCGCCGCTCCCCCGGTATCGGTCGGCTACGGGCAGCGCTGCGGGTCGCCAGGGTCGGGGCAGAATCTCGCATGGAATCGATTCAACACTTTGAGCTCGCCCGCATGGGGATCGATGACCTCGAAATGCAGTCCCACGTCTTCGACACTGCCGGGCACTGGATCGGGCGCTTCGACTTGGTTGATCGTGCCCGCAGGCGCATCATGGAATATGACGGGGAGCAGCACCGCACCGATCGGCAGCAGTATCTCAAGGATGAGCGGCGTCTTGAGCGGGCGCGTGCTGCTGGGTATGCGGTGCTTCGGCTGCACCGCGAGAACTTTCACCCCGCCCAAGTCGCGGTCACGAGGCAGCTCATGTGCACGTTTCTCGGGCGCACCCCGCGCACCCTCTCACCCGAACTCGAGCGCTACTTCGCTGAGTGCCACTGATGTGCACCCGCACTCGCAACACGCGTGCTCGTTTGGTGGCCCCGTGTCGGGGTACCGTCGGTGCGAGTACCCCGACACGGGGCCACCAAATGAAAAGTGCGATGGAGCTCGCGCTGTCGAGCCAAACCAGGCTGGCTACACCCGTGACTTGCCGTAGATCCGCGACGATAGCGCCTCGGCAGTGCTGCGCACGTCGCGGGCGATGGGTGCGAAGCGCTCTGGATCCACCCGTTCCTCGGCGAAGGTCACCGCGATCGCGGCGACCGGCCAGCCCCGGTGGTCGAGCACCGGCACACCGATCGAGGACAGCCCTGCGGTGACCGAGCCGCGCTCGAGCGCGAATCCGCGCGTGCGGGTAGCGTCGAGCACCCCGCGCAGCTTCGAGTAGCGGTCGATGCCGTCGGGGTCATCGTGGCGGTGCACAAACGATTCGAGATCGGGGAACAAAGCCCGCACCTGCGCCTTGGGCAGCGCCGCAAGGATGGCGCGGCCGCTCGCGGTGAGCTGCATCGGCAGCCGCACATCCACATCGGTGACGAGTGGGCGCGAGCCCTGCGCCCGCTCCTCGATCACGTACAGCACATCTCTGCCGTGGGGCACCGCGAGGTGACAGCTCTCCCCCAGCCGGTCAACGAGCTGGGCCACGAGCGGGCGGCCGAGCCGGCCGAGCGGTTCTTGCCGCTCGTACGCGCTCGACAGTTCGACCGCGGCGATGCCGAGCCCGTAGCGTTTCTCCTCGGGGAGGTGCATCACGAAGCCGTGCTCTTGCAGGGTGGCGAGCAGATGGTAAACCGTCGAGCGCGGCAGCTCGAGCTTTGTCGCAATCATGCTCGCCGCCATCGGGCCCCGCGAGCCCGCCAACAGGCTGAGAATGCGCAGCGTGTGGTCGGCCGCGGGCACCTTGGGGTCGGTCATGACTGCACCCTACCCGTTGAGGTCCCCGCAGCGGGGATCCAGGCCTGGGCGGGCACTGCGGCTCCCGATAGTTTCCGGCTACGCGAGCTGCGCACCGAGTGCACCCTCGACCCGCTCACGCACCTCGCCGCTCACTACGAACTCGTACGCCGACGTAATCGTGGGCGACAGGAATGTGTCGGTGTCGGGTGCCGAAATGCGCGTGCGAAACAGCTCGTGCACCGCCCGGGTCGCCGGCGAGGGCTGCTGGGCGGCCGACTGTGGGTCGAGCACACGGAAATCGAGCGCGCGGGTCGACGCGAGCAGCTCGATCGCGAGCACCCGTGACAGGCCGTCGACCGAGCGTCGCAGCTTGCGCCCCGCGGCCCAGCCCATTGATACGTGATCCTCTTGCATCGCCGAAGACGGAATCGAATCGACCGAGGCCGGGGCCGCGAGCCGCTTCAGTTCAGACACGATGCCGGCCGCCGTGTACTGGGCGATCATCAGGCCCGAGTCGAGGCCCGCGTCTGCCGCGAGGAACGGGGGCAGGCCGTGGTTGCGCGACACATCGAGGAACCGGTCGGTGCGGCGCTCAGAGATGCTCGCGAGGTCGGCCACCGCAATCGCCAAAAAGTCGAGGGCGTACGCGACGGGGGCACCGTGAAAGTTGCCGTTGGATTCAACGCGGCCGTCGGGCAACACCACCGGGTTATCGATGGCAGAGGCGAGCTCATACCCGGCGACTGTGGCAGCGTGTGCGGCCGTATCGCGGGCAGCGCCGTGCACCTGGGGTGCGCAGCGCAGCGAGTAAGCGTCTTGCACGCGCGTGAATTCCCCCTCGCGCGGGCGCTGAATCAACTGCGACTCCCCCAGCACCGCACGCATGTTTGCGGCCGATGCTGCCTGGCCTGGGTGCGGGCGCAGCGCCTGCAGATCGGCGGCAAACACGGCGTCGGTGCCCATCAGTCCTTCAACCGAGGCAGCAGCGGCCACGTCGGCGATCGCAAACAGTTCGGCAAGGTCGGTGAGCGCGAGGCACAGCATGCCGAGCATGCCATCTGTGCCATTGATCAGTGCGAGGCCCTCTTTCTCGGCGAGCACGAGCGGCTCAATGCCCGCGGCGGCGAGCGCGTCGGCTGCGGGGATCGGGGGGATGGAGAGATCGAGGCTGACGCGCACGTGTCCCTCTCCCATGAGCGTGAGCGCGCAGTGGGCGAGCGGGCTGAGGTCGCCTGAGCATCCGAGTGAACCGTATTCGTGCACCACTGGCGTGATGCCGGCGTTCACGATGGCGGCGTAGGTGGTCACGACGGCGGGGCGCACACCGGTGCGACCGGTGGCGAGGGTGGCGAGGCGCAGCAGCATGAGGGCGCGCACGACCTCGCGTTCGACCTCGGCGCCGGTGCCGGCGGCGTGCGATCTGATGAGGCTGCGCTGCAATTGCTGGCGCTTCTCGACCGGGATCTGCACCTTGGCGAGCGCACCGAATCCGGTGGAGATGCCGTAGTGGGGTTGGGTGTCGCTGGCGAGGGCATCGATGATGTCTCGGCTGGCGCTCACGCGTGCGAGCCCGTCGGGGGCGATCTCGATGGGGGCGTTGTGCCGGGCGACCGCCACAACCTCGGCGATGGTGAGGGGGCCAGCTCCCAGGGTGACGGAGGCAGCTTGGGTGGCGTGGTGAGCGTTCATACTCTGATTTCACCGCACGCGGGGCCTGTGCGGGTGCCTTCCGCGCACCCCAGTGTCTGGGATTACAGACGATTGGGGAAAGTCTCGGTTCGCTATTTGGTCAGGAGTTGTTAGCGTCAAGACATGAGCTATGACGAGATCACCCCCGGCACCCCCGCACTGTCGAACGATCCGGCGTGGCCGCGCACCGGCGGCTGGGGCGCCGTGCCCGATGGCGAGAGCCCCATCGACCTCGCCATTTTGGGGATCCCCACCTCACGCAATTCGCTGTCTCCGAGCAACGCGCACGAAACCCCCGCCGCGGTGCGCGAGGCTCTCAGACGCTACTCGAGCCACGTGGTGACGCCGGGAGCCCCTGGCCGCCGCCGTGGCAAACAAGAAATCGTGCTCGATGAGGCACTCACGATTGTTGATGCGGGTGACGCCGTCGATCCCGATTCTGAGACCGGCGAAGCCGCAGCCCAGGCACTCGTGGCAAGCCTGTCGGCCCGGGCGCAGCTCGTCGTGGCCGTTGGCGGCGACAACTCGCTCACGGTGCCGGCGGCCCTGGGCGTCTTCGGCGACAATATTGAAACTGCGGGACTCATCACGCTCGACGCGCACCATGATCTGCGTGACGGCCGGTCGAACGGCTCCCCCGTGCGCCGCCTCATTGAGGCGGGGCTCAACCCGCGCCGCATCGTGCAGATCGGCATCGCCGACTTCGCAAACTCGGCCGAATACCGCAAGCGCGCACGCGACTACGGCATCACGGTGATTCACCGCGACGAGCTGCACAGCCGTTCGATGCACGATGTCATCGACGAAGCGCTGCACATCGCCGGATCAGGCGACGGCCCCCTGCACGTTGATCTCGACGTCGACGTGTGCGACCGGTCGGTGGCGCCCGGCTGCCCGGCCTCGATTCCCGGCGGGCTGCAGGCCTACGAGCTCAGGCTCGCGGCGCGACTGCTCGCCACCGACCCCCGCGTGCGCGGCATCGATATCGCCGAGGTCGACGCCACGGCAGACACCGAAGATCAGCGCACCGTGCGCCTCGCCGCATTGTGCGTGCTCGAGGCCGCGGCGGGGCTCGCCAAACGGCTCGGGCACTAAACCGCACGATTGCACCAATCGCGGGCTCCCGGGTTACAGTATTTCGGTGCGGGAGACCCCGCCGAGAGGGATCACGCAATGAATACGACGGACGGCCAGCCCGCTAAGGCCCACACTTCCGAGGTACCCGATCCGGCGCGAAAGAGTGGTGATCCCGCGCCCGCAGGCTCGCTGCGTCGAGGCCTCACCGCCCGCCATATTCGGTTCATGGCGCTCGGATCAGCGATCGGCACGGGCCTCTTCATGGGGTCAGCTGGCGCGATCAAGACCGCGGGCCCCTCGGTGCTTCTCGCGTACATCATTGGCGGCGCGGCCGTCTTTATGGTGATGCGTGCGCTCGGTGAACTCGCGGTGCGCAACCCGGTTTCGGGGTCGTTCTCGGCCTACGCCTCGCGCTACATCAGCCCGTTCGCCGGGTTCTTGGTGGGGTGGACGTACACCTTCGAAATGTTCGTGGTCGCCCTCGCCGATGTCACCGCGTTTGGCATCTACATGGGATTCTGGTTCCCCGATGTGGCCCGCTGGATCTGGGTGCTCGCAGCGGTGCTGTTCATCGCGGCCCTCAACCTCATTAGCGTGAAGGTGTTTGGCGAGCTCGAGTTCTGGTTCTCGCTGATCAAAATCACCGCGATCGTGCTGATGATCGTGGGCGGCATCGCCGTGATCATCTTCGGCTTCGGTACGCAAAGCGAAGGTGCCGCGGGGCTCTCGAATTTGCTGGGGCACGGCGGCTTCATGCCCAATGGGCTGTGGGGTTTCGTCGCCTCATTCACGATCGTGATGTTTGCGTTCGGCGGCATCGAGGTCATCGGCATCACTGCGGGCGAGGCCAAAGACCCGGGCCGCGTGATTCCCCAGGCCATCAATTCGGTGCCCGTGCGCATTCTGTTGTTCTACGTACTGACGCTCGGCGTCATC
This sequence comes from Leucobacter exalbidus, assembly GCF_017834145.1. Lineage (NCBI taxonomy): Bacteria > Bacillati > Actinomycetota > Actinomycetes > Micrococcales > Microbacteriaceae > Leucobacter > Leucobacter exalbidus. The sequence continues at coordinate 2,899,773 of NZ_JAFIDA010000001.1, read as the reverse complement.
ATGTGCCTGCAGCCGTGGAATTCGCTCGACGGCAACACCAGCCCGTTCGTAGCGGTGTTTGATTCGCTCGGCATCCCCGCCGCCGCCCACGTGCTCAACTTCGTCATCATCACGGCCGCGCTCTCGGCCATCAATGCCGACATTTTTGGGGCCGGGCGCATGCTGCACGGCCTCGCAGAAAAGGGCCAGGCGCCCAAGTCGTTCACCCGCACCAGCCGGGGCGGCGTGCCCTATATGCCCGTCGTGGCGATGGTGGCGGCGCTGCTCGTGGGCGTGGTGATCAACGCACTCTTCCCCGATCAGGTCTTCTTCCTCATCGCCGCCCTCGCGACGTTCGCGACGGTGTTGGTGTGGCTCGTCATTTTGATTGCCCACGTGCGCATGAAGCGCGAGGTAGCGCGCGGCGGCCTCGAACCCAGCGCGTTCCCGGTGCCGTGGTGGCCCGCGGCCTCATACGTCACTATCGCGTTTGTGATCGCGGTGCTCGCGCTCATCGCGATCGTGCCCGACACGCGACCCGCGATCTATGTGGGCGCGGGCTGGGTGCTGCTGCTCGCAGCCTGGTACTGGCTCTCGCAGCGACGACGCGCCGGATCAAACCCCGTGAACTAGTCGCATTTTTTCTCAGCTGTGCCCTCGCTTTCATGCGGGGGCACAGCTGTTTGTGCACCCACTCAACACATATAGTTGCCTGAGGCAATTAGTTGAGATACGCTGAATACATGGAGTCCGAACCGGTTGAAACGCACAGCCCCCAGGCTGCGACGCTCCTCGCCCTCACCCGCCTGATGTCACGCTGGTCGTCACTCGACTTGCAGCGCCACATCACCGCCGAGTGCCAGGTGTCGCTCGACCCCACCGCGGTGCGCATGCTCTACGTCATGGGCGTGCGCCGTTCCCCCGCCACCCCCAGCGTGATTGCCGACGAACTGCATCTCAGCCGCCCGTCGACTTCTAAGCTCATCACGCGCATGTCTGACGCGGGGCTGCTGCAGCGCGAGGCTGACCCGGCCGATAAACGGTCGATCTTTGTCTCACTCTCTACGGCAGGGCGGGCGACGTTTCAACAGTTGTTCGATGCTGGGATCTCGATGTTCTCGCAGGCCCCCAACGGCTTAAGCGACGACGAGTTCATACAGCTCTCAGGTCTCCTGACCCGCCTCACCGATGCGTTCATCGTTGAGGCCACCCCGCTTGACACGAATTTCCCGCTTTAGAAAGGACCATCTCTCATGGCACGCACTTATGTAGTCACCGGCGCAGCTTCGGGCATCGGCAAGGCCACTGCCCAGATCCTCAAGGATGCTGGCCACACCGTCATCGGCGTTGACCTCAAGGGCACCGACGTTTCGGGCGACCTGTCCTCGACCGCTGGCCGCGTGCAGGCAGCCGAAGAGGCCACCCGCCTCGCTGGCGGCACCGTCGACGCGGTCATCGCGTGCGCAGGCCTCTCCATCCCCCGCGCCATCACGGTGGCCGTGAACTACTTCGGCATGACCGAGTTCATCGAGGCCATGCAGCCCGCTCTCGCCAAGTCAGCGGCACCCCGCGTCGCCCTGATCTCGTCGATGGCCTCAATGCAGCCGGTCATCGCACCGCTCGTTGACGCCATGCTCGAGGGCAACGAAGCAGCCGCAATGGAAATCGCGGCTCAGGCTGCCGAGGATCCCCGCGCCGCCAACGTGATCTACCCGTCGTCGAAGCTCGCTATCTCACGCTGGGTACGCCGCGAGGCCCCCACCGCTAAGTGGGCTGGCGCTGGCATCCCCGTGAACGCGGTTGCCCCCGGCACCGTAGTCACCCCGATGACCAAGGAACTGCTCGCGACCGCTGAGGGCAAGGCTATGACCGACGCCTACGTGCCGATGCCGTTGAACTCACACCAGCCTGCCGAGAGCATCGCCAACCTGCTCATCTGGCTTACCTCGGTGGAGAACAGCCACTGCTGCGGCCAGACCATCTACTGCGATGGCGGTGCCGACACCGTGCTGCGCGGCGACGATATCTGGTCGTGGAACAACGACAACATTCGCGCAAAGTTCACCGAAATCTCGGCCAGCCTGGCCAAGTAAGCCCGGCTCCCCCGCTGCACCAAACCGCGCAGTCACCTTGATGGCTGCGCGGTTTGGTGTATCTGGCGCGGGTTCGCATGATCCGGATCAACAGAGCACGCCCGCAAGCCCGCGCACCCGCCTACATCAGTCACCAGTCACCAGTCACCAGTCACCAGTCACCAGTCACCAGTCACCAGTCACCAGAGCTGATTTTCGGCCTGCGAGGGGCCGACGGTCCAATCGATGGGGGCCGCGCCTAAGTGGGCGAGCTCTTCGTTTACCCGACTAAATGGCTTGGAGCCGAAGAATCCGCGGCGCGCAGACAGCGGCGATGGGTGCGCGCTCTCGATGATGGGCATGCCTTCGAGCCGTGGAGCGAGCGCCCGCGCATCGTTGCCCCACAGCACCGCGACGAGCGGCCCGCCGCGCGCCACCAGCGCATCGATGGCGCGGTCGGTGACACGCTCCCACCCCTTGTTGCGGTGGGATCCGGCGTCGCCAGCGCGCACCGTCAGCACCCGGTTTAACAGCAGCACTCCCTGGCCGCTCCAAGCACTCAGATCACCGTGGATCGCGGGGGCGATGCCCAGGTCATCGTGCAGTTCGCGAAACAGGTTGGCGAGGCTACGTGGCAGGGGCTGCACCTCGGGCTCCGCCGAGAACGCGAGCCCCATGGCGTGCCCCGGCGTCGGGTACGGGTCTTGCCCGAGCACAAGCACGCGAGCGGCCGACAGAGGTCGCTCGAACGCCCGAAAGATGCGATCCTCAGTAGGCAACACCTCATACCCGGCCGCGCGTTCGGCGTCACAAAACCGCGCGATCTCGGCGATCTCGGCGGCGACGGGGGCGAGCGCGGCGGCCCAGTCGGGAGCGACGCGCCCCGCTGCGGCGAGCGCTGCGAGCGGGGCGGGCAGCTCAGGCGACTCAGACAGCTCAGGCAACTCGGGTATTTCTGACCGACGCGTCACGATCAGGCGCGCGGCGTCAGGTCGCCGCGGTGCGTATGGAACACACTCGACTGGGCAACGGGGCGCAGCACGATGAGGTCTTGATTGACGTGAGGTGGCTGTTCGAACGCGTTCACGATGACGTTTGCGACGTCTTCGGCCCGCAGCGGAATGACGTCGGCGTACGTTTTATCAACGCCCTGGGCGTCGCCGCGCAACCGGTTGAGCGTGAACTCTTCGGTGTGCACGAGGCCGGGGGCGATTTCCATCACCCGAATGGGTTCGCCAGCGAGTTCGAGCCGTAGCACCCCGGTGAGGGCGTGGGCCGCGAATTTGGCGGCGTTGTACCCGCCGCCGCCCGGGTAGACGTCGTGGCCGGCGGTGGAGGTGAGCGTCATGATCGAGGCCCACCCGGTTTCGCGGGCGCCATCACGCAGCACGGGCAGCAGCGCAGCGATGGTGGCGCGCAGCCCCAGTACGTTGACCTCGAACATGCGGCGCCAGTCATCGGTTGATGAGTGCTCGACCGATTCGGTGCCGATCGCACCGCCGGCGTTGCCCAGCAGCGCGGTGGCGCCGCCGGTCGCAGCGACCTCGGCGGCGAGGGCGGCAAGCTGGGCCTCATCGGTGACGTCGCACACGATCGGGTACGCGCCGGTTTCTTGTGCAAGGACGTCGAGGCGATCCTTGCGGCGCGCGACGGCGACGGTCTCCCACCCCAGCGCGGCAAAGCGGCGCACGCTTGCGGCCCCAATTCCTGAGCTTGCCCCGGTCACCACTACGCGTTTCTTCATCGCTCTTCCTTCGCTAGAGTTTGGCGAGCCAACATGCTGCGAGCTCCATGTTCCACAAAGTACATGTTCGCGTTCCCAGGCGCAGCTGCTCGGCGTATCGTTTCAGCCTATCGCGGGCGTTTCGGGGGCTGTTTTGACACCGCGACCAAAGTTACGCAACGTGTCGCGCGTAATTGCCTTGGCAGCGAGTGTTTCGTACGCTCATACACAGCATCACCCACGGCAATTCGCGCCGCCCTTACTTTTTGGCTCACGCCGCCCTCACCGCTTCACCCCAACTTTTCAAGGAGTCACCATGACCGATCAGCCCACCTGGGGTTTCGAGACCAAGCAGATTCACGCTGGCCAAGAGCCCGACCCGACGACCGGGTCGCGTGCGCTGCCGATCCACCAGACCACCGCGTTTGTGTTCGATGACGCGGCTCAGGCGGCCAACCGCTTCGCGCTCGCTGAGCTCGGCCCGATTTACACCCGCATCACCAACCCCACGCAGGAAGTTGCTGAGCAGCGCATCGCCGCGCTCGAGGGTGGCACCGGAGCACTGTTGCTCGCGAGTGGCCAGGCCGCATCAACGTTCGCCGTGCTCAACATCGCGGTTGCGGGCGACCACATCGTGTCTTCGTCGTCGATTTACGGCGGCACCTACAACCTCTTCAAGTACACGCTTGCCAAGCTGGGCGTTGAGGTCACGTTCGTTGAGGATCAGGATGACGCGGCCGCATGGCAGCGCGCCGTGCGCCCCAACACGAAGCTCTTCTTCGCAGAGAGCATCGCGAACCCGCGCTCGAACGTGCTCGACATTCAGACCGTCGCAGACGTCGCCCACGAAAACGGCGTGCCGCTGATCATCGATAACACGGTCGCGAGCCCCTACCTGCTGCGCCCCCTCGAGCACGGCGCCGATATCGTGCTGCACTCAGCCACCAAGTTCCTCGGCGGCCACGGCACCACCCTCGGCGGCGTCATCGTCGACGGCGGCAAGTTCGAGTGGTCCAAGAACGTCGCAAAGTTCCCCGGTCTCACCGAGCCCGACCCCTCATACAACGGTGTGAGCTACACCGGCGCGGTGGGCGACGGTATCGCCTACATCATCAAGGCGCGCGTGCAGCTGCTGCGCGACCTCGGTTCGTCTATCGCCCCGCTCAGCGCGTGGCTGCTGCTGCAGGGCATCGAAACACTGTCGCTGCGCATTGAGCGCCACGTGCAGAACGCTCAGGAGGTTGCTGAGTGGCTCGATAACCACGAAGACGTTGCCACGGTCTACTACTCGGGTCTGCCGTCGAGCCCCTGGTATGCGGCCGCCAACAAGTACGCACCCAAGGGTGTGGGCGCGGTGCTGTCGTTCGAGCTGAAGGGCGGAGTCGACGCCGGCCGCGCAGTGGTCGAGAACGTTGAGCTGTTCAGCCACGTCGCCAACATCGGTGACGTGCGCAGCCTCATCATTCACCCCGCTTCGACGACGCACTCGCAGCTCACCCCCGAGCAGCAGCTCACCGCGGGCGTCACCCCGGGCCTCGTGCGCCTCTCGGTGGGCCTCGAGCACATCGACGATATCAAGGCAGACCTCGAGAAGGGTTTTGCTGCAGCGCGCAAGGTTGTGGCTGAGGCCGCTGCCAACGCCTAACCCCGGCGAATTACCCGCCGCCGTCGCCCCAACCCGGTTTGCCCTCGTGCGAACCGGGTTGGGGCGACTCGTTGCAATGCGACACTTGCAGGGCACCCTTTTCGGGGTGCGCACCAGGCAGAACGGAAGATCATGGACTGGCAGACCCCCGAGGATTCGTTTCCCACCGACTTCATCACCGACGCGCAACTGCGCGCGCTCATGGGACGACCACCGATCTCGGGAGGCTGGCGAGACGGTGACCCGGTAGGCCAGCGCAAGTTCGCAGCGATCGGCTCGCTCACCACCGAGGCCGGCGCCGAACTCCCTAACATTCGCATCGCCTACGAAACTTTCGGCGAGCTCAACGAGGCCCGCGATAATGCCATCCTCGTCTTCCACGCCCTCACCGGCGACAGCCACCTCGTGGGGCCCGCGGGCCCCGGCCACCCCACCGATGGCTGGTGGGCCGAGATCGTCGGCCCAGGCCGTCCCCTCGACACCGAAAAATACTGCATCATTGCCCCCAATGTGCTGGGCGGCTGCCAAGGCTCAACCGGCCCCGGATCGCTCGATCCCGACAACCGCGAGTGGGGCGGCCGGTTCCCGTATCTCACCATTCGCGATCAGGTTGCCGCCGCGGCCCGGTTTGCCGACGCGATCGGTATCGACCATTTCCACTCGGTCATTGGTGGATCGATGGGTGGCATGCACGCCCTAGAGTGGGCACTGATGCAGCCGGGCCGTACGGGCCGGCTCGCCGTCATCGCGGCTCCCCCCGTCACCACGGCCGACCAGATCGGGTTGAACCTCGTGCAGCTCGAGGCCATTCGCTCTGACCCCGCCTATCACGGCGGCGATTACTACGAGGCGCCCGACGGTGTCGGCCCGCACCACGGCCTCGCCACAGCGCGCAGACTGGCCCTGCTCAACTACCGCAGCAACACCGAGCTCGATGAGCGGTTTGGCCGCGCCTGGCAGTCAGCGGTCAGCCCCCTCGGGGGCGGCGGCCGCTTCGCCGTTGAGTCCTACCTCGACTTCCACGGCAACAAGTTCACCCGCCGCTTCGACGCCAACAGCTACCTGACCCTGGTACAGGCGATGAACTCGCACGATGTGGGCCGCGGCCGCGGCGGGGTGCGCGCGGCACTGTCAACGATTGACTTGCCGGTCCTCATTTTAGGGATCCCCAGTGACCGGCTTTTCACGCTCGAGGGGCAAGATGAAATTGCCAGGCACACGCCCGGCAGCCTCGACGGCGGCCAAGCTACCCGAATTGATTCCCCGTTTGGGCACGACGCTTTTCTGATTGAGTTTGAGCGCGTCGGAGCCGAGCTGACACGCCTGCTCAACACCTAAACCGGCCGCGTTCCTCGCCCGGTGCGTTCCCCACCCCATAGGGTGGTGAGTGCAATTCCCATACACAGTTCCGTCAGCGTCGACTCACACGCGCACTCACCGAACGAGGTTTCGATGTTCAGCCTGTCATCTGCTCCCCGCCGCCACCGCGCCGCACGCTTCGGCATTCCAGCGGTCCTCACCGCCGCCGCGATGCTCCTCACCGGCTGCAGTACGAGTGATGCCGCCCCCTCGCCAGAGGATCTCGGGCCGCTCTCGAAGTATCTCTCGGCGATGTATGACGAAGAAGAATACACACAAGAAAAGTTCGAGGCCGAACAGGGCAACATCGAAGAGCTCGTCGCCGAGTGTATGACCGAAGAGGGCTTCGAGTATCTCCCCAATGTGCAGTCCGGCAACTTCTACTCGCCCTCAGAAGATGGCGAAGACACCGGGCCTGATTGGGGCTCGCAGGAGTTCGCTGAAAATTACGGCTACGGCATCATCGATTACCCCGGCATGGAGGAGTCCAACCAGCAGGCTGAGGAGTACAACGACCCCAACGAGGAATACACCTCGTCGCTGAGCGAGAAGCAGCTCACCGCGTACTACAACGCGCTTCACGGCCCCGGCCCCAACGATGAAGAGATGCTGGCAATGGAGGAGGGTGACGGAAGCTACGCATACAACTGGGAGACCGCTGGCTGCTACGGCGCAGCCCAGCATGAGGCCCAGGGTGAATCGGGCTCGTCACAAGACGCGTACGAAGACCCCGAGTTCGCTGAACTCTTCGCCTCCATGCAGGATGTGTGGTCGGTGCTGTACGACGAGAACTCAGACAACGAAGTGGTCGCGAAACTCAACAGCGAGTGGCAGGAGTGCATGGCCGAAGCCGGGTTCACCGAGTACCCGTCACCCAATGCCGTCACGAATGCGCTCTACGAAGAACAAAATGAGTTGTACAACAGCACATCTGAAGATGGTGAATACCAGGAGCCCTCGAAGGAGGCTCGCGACGAGTTCAAGCAGCGCGAAATCACCATCGCGACCGCCGACTTCGCGTGCAAGAAGGATCTGAAGTACGACGCCAAGATCATGACCGAGCAGTTCGAGCTTGAGCAGGCGTTTGTCGACGCGAACAAGCCGGCCCTCGATGCGCTGATCTCAAAGTACTCGCCGAAGAACGACAAGAAGTAACCGCGGTCTCCGCTGACCCTGGCCGACCCTGAAGGCCTTCACACCTGCCTTTCGGATCCCTCTCAATTTGTCAGTCTAGGCTCTGAATTTGTAACCAAGTTGGCGGCGAAGGGACCTGTGGTGAGCCTCAAACAACGGCACGGTGTGAGCACAACTGCCCACATGATGCTGCTGACGGGTGTCGCGCTCTCGTGCGGACTCGCTGGTTGTTCACAGACAACCGATCTCGTGGCACACGCCACTAAGTTGAGTGCATCTCAGGATTCAGATGTGTTGGCACCGTCGATGGACCAGATCTATGAAATCTCAGGCATTGAAGTGACCTCGGAGGTTGCCCCGCTTGGAATCACGATCCCCGACAACATCTCGCCGTCTGGCTACTTCATCGTGGGTGACGGGGTCATCACCGATGCCTGGCTCACGACCGACTTTGGTGAGGCACGGGGCGAACAGGCTGCGGCGTCGTTTAAGCTCACTCAACCCACGGTACTGAGGCCAATCATTGATGACGACAGCACCGTTACGGCGGTGGGCACGCTGACCTATGGCGGGGTGGAGCGCCCCGACACCGAGGTGCAGATTTCAGTGGTGTCACTCGATGATGCCGGCGCCGAACTCAACGTGATCGTTAATTCCCCGGCGGGCCTGTTGGAAATCGGTGGCGACAGCGCCTCGGTCACCGCACGCCTCGTGTTCGAGGCGATGACGCTCGACACCCCTGTACGCCAAGACGGGTAGTCGTGCTGCGCAGCAGCACCCCTACCCGTCTTAAGATGAAGCGGTTTTTATTCGAAGCGGTTGCGCTTAGTGGCATCGTGCACTTCGCCCACGAGCTCTTCGATCACGTCTTCCAAGAAGACTACACCGAGCTCTTGACCCTCTGAATCGTGAATGCGGGCAAGGTGAATCCCCCGCGCCTGCATGCGCGCCAATACATCTTCAAGCTCAGTGTCTGAGTGCATCGCGATCATCTCGCGCACGCGCTTATCGGGGATCGGTTCACAAATGCGATCCTCGCTCAACCGCACGAGGTCCTTAATGTGCACGTATCCGCGTAGCTCCCCCGCGTCGTCGGCGAGCAGGTATCGTGAGAACCCGTGACGGGCGACACTGGCTTCAACGTCTGCGGGCGTCGCCCCGGCCGGCAACACAACAAGATCGCGCAACGGCACGAGCAGATCACTGGCGTGCTTTGTGGTGAACTCGAAAGCTGCCGTCAGAGCACCGCTGCGGTCCTCGAGTACGCCCTCGCGGGTCGAGTGGCTCACGATACTCGCGACTTCTTCAAGGGTGAACGTACTGTTCGTCTCCGACTTCGGTTCAACGCCAAACAGCCGCAGCACCCCGTTCGCAGTCGCGTTGAGCGCCGCAATAATGTGACGCAGCACACGCGATACCGCCACCAGGGGCGGCGCGAGCAGTAGCACGGCCTGATCCGGCATTGAGAATGCCGCGTTCTTGGGCACCATCTCGCCAAACACCACGTGCAGGTATGACACCAGCAGCAGGGTAATCACGAACCCGGCAATCGACACGGCCTCGGCAGAGAGGCCCGTCCATGACAGCGGCCCCTCGAGCAGATGGTGAATTGCGGGCTCAGACACGTTCAAGATCATCAGCGAACACACCGTGATGCCCAGCTGACTCGTGGCCAGCATGAGCGTGGCGTGCTCCATCGCGTACAACGCGGTCTTGGCACGCTTCGATCCTGCTTCAGCCTTCGGCTCAATCTGTGATCGGCGCGCAGAAATAACCGCGAATTCGGCGCCCACAAAGAACGCGTTCGCGATCAGCAACACGACGAGCCAAAAAATTCCTGCCCAGTCACTCATGATGCCTCCGTTCTGCGCTGCTTGTGTGAGGAGCCCGCTTCAGGTTCTTCGGCCACGATCCCGAGGGGCAGCGGCTCGCTGGTGAAACGAAGCCTCGAGATACGCCGACCCTCCAGCCGTTCAACACGCAGCATGCCACCGTCAGGCAAGGCCACCTCGTCGCCGGCGAGGGGCATGCGCCCCAACTTGCTCAGCACATATCCCGCGATCGTGTCATATTCGTCGTCTTCGGGTACTTCGATGCCGGTCTGTTCGGCGAGCTCATCGGGGCGCAGATCGGCCGGAAAAGTCATCTGCTCGGCCGTGCCGACGACACCCGCGGCCGCGCGATCGTGCTCATCTGACACCTCGCCCACGATCTCTTCAACCAGATCTTCGAGGGTCACGATGCCCGCGGTGCCACCGTATTCATCGACCACAATTGCCAACTGGAATCCGTTGCCTCGCAGGTCTTCAAGCAATTGATCGAGCCTGATCGTCTCGGGTACGCGCACCGCTTCTTCGGCGAGAGCGGCAACCGGTACGTCAACGCGTTTGGCACGCGGCACGCTCACCGCTTGTTTGACGTGCACCACGCCGACGACGTCGTCACGGTCTTCGTCGATGACGGGGAAACGTGAGAAGCCCGAGCGGCCAGACAGTTCGAGCACGTCTTGTGCAGTCTCGAGCCGGTGCAGGCTCTCGACCTTGAGTCGCGGAGTCATTACATCGCCCGCGGTCAGCTCGGCAAATCGCAGGGTGCGCCCCAACAGTGTGGCGGTATCAGCCTCGAGTAGACCCGCGCTCGCCGAGTGGCGCACGAGGGAGGAAAGCTCTTCGGCCGACCGAGCACCCGAGATCTCTTCTTTGGGCTCGATGCCGATGCCGCGCAAAATTCCGTTGGCGCTGCCATTGAGCAGATTCACCGCGGGTTTAAAGGTCGAGGTGAAGGCTGCCTGTGCCGGCATCACGAAGCGCGCAGTGGTGAGCGGCTTCGCCAACGCAAAATTCTTGGGCACGAGTTCGCCCGCGATCATCGAGAATACCGTGGCAATCACTACCGCAATCGGCGCACTAATCGTGCGTCGCAATTCGGCCGGAACGCCCAGGGCACCCAGCGGCGCATCGAGATAGGCGCTGAGTGCTGGTTCGAGAGTATAGCCCGCGAGCAACGTCGTGAGGGTAATGCCAAGCTGCGCGCTCGACAGATGGGTGGAGGTACGAGACAGGCCCCGGATCACTCCGTCAAGGCCACGCTCACCGCCTGCTCTTCGGCGCTCAAGATCTTGTCGATCGAGCGCAACCAGCGAGAACTCTGCGGCAACAAAGATGCCGGTTCCTGCCGTAAGCACAATACCTATTACAAGGAGTACCCAGTCGCTCACGCGACCACTCCCTTAATCATGATGAGCCGCGTCAATGCGCGGCAGGTACTCGGAGGGTCTGAGGGTCTTCGTGGGTCTGAGTCCATAGCGCTCATCAGACTATCAGTTCAGACTGGAAAAACAGCCGTGCGTTTCGCTTCACGCGAAGCTAAAAAGGCGTAGGCTTGATATGTACGGCTGTGACGCCGAGACCCGGGGTTACATTTTGCTGTTGAGATTCACAAAATGAGAGGACGTCGCTTTGGCGGAGCGCACGGAGACCAACGCAGAAGCTGGTCCCGCAGGAGATTTCGGCGCAAATGCGTGGTTGGTTGACGACATGTGGAAGCTATTCCAGGTCGACAAGAACTCGGTTGACCAGTCATGGTGGCCGGTACTTGAGAGATATGGCGCATCCCTTGCGATGGCTCAGAGCGGTGGCCAAGCACCCCCGTCGGGAACGGGGCCGGTTACATCGTCGTCACCTGCAACTGCACCCATCACTACCCCCGCGCAGCCGGCACGCACGACAAATGCCGCTCCTCGAGTGGCCCCGATCCCTGCTGACGCGCCGCGCGCGAAAGACGCGAGTCGCACTGCAGCGGCACCCGAGACCGAGACGCAAGACGTTGTCACCCCGCTCAAGGGCATGGCACGCACCCTGGCCAAGAATATGGATCAGAGCATCCAGGTTCCGACCGCCACGAGCGTGCGCACCATCCCCGCGAAGCTGATGATCGACAACCGCATTGTCATCAATAACCACCTGCGCCGCAGCCGCGGCGGCAAGGTGTCGTTCACTCACCTCATCGGCTGGGCTCTCATCCAGTCGCTCAAGGACTTCCCCAGCCAGAACGTTGCCTACACCGAGGTTGACGGCAAGCCCTCGGTAGTGGCCCCCGCACACGTGGGTCTGGGTATCGCGATCGATATGCCCAAGCCTGACGGCACGCGTGCGCTGCTCGTGCCCGCGATTCGCAAGTCAGACACACTCGATTTCAACGAGTTCCTCGCCGCCTACGAAGATCTCGTGAAGCGGGCACGCGGCAACAAGCTCGCGGCCGCAGATTTCTCAGGAGCAACGGTTTCGCTCACGAACCCCGGCGGCATTGGCACGGTGCACTCTGTGCCTCGTTTGATGCAGGGCCAGGGTTGCATCATCGGCGCAGGCGCGCTTGAGTACCCCGCCGAATTCCAGGGCGCTTCACCCGAGATCCTCACCGATCTCGGTATCTCAAAGACGATCACGCTCACAAGCACCTATGACCACCGCGTCATTCAGGGCGCCGGATCAGGCGAGTTCTTGAAGCTCGTGCACCAGCGCCTCATCGGCGGGCACAACTTCTACGAAGAGATCTTCGCGGCTCTGCGTATCCCCTACAAGCCCGTGCAGTGGGCTTCAGATATCCACGTGGATATCTCGGGCGCCGTCGATAAGTCGGCGCGCGTGCAGGAGCTCATCAACTCGTTCCGCGTGCGCGGTCACCTCATGGCCGACACCGATCCGCTCGAGTACGTGCAGCGCACGCACCCCGACCTTGAGATCGAGTCGCACGGCCTAACGTTCTGGGATCTTGACCGCGAGTTCGTGACCGGTGGCATCGGCGGCAAGCGCACCATGCTGCTGCGCGACATCCTCGGCGTGCTTCGTGACTCGTACTGCCGCAAGATCGGCATCGAGTACATGCACATCCAAGATCCGGCGCAGCGCCTGTGGTTGCGCACCCAGCTCGAGGTGCCGTACGCCAAGCCCGACCGCGATGAGCAGATGCGCATTCTGAGCAAGCTCAACGAGGCCGAGGCATTCGAGACGTTCCTGCAGACGAAGTATGTCGGCCAGAAGCGCTTTAGCCTCGAGGGTGGCGAGTCAGTCATCGCGCTGCTCGATGCCATGCTCATCGATGCCGCAGAAGATGGCGTCGACAGCGTCGATATGGGCATGGCCCACCGTGGCCGCCTGAACGTCCTCTCGAACATCGCTGGTAAGACCTACGGCCAGATCTTCCGTGAGTTCGAGGGCACGCAGACCGCCAACAAGGGCTCGGGCGACGTGAAGTACCACCTCGGAACCTCAGGGGTATTCACCGCACCCAACGGCACTCAGGTACCGATCCACCTGGCCGCGAACCCCTCGCACCTCGAGACCGTCAACGGCGTGCTCGAGGGCATTGTGCGCGCGAAGCAGGACTTGAAGCCGATTGGCTCGTTCACGACGCTGCCGATTCTCATCCACGGCGATGCCGCTATGGCCGGCCAGGGCATCGTGTACGAGACGATGCAGATGTCGCAGCTGCGCGGTTACCGCACTGGCGGCACGATCCATATCATCATCAACAACCAGGTCGGCTTCACCACGCTGCCATCTGACTCACGCTCGGCGATTTACTCGTCTGACGTGGGCAAGGTTGTTCAGGCGCCGATCTTCCACGTGAACGGTGACGACCCCGAGTCGGTCGTGCGCGTGGCAAAGCTCGCCTACGAGTTCCGCCAGCGGTTCCACGTTGACGTTATCGTTGACCTGATTTGCTACCGCCGACGCGGCCACAACGAGGGCGATGACCCCTCGATGACGCAGCCCCTCATGACCGACCTCATTGAGGCAAAGCGGTCAACGAGGCGCCTCTACACGAGCGCACTCGTGGGTCGCGGTGACCTCACCGAAGAAGAGTACGAGAAGTCGAAGCAGGACTTCCAGGATCGCCTCGAGCGGGCGTTCCAGGAGACCCACGCAGCGCAGACCGGCTCCATTCCGATCATCGACACCTCAGGAATCGCAGCTGCTAACAGCGGCACCGAGGCAGCCCCCGCGCCGCTCGAGACCGCTGTGGATCGCAGCGTTGTTGAGCGCATCGGCGATGCACACGGCAACAAGCCCGAGGGCTTCACGGTGCACCGCAAGCTGCAGCAGCTGCTCGACAAGCGTGTATTGATGAGCCGCGAGGGCGGTATCGACTGGGGCTTCGGCGAGCTGCTGGCGCTCGGTTCACTGCTCATGGAGGGCACCGCGGTGCGCTTCGCGGGTCAGGATGCACGGCGAGGCACGTTCGCGCAGCGTCACGCTGTGTTCCACGACCGTGCCAATGGCCAGGAGTGGATCCCGCTGCTCAACCTCTCGGAGGAGCAGTCACGATTCTGGATCTACGACTCATTGCTGTCGGAGTACGCGGCGCTCGCTTACGAGTACGGTTACTCGCTGCAGCGCGAGGACGCACTCGTGCTGTGGGAGGCACAGTTCGGCGACTTTGCAAACACGGCGCAGGCCGTTATCGACGAGTACATCGCAGCGGCTGAGCAGAAGTGGGGCCAGCAGTCATCGGTCGTGATGTTGCTGCCGCATGGCTACGAGGGCCAGGGCCCTGACCACTCGTCGGCGCGCATCGAGCGTTACCTGCAGCTGTGTGCTGAAGGCAACATGACGGTGGCGCAACCCTCGACTCCGGCGAGCTACTTCCACCTGCTGCGACGCCAGGCGTATGCACGGCCGCGCAAGCCGCTCGTCGTGTTCACCCCGAAGTCTATGCTGCGTTTGCGCGGAGCATCGTCGCCGGTGGAGGACTTCACGAATGGCGCGTTCGAGCCGGTGATCGACGATGTCAAGATCACGGATGCGTCGGCAGTGCAGCGAGTACTCCTCGTTTCGGGCAAGGTCTACTACGACCTGCGTGCGGTACTCGACAAGAACCCCGATCCTCGCATCGCTATCGTGCGCATCGAGCAGTACTACCCGGTTCCCGCCCCGCAGCTGGGTCGCGTGCTGGCTCAGTACCCGGGCGCCAGCCTGGTGTGGGTGCAGGACGAGCCTGAGAACCAGGGCGCTTGGCCCTTCATCTCGCTCGAACTGTCGAAGCACCTTGCGAACGACCGCATCTCAGTGGTCTCGCGTACGGCATCGGCTGCGCCTTCAACGGGTTCGGCAAAGGTGCACGCGGTTGAGCAGGAAGCGCTCATCGCGCGGGCACTGAAGTTCGACGAGTAGTTCGAGACGAAGCGTAGTGCAGCAGCAGCCGTTAGGCAGCCACGTTCCTAGCGAGGTCGATTCCGCTGGCCCTCAGGTCAGCGGAATCGCCCGGCGCATCGTTTCGGCGATCTCGCTTGGCATGTTGACTGTGGGTGAACGGCTGCCCACCGAAGCCGAACTGGCGAGCCAGTTCGGTGTTGCGGTGGCCACGCTACGCAAGGCCCTTGCAACGCTGCGCGCGCAAGGAGTGGTTGAAACCCGACGGGGTCGCAACGGTGGCACGTTCATCGTTGAGGCCCCATTTCCCACGTCCGACATGCTGACGGAATCCCTCCGCAATACCAGCCTCGTCGCACTCCGGGACTTTTTTGATGAGCAAGCCGCCGTGTCTGGCATGGCTGCACGGCTTGCTGCTGAACGCACTCCCCCACAAATGCGCACCCGCCTCGCGGAGTTTGCGTTTCAGGCACGTGAGGCCCGCAGTGTGCGGGACCGTGCAATGGCAGACAGCCGGTTTCACTTCGAGGTGGCCGTGCTAAGCCAGTCCCCCCGCCTGCTCGCGTCCGAACGACGTTTGCAGTCAGAACTCGCACCGTTTTTGTGGTGTGAAGATATTTGTCGGGCCTCAGTACAGAACGCGTTTTCTGAGCATGTGGCCCTCGCGCTCGTGATTGAGCAGCGTCAGGCTGAAGAAGCTCAGCGGCTCGCAGTCAAACACGTACACGACAATATGCGCCTCATTATCGCGGGCAAACTCGCGTTGAATCGAGCTCATTCCCTCGCCGCGAACGAGTCGGAACAGGAGCTGACCGCATGACCGATCTCATCACGTTGCCGGCCGTTCGTGAGCGGCTCGAGACCTGGTTCGCCGAGCGTTTGCTCGCCATCGACGCGCTCGCCGTTGAAATGCTTGCCAAGATGCACCTTGATGACAACGGGATCCTTGACCTCAGCGAGTCAGCAAGGCGACGCCTCAAGACAGTTGCGGCCCAGTTCCTGCTGAACAATGAACACATCGATGGTTGCGGCCTGATCTTTGCGCATTCAGCGCTGGGCACGGAGAACGGTCACCTGGAGTGGTGGGTGCGCGAAGACGACGCCCGCTTCGCTCGGTACTCATTCGGCGTCGTTCCTGGCGCTGACCGGTACTACGATTACGAGCAACACGAATGGTTTGTGCGCTCGTTCGAACAGGGCGAATCTGCACTCGTGGGCCCATACATCGACTACCTCGGTGTGGAGTCGTACGTGTTGACGCTCACCGTACCGGCGGTGGTTAATGGCAACCGCTTAGGCGCGGTCGGCAATGATATTCAGCTAGAAGACCTCGAGAGGGCGTTACTCCCGTTGCTCCAGCAGCGCGAACAAGAGCTTGTGCTCCTCAGCCACCACGGAAACGTGTTGTTTGGCACGAGTGCCCAATTCCTGCCCGGCGATTATGTGCCGGATTCGCTCCCCGGCTACGCCAGGGAAGCGCTCAGCCCCCAGGCCATGGGCCTGCAGCTGTTGTACGCGCTTCCCGGCGAAGCGTCGCTCTAGGATCCGGATCCGGGACCTTCGGTTTCTCGAGCTACAGACTCAGTAACCACCGCAGCGAAGCGGTCGGCTACTGCGCCCCAAATGCGGGTGAGTTCGGGTGACGCATCTTGAATCGCGCCGACCAGTGCGTCGTCGTCGAGCCCTAGCTTCGTGAGATTCTGATGATCCTCATCAGCCCAGCCTCGCGCTGTTTGAGTGAGCGCTTCTGGGTGAAACTGCACGCCCCAGGCCCGTGTACCCACCCGAAATGCTTGGTTGGCGCAGGCCGGGCTTGAAGCGAGAAGCTGCGTATCGGCCGGTAGCGTTTCTGCCTCGAGCCAGTGCCACTGCACAGCGGCCACCGTTGCACCCGCGAGATCCCCAAAGACTGGATCTGCAGAGATGTCTCGGTGAAAGGCTACATCGTTCAGTCCGACTTCGGGTCCCGCGGGCATCTCGCGCACGCGGCCGCCCGTCGCGGTGGCCAGCAACTGTGCACCTAAACAAATGCCCAGGGTCGGTAGCTCCTGCTCAACGCTCTGTTGCAGGAGCGAGCGGGTGGCCGGCAGCCAGGGTGCGGCTTCATCCTCGGTCGGGCCCATCGAGCCACCGAGCACCACGAGCGCGTCGAATCCGTCGAGAGACTCGGGCACTGGCCGCCCCGTTGCCGGGCCGACTGTGTGCAGCTCGAGGCCGAGGTTGGCGAGCCGTTGACCCGCCAACCCAACCCCGGCGTTGCCCTGGTGTTCGACCACCAGCACACGCGCGCCACTCATACCGTTGCTCCGCCAAAGACGCGCGCCCGCTCAATAAACCAGGTGAAAATCGCATGCTGCTGCGGCTCTGTTGCTGCAGTGTCTTCGGGATGCCACTGCACCGCGATGAGCTCTGCAGTGTCGTGTTCGAGCGCCTCGACGATGCCGTCGGGGGCGCGGCCCACAACCCGTAAGCCCTCCCCAATCTGGTCAACGGCCTGGTGGTGGTATGAAGACACTGGCAGGGTTGTCGTACCGACCGCTTCGGCCAACGCCGATTCGGGCTCAAGCAGAACCTCGTGCACCGAGTTGCGGTGCACACTATCTGCGGCGAGATCCTGCACCATCGTGCCGCCGTGCTCCACGTTCAGAAGCTGAAACCCGCGGCAGATCGCGAGTACCGGAATGCCGAGCTTGATCGCGGCGGCGATCATGTCGGCCTCAAACTGATCTTGTACGGCGAAGTCTGCCGGGCAGGTGCTCGGGTCAGCTTCCTGCCCATAGCGTGCCGGATCAATGTCGTACCCGCCCGGTACGAGGAGCCCGTCGAGCCCTCGAAGCCGGGCCTCGGCGGGCGATGCCCCCTCAGCAAATAGCGTGAGGGGCTCACCGCCCGCCTGCACGACGGAGCGCAGCACGGCAGCCGCGACTGCGCTCCCCTCGAACCGCAAACCGTGGATCTGGTTCGACAGCATTCCCGTGACCCCGATGCGCGGGGCCAATCCTGATTCGTGCATTATGCGGCCTGCAGCGGAAACGGCAGCAGCGGCATCCACTTGGTCCATACGGCCTCGAGCGAGCCGTCTGCAATGACCTCCTGCAGTGCACCGTTGATGGCTGCACGCAGTTCATCATTGCCAGGAGCGACACCGATCCCCCAGCGATTTCCCGTCATCACGTTGAACGCCAACGCGAAGTCGGGGTCTTCATCGGCGAGCGGAATCATGACGACATCGTCGTCTACGAATCCGTCGATCGCGCCCGACCGTGTGGCTTCAATCATGTCGCCAAACACGTCATCGCTTGCGCCGAAGCTCACGAGCTCAACGTCGGGGAACGTCTCGGCCAGCTTCATATTCGTCGAGTTCGTGATCGCACCGATGCGGTACCCGGCGAGCTGCTCAACTGAACGCGCCGGATCAGCGGCGCGCACGATCAATGACTCGTTGAACACCGCGTAGGGCGTCGTGAAGTCGACGAGCGACGCGCGCTCCTCGGTCATGCCTTGGCCGCACCACACGGCGTCGGCATCACCGCTGCGCACGGTGGGGATCATGTCTTCCCAAGGAACCATGACCCACTCGATGATGGCGCCGAGGCGCCCGAAGACGAGCGCTGCAGCTTCGGGTTCGTACCCTTCACGGGTCTTCCCATCGACGCTCTTCGCAAACAGCGGCAGCGCCTCTGAATCGATGCACGCCAGGCGAATGGTCTGAACGGTTGTTTCGGTGCTCACGGAATTGCCTCCCAGTACTGATCAAACTCCCACTGCGTGATTTGGCCGCAGTAGCGTGCCCATTCGTCGCGCTTCAGCTGCACATAGATGCGGCTCAGCTCTTCGGGGATCGCCCCCATGAGGTATTCATCTTGCTCAAAAGCTTCGATCGCGGTGCCCAGGGTGTTGGGCACAACGACGTTATCGAGCAGAGCGCTCGGCTGTCCCGGATCGCCCGGATCGAGCTGTGCTTCGAGCCCGTGCTCGATGGCAGCGAGCAAGAACAGGTGCGACAGGTACGGGTTGACGCTCGCGTCGGGCAGACGGTATTCCATGCGCCCGTTGGCTGAGATCCGGATGGCAACGCCTCGAGTATCGAGGCCCCAGTCAGCACCTGAGGGCGCGAACTGGCCGGCATCCCAGAAGCGCTTGTAGGAGTTGACGGTCGAGGCCATCACCACCATTGAGCCCGGGGTGTGCAGCAGCATGCCGGCGATAGCGTGGCGTGCGGTGTCGGTCGCGTGCAGTTCGACGCGGCCGTCCTCGACCACGTTGACGCCGTCACTCACGCGCCACAGGCTCAGGTTGTGGTGGCAGCCGTTGCCCATCTTGCCGTTGTACGGCTTGGGCATGAAGCTGGCCTGCAGCCCCAGCTCGCGTGCAACCTGCTTACAAATCTGACGGTAGGTAGTCATACGCTCGGCCGTGAGATCGGCGCGGTCGTACTCCCAGTTCAACTCGATCTGGCCGGCGTCTTCGTAGTCGCCCTGGATCATGTCGAAGTCGAGGGCCTGTGCGTAGGCGTACAGCTTCTTGTACACCGGGCGCATCTTCTCAAGGTTCTCGACCTGGTATGCGGGGCTCTGATCTTCCTTCGAGATTGCTTCGATGCCGGGGCCGGTCCAGGTCATCTCGGGCTCAAGGCCCGAACGGAGCTCGAGCCCGGTGCGCTCAGTGAAGCCCTTATGGGCTGCCTTGAACAGTGCACGAGTATCAAGCGGAATCATGCGGCCGCCATCTTTGCCCAGGTGAGGCGGGTCGTACGCGGTGCAGAATACACGGCCGACTTCGGTGTCCCACGGCAGCACCTGGAAGGTCTCGGGGTCGGGCAGACCCCAGAATTCGTGGGCGTCTACGCCGCCGCCGATGAGCTCGCCCTCGCGGCTCGTCTGCAGGTCGGTGAGAGCGGTGCGGTGAAAGGCAATGCCCTTGCGCAGCATGCGTTCGTAGTGCTCTGCAGGCACCACCTTAGCCACGGTGCGAGCGCCCAGGGTCGGCAGCATGAAGTAAATGTACTTTACGCCGTTATCACGGATCTTCTTGCCCATCGCTTCAACAACCTCGGGCTGGAGGTTGGCTTCCTGGTGGCGGGCAAATGCGGTGGTATCGGCAAGAATCTCGCGCAATGCAGCGCCAAAACGGCCGCCGGTGGCGTAGTCCGACTGCTCGGTCAGATAATCAGGAATCTCAAGATTGGGCAGGCTGTCTGCAATGAGGTTCGGCATGGTGTTCCTTTCATCGTTGGAAGGTACTGCTGTAATTCGAAGTGGGATCTTGGCCTGCGGCTTTGCGGACCAAGATCCCTAGGCGCTAGCGCACGGTAAGAGTGAGCGGCAACCGGATCGGGCCGTGGTTACCCGAGTCAGGCAGCCATTCATCGCCGCCGGGGCAGGTGATGTTGGTGAAGTTCTCGGCAAGCATCGGGATTGCCACGCTCATGTCTGCACGAGCGATGTAGTGGCCGAGGCAGTGGTGCACGCCGCCACCAAAGGTGTGGTGCTGCAGCCGGCTGTCGGCATCAATGTTGATGTCGGGGTCGGGGAAGGCCGCCGGGTCGGTGCCGCTCGACATCGTGAAGAGGTGCACCGTGGTTCCCTTCTCGATAGCGAGTCCGTTGAACTCGAAGTCTTCGTTGGCTTCGCGGGTAACCCAGCGCGTGGTGGGGTTGACGCGCAGCCCCTCTTCAAGCGCCGGCTTCGTGTACTTTGCCGTGTCAGAAGCCAGCAGCTCCCACTGATCAGGGTTGCGCATGAAGGTTTGCAGGATGAGCCCGAGCTGGTTACGTGTCGTATCCATACCGCCGAACAGCATCAGCACAATAGCGTTGCGCAGCTCGGCATCGCTGAGTTTGTCGCCTGATTCTGAGAACTGCACGAGGCGCGAAATAACATCGTCGCCCGGGGTCTCGCGACGCTCGGTGATGAGCTTCGCGACGAAGTCATACAGTTCCTGTACGGCCTCATCCACCTGCTCGATATCGTCCTTAACCGAAACGCTCAGCGCCAGACCTACCGTGTTCGCGCGAGAGGCAATGAACTCCCAGTGCTCGTGAGGCAACCCCATCATGGCGCACAGCGCGCGAGTGGCGAAAGGCTCAGCAAAGTCTGCAACGAATTCGATCTGCTCTCCCGCGTCAAGCTTCTGCTTCATCTGGTCGATGAGTTCCTGAGCAACAGTTTCAAACTCTGGCACCAAGCGGCGGGCGACCGTCGGTGAGAAAGCCGGGTTCAGTAGTCGACGAATGCGGTGATGTTCTTCCCCCTCGAGCACGAGCAGGTTCTTGGCCCACCATTCGTGAAACACGCCTGAGTGCACACCATGGTGGTCGGGCCACTTTGCGCTGCCCTGGTTCAGACTGGGGTGCTTCAGCAGCTCAGTGACTTCCTTGTAGCGCAGCACGCCATAACCGTAATTGGTCTTTGCGTACCAGCTGCGCTCGCGAGCCTCGCGCACCGCTTCTGAGTTCATCGCGAACTCAGGCGACGCGATATCGAGGTACGGCGCTGCGTCTTGCGTCGTCTGTGCGGTCATTCGTACTCCCTTGTCGAACTCGTATCCGCTCATCCATCGAGCGGCCCGTTAGCAAATAAACTATCCGTGAATGTTTTATTTCGCAAGTACCCAAAACAAACTTGCAGATTCATTGAGGACAAACAAGAATAAATCATTCACAAGTAGAATCTTTACGGTTACACTGGAGCTAATCTCATCAAACCGTGGCGCGACGGTGCACCCGGATTTCACGCAAAGGAGCTGTGAGAGATGTCAACTACCCCGACCCCCCATGTCGCCATTGTTGGGAGCGGCCCGGCTGGCTGCTATTTTGCGCAGTCGTTGTTGCGGTCGGTTCCTGAAAGCACCGTGACGCTGTTCGACCGGCTAGTGTCACCTTTCGGGTTGATTCGCTACGGTGTCGCTGCCGACCACCAGCACACGAAGGCCATTACGCGCCAGTTCGAGCGGTTGTTTCAGTCAGAAGCAGTCCGATTTGCAGGCAATATCGAGGTGGGGCGCGATCTCACCCTCGAAGATCTGCGCGCCAACTTTGACGCGGTGGTCATCGCAACAGGCCTTAGCGCCGACCGCACTTTAGGGATCCCCGGCGCAAATCTTCCCGGAGTCATCGGCGCCGGCACCATTACCCGCACGCTCAACGCGCACCCCGATGAGCAGGCAACCCTCCCCGCACTGGGCACCGATATCGTTATCGTGGGCGCCGGTAACGTGGCGCTGGATCTACTGCGTTTCCTCGTCAAGGGCGCAGACGATTACGAGGCCAGCGACGTTGCAGACTCCGCGCTGCAACCGTATCTCACGGCCCCACCCGAGCACATTACGCTCGTCAGTCGATCAGATGCCGCAGGATCAAAAGGCGATCCGCAAATGTGGAAGGAGCTGGCGGCGCTCGCACGGGCGACCTACATTTCCGCCGACGCAATCGCCCCCGACACGAACCTCGAGCTCGACCGCACGGCGGCCGCTCGCGTCGCCGCGTTGACAGATCTCGTATCTGACGCGCGGGGCACGCAGCCGGGCCCCCGCGTAACCTTGCGCTTCGGTGCGACTCCGCAGCGCATCATCAGTGCCGCGGATAACGCCGCACAGGTTACGGGAATTGAGCTATCTTCAGCCCACGGCTCAGTCACGGTGCCAGCCACTTCCGTCATCACTGCAATCGGTTTTGACGCCGCGGATCACCCCGCGCCGCTACTGCACGCGATTGCGTCCAGCAGCGAATCCGGCCGCGTCGAACCTGGTCTGTACCGCACGGGGTGGGCCAAGCGAGGCCCGCACGGAGCAATTCCCGAGAATCGTGCCTGCGCCAAGTCCGTCGCCGAAGAACTTGCCACAGATTTGAGTGCCGGTTCCATCGTGCCTTCGACTACCAAGCACGGTTTCTCTGGCCTATCCACTTCGGTTCAGGCCCAAGCTGTCGACTACACCGATTGGCTCGTTCTCGATGCCCATGAGCGTGAGAATGCTCCCGCCGGGCGCGTGCGACGCAAACTTTCAGATCATCATCATATGGCCGCGATCGCTCGCGGTACGGCCACCACCACACGAGCATGACCCCACACGAAAGGACCTCAGCCATGAAGTTCACTGTTCTCTACGGCACCGAATCCGGCAACTCCGAGCTCATCGCAGAAGATCTCGGCGAGAAGCTACGTGCTGGCCACGATGACGTGGAAGTGCACGACCTGCAGAATTTTGACCCCGCATCGCTCACCGCCGAGCGATTCACCATTGTGGTCTGCTCCACTCACGGCGAGGGTGACCTCCCGAACACCGCCATCCCGTTTGTTGAGGCATTCGACGCTGCACTGCCTGATCTCACTGGCCTGCAGTACGCCATGTTTGGGCTCGGCGACACGTTCTACGAGGAGACCTACAGCCAGGGCAGCGAGCACATTGACCGCCGTTTCACGGCTCAGGGCGGCGTACGCGTGGGTGACTATGGTCGCCACGACGCTTCATCATGGGACCTGGGCAGCGATGTCGCAATCGAATGGATCGACGGAGTACTCGAGGCAGCTTCGGCCGCTGTATAACTACACCGCTTCAACACTTCAGCTCCCTGTTACTGGTAACCGGGAGCTGAAGTGTTTGTGCGGCTTATCACCGCAACTTCGACTGAGTTAGGCCTTGGAGGCCTGTTCAACAAGCGCGGAGAAGATACTGGCGCGGTCTGCAAGGTTTGCTTCGGGCTCTTCGGGGTGCCACTGGATTCCTACTACCCAGCTGGCATCCCGATGTTCGGTGCCTTCGACAATACCGTCGTGAGCGTGCGCGGTGGCCCGCAAGGCAGGCGCGACATCGGCGACCGCCTGATGATGCCCGTTGCGCACCGTGACTGCTGTACGCCCCATGATGCGAGCGATCTTTGAATCTTCCTCGAGGATTACGTCTTCGTCGACAAACAAGGGCGATCCGGTGCCGCGATGCATCGGCCACTCGGCGATGTCAGGAATCAGCGTGCCCCCGAAAGCGACATTGAGCAGCTGCGAGCCGCGACAAATCGCGAGTGTGGGCAAGTCACGTGAGACCGCATCTTGGATCAGGTTGATGCAATAGTCGTCGGCACGA
This sequence comes from Leucobacter exalbidus, assembly GCF_017834145.1. Taxonomy (NCBI): domain Bacteria; kingdom Bacillati; phylum Actinomycetota; class Actinomycetes; order Micrococcales; family Microbacteriaceae; genus Leucobacter; species Leucobacter exalbidus. The sequence goes on along the minus strand of NZ_JAFIDA010000001.1, from coordinate 2,875,632 downwards.
CGGTCCACACCGTACTCGTTGGCGGGAGCTGGGCCGTCGTAGCCGTAGCAGGCGCCGTCGACATCTCCGCCACCCAAAATGACGATTGCCGCGGCGTCTTCGAACACGCCAGCCGCAGGCTGTAGCGCCGGGCCAGCTGCATCGACCAGCCGAGGGCGCCCGCCTGCTGCGCGAACCGCGTCAAAGGCGATGCGGGTGAACTCGTCTTGAAGATCGTGCGCAGACTGGTTCATCCCGGGGAAGGTCAACGAAACCACCATCGGGATGAGTGGCCCGTTCGGGTTTTCGTCGGCGTGAGAGAGAAATGGTGCAGCATCGACCACCAGGTCAGTCATCGGTACGTCCTTTCAAGCGGAAGGCCTGGCTTGTGCGCAGGCGTGGTTTTTCAAGAGGTGGGGCGCAGCTTCGCCCCCATCTCGGTTGAGACGGGGGCGAAGCTGCGCCGTATAGATCTTCTTTAGCGAACGACGGTCTTAATCGGACCGCTGGCATCAGCCGACGGAGCGTCGCCTCGCGTGTAGGCCTTGGAGACGAGCATGTAGATCCAGCCCACGCCGATCACACCGACGGTGGTCATGATCAGCAGATAGTCCTCGGCCCAGCCACCACCAGTGGGGCGCGGCCAAAGAATATTCCCGATAGCCGCAAGGCCCCAGATCAGAGCCATGATGTTGACCGGGTAGGCCCAGGCGCCCAGTTTGAACTTACCTGCTGGCTTCCAGCCAAGAATGCGTGCGCGAAGAGCGGCAAGTACCACCATCTGGAAGCCCATGTAAATTCCGACCGTGCCAAACCCAACCATGGCAGTAAGCGCATCTTCAAGGAGCAGAGATAGCACCACTACTGCAGCCGGGAAAAAGGCAGCAATGAGGAGAGCGTTGTTGGGAACGTGGCGCTTTTCGTTGAACTCGGCGAGAAACTTCGATCCGGGGAGGAAGCCGTCACGGCCCATTGAGTAGATCAAGCGGCTTGCGGCTGCTTGAAGACTCGTGATGCAAGAGAGGAAGGCGATGACGATAACAAACATCACTACGGGGAAGATCGGGCCGAACGCATTGTGAAGAATATCGCCGATCGGGTCGACCACTTCACCGCTGGCAACGGCTTGGAAATCGGGAACGGCAAGCACCAGGGAGAAGGCCAGCAGGTTGGCAGCAAAACCGCCGATGTACATCGTCAGGCGCATGGCCTTCGGTACCCGAGCACTGGGGTTCTTGATCTCTTCAGCGACGTCGCCGTTGGCTTCAAACCCGTAGTAAGCAAACATGCCGATGAGAGCGGCAGCTGCGAACGCGCCCAGGTAGCCACCGGGGGCGTCGTTACCGATGCCCTGGTTGTCGAACAGCACGGAGAAGTCGTGGTGGCGGTTGAAGATCAGCAGGTAGCCGCCGATCACGACGGCGCCGATCATCTCAGCGATGAGACCGACGGTAGCCGCGAGGCTCAGTACCTTAGTGCCAGAGAAGTTCAGCAGCGTGGCGATCACCAGGGTACCGAGCGCGATGAGAACGGTAGCCCCGGCGTCGAGCGTGCCGCCGAACACTGAAGCGATAAACGGGGCGGCCCCGTACGCGACAGCAGCAATGGTGCCGACAAGCGCTACAACGTAGATCCAGCCATTCATCCACGCCCACTTGCGCCCCCAAAGACGGCGTGACCACGGGTACACTCCGCCGGTCACGGGATAGTTGGAGACTACTTCGCCAAAGACCAACGCCACCAAGAACTGCCCAACAAGCGCGATGATGAGGGCCCAAGCCATGGGCGGACCGGCCTCGGCGAGGGAGATCGCGAACATCGAGTAGACGCCGGCGATGGGTGAAAGGTAGGTAAACCCGAGTGAGACGTTGCCCCAAAAGCTCATCTCACGTTTAAACGTGGTGTCGTACGTATAGCCGAGAGACGCGAGGTGTGCCGCGTCTTCGTCGTGCTCGACGACAGTATCTTGGTGTGTCATGGTCGCTTGGTACTCCCTTGTACGTCCGCTAGCGGATTCCATCAATCAATGAAGATGGATGCTTACAATCTAGATCTAGATGTTTAATTAGGCAAGTAACTTAAAGAGTTTTTGTTTTTGTAATCTACTTGAAACATTTATTTCATGCATTCATGAATGTTAAATTTCTATCGACTTCGACATCGCCCCACTCCGAAACCCCGTTCTCCTGGGTTCGCACCCCAAACACGTTTCGGGCCACACCATGACAGCGACTTGTCCCTCGGTCCTCGGCGGCGCTGACGTGCGGCTTAAATATCGCGTGGTTCGATCGTGGTGTTGCGGTGTGCTTCGTTAAGAGCCTGGGCTGCCCGGGTGAGTGCTTCGGCGAGGGCCTTGGCGGTCGCAGTGGCGGTCGCCCTGACCAGGCCGATGAACAGATCACTGATCAGCAGTTTGCACATCATCAAGGGGGCGCAAGTTGACGATTGTCCTGCAATTTTGCGGAGAATCTGGGGGACACTCGTCAAAACCCGCCCCATCGAAGCAGTTCCACGAAGCACGCTCGCTTCAGCTTCGCGAGCAGACACCCACCTCCCAAAAATTCCCCAGAAACCCCCTGCCAATTTCGCCCACACAATGTAGACTGAAAATAATTTCAACTTGTACCGCCTGCATCTCTCACCCCGCCAGGCAATGATTTCGAGGAGCAACATGACGACGTGGCGCATGCCCATCGAGGGTCACGAGCAAGAACGCCTGTGGCTCGCCTGGCCCACCAGCGGCTACACCCTGGGTGACACCGAAGCCGAGGTCCTCGAAGCCCGCACCACCTGGGCCGCCGTCGCCAACGCCGCGAGCGAGCACGAGCACGTCACAGTGGTCGTCAACCCGGGTGACGAAGCCATCGCCTCGCAGTTTCTGTCGAAGCAGATTGATCGCCTCGTCGCACCCCTGAACGACGCTTGGATGCGCGACATCGGCCCGAGCTTCGTGCTTGACGAGAACGGCAAACTCGGCGCCGTGAACTTTGTGTTCAACGGTTGGGGCGCCCAGGATTGGGCCAGCTGGGATAAGGACGAGCACATCGGCAAGATCGTGGCCGAGGCCGCCGGCGCCGAACTCATTGATTCAAAGATGGTGAACGAGGGCGGCGGCATCCAGGTCGATGGCACCGGTCGCGTCGTACTCACCGAGACGGTGCAGCTCGATCCTGGTCGCAACCCCGGCCGCACCAAGGCGAACGTTGAGAAGGAGCTCGCCCGCACGATCGGCACGACGAGCGCCCTCTGGCTCCCCCGCGGCCTCACCCGCGACCACGACACCTTTGGCACGCGCGGCCACTCCGATATTCTCGCTGCCTTCGCGACGCCCGACGTGCTGCTGATGCACCGTCAAGATTCGCAGTCTCACCCCGATCACGAGATCGCGAAGACGAACCGTGAGGTCGCCGAAGAGTACCGCAGTCTCAACTCGGCAGGATTCGACATCATCGATCTCCCGGCCCCTGAGACGCTGCGCGACGACGAGGGTTTCGTTGACTACAGCTACATCAACCACGTCGTCATTAACGGCGCGGTGCTTGCCTGTTCTTACGGTGATCCGGCAGACGACAAGGCCCTGGGCGTGCTGCGCGACGTGTACCCCGGCCGCGAGGTCATCGGCATCGATGCGCGCCCGCTGTTCGCGCGCGGTGGTGGTATTCACTGCATCACCCAGCAGCAGCCGAAGGTCGCGTAGACTCTAGGTAGCTGCGGTGTAACGCACTCACTCAACGCCTGGGCGTCCGGAATGATCCGGCCACCCAGGCGTTGTAGTTGGTACAGGTGCCACGCACCCACCCACTGCCCAGGCTCCACCGCCCACCCACTTCACAGAGGTAGCCCCCGACTTGTCAACGCTCCTGCGTATTCTGCGATTCACGCGTTCGCTCACCCCCTATTACGTCGGCATCATGGTCGCCGCCGCGATCATCACGGCCGCGGGCATCGCGGTGCCCTTCATTACCGGCGCCGCCACCGACGTGGTTGTTGACGCGGTCGCCTCGGTGAACGACGGCTCCGGAGTGCCCGAGGGCGCCATTCGCACGGTCGTGTTGCTCGCGCTGGCGCTGTTGGCGGCGAGCCTCGTTGAGACCTTTGTGAGCAACGTGGGTGGGTACTGGGGCGATGTGATGAGCGCGCGCATGCGCACGATCCTGTCGACCCGGTACTTCGAGCAGCTGCTCGCGCTGCCCCAGCGTTACTTCGATAGCGAGCTCAGCGGCACCATTGTGGCCCGCCTGAACCGCTCGATCACCGAGGTCACGAACTTCATGAAGTCGTTCTCGAACATGTTCGTGACGATGATTATGACCACGATTGCGGTGCTCACGATCAGTGCCTGGCATTACTGGCCGCTCGCCGTGTTGCTTGCGATCGCGTACCCGCTGTACCTGTGGCTCACGGCGCTCACGAGCCGCAAGTGGCAGCGCATCGAAGATGCAAAGAACGTGCATGTTGATGAGGCGTCGGGCCGGTTTGCCGAGGTCATCGGTCAGATGCGGGTCGTGAAATCCTTCGCCCGCGAAGAGAGCGAACTGAACAAGTTCGACGGCCACTTCAATGAGACGATCGGCCTGACGAGCGCGCAATCGCGCCACTGGCATACGATGGATGGCCTGCGCCGCGCGGTGCTGAATGTCATTTTCTTCGCGCTCTACATCATCATTTTTGTGCGCACCGTGACCGGTTTCTTCACCCCCGGCGAGATGGTGATGCTGATCCAGCTGATGGCCATGGCCCGCCAGCCCGTGCAGAACCTGAGCTGGGTGGTCGACATGGGCCAGCGCGCCGCGGCGGGTTCGCGCTCGTACTTCGAGGTGATGGATCTCGACCCCGCGACCGCGAGCGGGTCGGGGTCGTTCCCCATTGATCCGGATCACGCCCCAGCCCAAGCCCCCACCGCCGGGCCGCGCCCCGCAGTGTCATTCAAGGGCGTGAGTTTTGGGTACGACGATGATTCCAAGGTGCTCGAGGACATCACGTTCCATGCGCACCGCGGCGAACGCATTGCGTTCGTGGGTGAGTCTGGCGGCGGCAAGTCGACGCTCATCAGCCTGCTGCTCGGGTTCTACGGCACCCACAATGGCAACATTGAGGTGGCGGGCGCCGGGGCCGATTTGGCTTCGCTGCGCCGCGGCATTGGCGTCGTGTTTCAAGACCCGTCACTGTTCTCGGGCACGATCGCCGAGAACATTGCGTACGGTCGCCCCGACGCAACGCGCGCACAGATTGAGGATGTCGCGGGTCGCGCCGCGGTCGCAGAGTTTGTCGCCAAGCTTCCTGACGGGTATGACACCCTGATCGGTGAGCGCGGCATGAAGCTCTCGGGTGGCCAGAAGCAGCGCATCGCAGTGGCCCGCGCCATGCTGAAGGACGCCCCCATCTTGGTGCTCGACGAGGCCACGAGCGCGCTCGACACGAAGTCTGAGCGGCTCGTGCAGCAGGGGCTTGACGATCTGATGCACGATCGCACGAGCTTCATCATCGCGCACCGGCTGTCGACGATCGCCGAGGTCGATCGGATCATCACGCTCAAGGGTGGTCGCATCGATGAGGTGGGTTCGCCCGCTGAGCTTGCGACCTCGGGCGGCATTTACGCCGAGCTGCTGTCACTGCAGAATTCGGCGTCGAAGGCCGACCGCAAGCGCCTCAAGCGCTTTGACGTGATCGGCTAACGAGCTTCTTGCGCGCCGGGCCGGTGAGCCGTCAGCTCACCGGCCGATCAACCGATGGGCCGCGAGCATAATGTGGCAGTCGAGGCCGCGCTGGCCGTAGGCCCAGCCGTCGCCGAGCAGTGTGCCGACGCGGTCGAGCCGCTGTCGCACCGTGTTCTCGTGCACGCGCAGGTCGAGGGCGGCCTGCGCAACCGAGTGCCCCGCGTGCAAAAAAGCGGCCGCGGTCTCTGCGAGGGCGGTGCCGTGATCGCGGTCGTAATCAAGCACAGCACCGATCACCTCGGTCACCCCGAGCCGCGTCGGTTCGAGCGTCACCTTTGACAGGAACGCCCCGATGGCGCCGTACGTTTTCAGCGACACGAGTGTCTGCGAGAAGTTCGATCGCCGCGCAGCTTCGAGCACCCGTTCCACGAGCGCAAATTCGTCGGGCACCACCTCAAACATGTGCAGTTTGGGTGAGTGCCCCACAAGCATTGCGCCCCAGCGGCGAGCGCCCCGCTCTTCGAGCTCGTGTTGAATGCGGGTGAATGCCGCCTCGGGTACAACCCCGACGATCTGCTCCCCCAGCTTGGCGTGCAGCAGCGACGGCCCGAAGTCGACTTCGAGGCGGTGGGAGAAGTCGCGCAGGGTGGATTCTGAGCCGTCGACCACCAGAATGCGAAACGGTTTGCCCGCTTCGATGCCGAGTTCGGTCAGCTGGGTCACGACCGCGAAGCTGAGCCCGCTGGGGGCCGGGGCGAGCACCTGATCGATGAGCTCGCGGCGGCGCCTGGCGAGGTCGCCGCGCTCTCGGTCTTGGGCGCTCAGAAATGCTCCCAGCACCCGGGCGCAGCGCTGCAGCACCTGCTCGTCGCTGGGTGAGAGCTCGCCCTCGACCATCACTGCGCCCACGAGTTCGTCGTTGCGCGTGGCCGCCATGATGGCGTGGCTACTGCCGTCTTCGCGGGTGTGCGTTTGCGGGGTACCCGTGCGGGCCGAGAGTGCGAATAGCGGCCGCTCGGCATCACCGATTTCAGCGGCGGCCGCGCGCATGTCGTATCGCACGGTCAGGTCCACCAGTTGCACGGTTCGGCCGATGGCCCGGGTCATGCCGTCGCGCAGTGCACCGAGCCCGCCGCCGCCCGCGATTGCATCCATCAGGGCTTCGTCGGCGCCGGTCACCCGTCGCTCGGTGGCGAGCTCGCGTTGGGCTGCGGCCTCGGCCTCACGCAGTTCTTGGGCGATCTGTTTCAGGTCGGCGACCCGGTTCATGTTGTCGATGGCGACCGCGGCCAGGTTCGCAAGGGTTTGTGTGACGTACACCTGCTCGGCGGTGAACGGTTGTACGAAGCGGTTCGCGACAAGCAGTGCGCCAATGATCTCGCCGCCCGAGCGCATCGGGGCACCCAGAATGGCACGCACGCCCTCGGCTTCGACCACGCGGTCGACGCCGTCGTCGTGCATCAGGGTGTCGTCGACCGAGTAGTCAGAGGTTTGTACCGGGCCGCCAGCCTGTGCCACTCGCCCGAGTACCCCGCTGCCCAGCGGCATCTGCAGGGTGCGGTATTCCTCGGTCCACACCCCTGAGGTTTCGACGATGCTGGTGAACCCCGAGCCGTCGATGCCGTTCAGGCTGATGTAGGCCATGTCGACGTCGAGCAGGGTTCTCGCACGCGCGACCAGCTGCTGCAGCGCCTCTGAGTTGTCTCTGATCGAGGTGATGGCGATCGCGAACTCAGAGATTGAGCTGGTGAGGCGCTGTTGCCTGCGAGCCCATGCCACGAGTTCGTCATGGTTCGCCGTGGGCACCACGAGGTTCTTCATGTGTGAAACTCTATCTACTTCTCACAAATGTAGAGAACTCTCCACATTGATTACGCATGCGCGACGGCATGCTCGTAGTACACGGCCTCGCTACGGGGCCGCCCAGCTCGCCTCAGCTCAACGGAGAACTCATGAGCCACACCCCCTCAACCCGCACCATTCGCGGCGCGGTTTTGAATCAGCTCGGCGCACCGGCCCCCTATGCCACGAGCCGCCCGATCAGCGTCGATACGCTCACCCTCAGCGAGCCCGGCGCCCACGAGCTGCTCGTGCGCATCGAAGCCGCAAGCATCTGCCACTCTGACCTTTCAGTGGTCAACGGTTCACGGCCGCGCCCCGTGCCCATGCTCCTCGGCCATGAGGCCGCGGGCATCGTCGAACAGCTCGGCGAGGGCGTCGAAGACCTGCAGCTTGGCCAGCGCGTCGTGCTCACTTTCCTCCCCCGCTGCGGCGAGTGCGCCCAGTGTGGCACCGACGGCCGGCTCCCCTGCTCAGAGGGCAGCCGCACCAACGAAGTGGGCACGTTGCTCGAGGGCAGTCGTCACCTCACGCGCGGCGACGAAGACGTTCACCACCACCTCGGTTGCTCGGGCTTTGCCGAGTACGCCGTCGTCGATCGCCGCTCGGTGGTGGCCGTCGGTGACGATGTTCCCGCAGATATTGCCGCGGTGCTCGGGTGCGCGGTGCTCACGGGCGGCGGCGCGGTGCTCAACGCTGCCAAGCTCACCGCGAACGACACGATCGCCGTCGTCGGGTTGGGCGGCGTGGGCATGGCCGCGCTGCTCACCGCGCTCGCGGTGCACCCGCGCGAGGTATACGCCGTCGACGCCAACGAAGCGAAGCTCGAGCTCGCCCGCGAGTGGGGCGTGACTGCGGCGTACACCCCGCAGCAGGCGCTTGAGGCGGGCATCACCGCCGACGTCGTCATCGAGGCCGTCGGCCACCCCCGCGCGTTTGAAACGGCCTACCAAATGATCGGCTTCGGCGGCACGCTCGTCACTGTGGGTCTGCCCGCCCCCGGCGCCATGAGCGAGATCGAACCGCTCAAGCTCACCGCCCGCGCACAGACCGTCATCGGCTCGTACCTGGGCTCGGCCGTTCCCAGCCGTGACATTCCCAAGTTTGAGCAGCTGTGGCGCGAAGGCAAGCTGCCGCTCGAGCGGCTGATCAGCGGCACCATCGACCTCGACGACATCAACGAGGGCATGGATGCCCTCGCCTCGGGCACGGTGCTGCGCCAGATCATTCGCATGCCCCAGGCCAACGCCTAAATTTTTCCCCGCTTTCCCCATTTTCCCCACGCATTCGCACGACATCTAAGGACACTCTCATGACCACTCCCCAACACTTCCGCGTCGCGGTTCTCGGTTCAGGCTTCGGCGGCCTCGGCATGGCTGCGCAGCTCGTGCGCGCCGGCGAAGACAGCTTCGCCGTGTTTGAGAAGGCTGACGCTGTGGGCGGCGTCTGGCGCGACAACACGTACCCTGGCGCCGCGTGCGACACCCAGGCGCACGTGTATAACTACACCTTCTTCCCGCACCTGCGCGTCTCAAAGATGTTCGCCGGTCAAGACGAAATGCTCGGCTACCAGCAGCAATTGCGCGACGCCTTCGGCATCGAGAAGCACATGCACTACAACGCTGAGATCGTGTCGGCGCGCTGGAACGAAGCAGAAGCGCACTGGCTCATCACGCTGCGCAGCGGCGAGCAGTACACCGCCGACTTCTTCATCCCCGCCTGGGGCCAGCTGAACTCGTCGAAGATCCCCGATTGGAAGGGTCGCGAGAACTTCAAGGGTGAGCAGTTCCACTCGGCACACTGGCGCCACGATGTAGACCTCACAGGCAAGAAGGTCATCTCGATCGGCTCGGCAGCTTCAGCCGTGCAGTACGTCCCCTTCGTCGCCGAAGAGGCCGCCCAGCTCGAGGTCTTCCAGCGCTCAGCAAACTTCATTCTGCCCCGCGATCAGATCGAGTTCACCGAGGCCCAGCTCGACACCTTCGAGCAGAACCCCGAGACGTTCGAGGAATCACGCCGCGGCATCCACGAGCTGCGCGAAGCAGGCTTCGAGCGCACCCGCTCCAACACCGACGGCCAAGCTGAGGGCGCGAAGGAGTCCATCGCTTACCTCCACTCGGTCATCGAAGACCCCGAGCTGCGCGAGAAGCTCACCCCCACCTACGAGTTTGGATGCAAGCGCATTCTGCGCACCTCGGCCTACTACCCCACCTTCTTGCGCGACAATGTCGAGCTCGTCACCGAGGGCATTTCGCACTTCACCGAGAACGGTATCGTCACCGCCGATGGCGTTGAGCACGAGGCCGACGTCATCATCTACGCGACCGGTTTCCACTCGCAGAACTTCCAGGGTGACCTCGAGATCATCGGCCGCGACGGCATCTCGCTCGCCGAGCGCTGGGGTACCGAGGATGCCGAGGCCTTCGTGGGTCTCGCCGTCGATGGCTTCCCCAACATGTTCCTGATGTACGGCCCCAACACAAACCTGAACCACAACTCGGTCGTCACGATGCTCGAGATCCAGCAGGCCTACGTCAAGGACGTGCTCGCCAAGACCGCCGACATTGAGAAGGTCTCGGTTGACGTGCGCCGCGACCGCCTCGATGCCTTCAACGAGGCACTGCAGGCCGAAATGAACGGTTCGGCGTTCTCGAGCGATTGCTCAAGCTGGTACAAGAACTCCAAGGGCAAGGTCATCAACAACTGGTCGGGCACCGTCGAGGAGTACCGCGACTGGGCACGCGAGTTCAACGCCGAGGACTACACCGTGAAGTCGGCTGTGCTGGTGGAGGCCTAACATGTCACTCTTCCCCATCGAGGCGGTCGCCGCCGATCAGCGTGAGCTGATCGCGGCGTTCCGCGCGGCCGGTTCGCGCTCATTTCAGGACGCCGGATCAATGGCCGCCTCCCGTGAGGGATACGAACGCTCCAGCGCCGCCAACGGGCTCCCACGCGATCCCATCGCGTCGGTGGAGGACGTGTCGATTGGGCAGGGTGACGACCAGTTTGGGGTGCGGGTCTACGACCCGCGCCCCGCGGGAGGCGCGGCCGATACCGACGCGGTGATTCTGTTTGCCCACGGCGGTGGCTGGATCATCGGTTCGCTCGACACCCACGATGCGGTGTGCCGCAGGCTCGCGTCGCTCACGGGATTGCCCGTCGTGGCCATCGATTACCGTCTCGGCCCCGAGCACCACTTCCCCGCCGCCCATCTTGATGCGCGGCGGGCGGTTGAGTGGCTCCGCGATCACGCGGGCGAGCGTGCGTGGAACCCGCACCAGATCGTCACCGCGGGTGACAGCGCGGGCGGCGGAATCGCCACGGCGCTCGCGTTCGAACCGTCGCTGCTCGTCACGGGCACGAGCATTGCCGCGCAGGTGCTGCTCTACCCGGTGGTTGACGTTTCGGCGGAGTCTGCCGGGTACGCCCGCGTCGAAGAGGGGTTCCCGCTCACCGCAGACACGATGCGTTGGTTTGCGGCCGAGTTTTTGGCGAGCCCCGCAGACGCGAGCGATCCCCGTGTCTCGCCGCTGCTCGCGGTGCGCGCTGGCAACGGGACGAACGCAGCCCAGCCGCCGGCCTGGATCTTGACCCTCGGGCTCGATCCGCTCGCCGAAGAGGGGCTCGAGTACGCGCAGCTGCTCGCGATGAATGGCACGCACGTCGAGCTCACGCACCTGCCCGCCCATGCGCACGGTATTTTCACCTCGGCGGGCAAGATTCGTGCGGGCGAGGTGCAGCTCGCGCGTGCGGCCGAGTTCATTACTCGCATCTGCGCTGAGGCATAGTTCTCGCCGCGATCAGCACGCAGCTGAGGGCAATCATCGGAGTGTGCCGCAGGAAGTTTCTGCGGCACACTCCGTTGCTGTGTAAAGAATCTGCGGTTATTCATTGCGTCACCTGGGTGGTTGCGGTCTGAAGTGGGAGGATAGACGGGTATGTTCGGCGGCTGCCATCGTAGGTCTGCCCGCGGCATATCAGGCGTCGCGCCACGAGCGCAGTGATCCCAAAGGAAACGAATGTCTCAAGAAGTGCTTTCCCCCGTCCTCGAAACCATCGTCGCCACAGCAACGGCTGCTGCCCCGGCATTTGCCGCCACAACCCCTGAGCTGCGCGCTCAGGCGCTGGTTGCGATCGCGAACGCGCTCGAGGCCAATAAACCCGGCCTCGTGAGCATTGCGATGCGCGAAACTGGGCTGACCGAAGCCCGCCTCACCGGTGAGGTCACCCGCACCGCGGTGCAGCTGCGCATGTTCGCCGACACCATCGTTGAGGGCGGCTATGTCGACGCCCGCATCGACCTGGCCGATGCCGATTTCGCACTGGGCGCCCGCCCCGATATTCGCCGCACCCACCTGCCGCTTGGGCCGGTCATTAACTTCTCTGCCTCGAACTTTCCGTTCGCGTTCTCGGTGATGGGCGGCGACTCGGCCGCGATTCTCGCCGCCGGTTGCCCGCTGATCGTAAAGGCACACTCGGGGCACCCCGAGCTCTCTGACGCGACCGCGGCCGTTGCCGCCGAGGCGATCCAGAGCGTGGGCCTCCCCGCCGGCATCTTCCAGCTGATCCACGGCCGCGAGGCCGGCGTGGCCGTACTGCGCGACCCGCGCATCAAGGCGGGATCATTCACGGGCTCGATCCGGATCGGGCGTCTGCTCGCCGACATCGCAGCTTCGCGGCCCACCCCCATCCCGTTCTTTGGTGAGCTGGGCAGCGTGAACCCCGCATTCATTACTGCGGCGGCCGTCGCGGAGCGCGCCGATGAGATCGCGCGCGGGTTTCTCACGAGCGTTTCGGGTTCTGCCGGGCAGCTGTGCACCAAGCCCGGGTTCGTGTTCGTGCCCGCGGGCACGAAGCTCGCGGCCGCCGTCAGTGCCGCCGCGACCGAGCTACCCGAGCACCGCCTGCTCGACCCGCGCATTTCGGCATCTTTCGCCGAGCGCCGCGACGCCATTCTCGCGGCAACCGGGGTCACCCCGGTGATCGCCGGCGGCGTACGGTTCGACGAGCTCGGCCACGGCTGGGTCACTCCGACCGTCGTGACGGTGTCGCTGGCTAACTTGCGTGCCGGCCGCGAAGCCCTGCTCGAGGAGGCATTTGGGCCACTCTCGATCATCGTCGAAACCCCCGCGGGCACCGACCTGGCGAGCCTCATGCCCGAGTTCTACGAGGGTAACCTCACTGGCACGCTGCACCTCAGCGCCGAAGAATCCACCGGCACCACCGCCAATGTGGCCGAGCTGCAGGCGCTCGTCGCCGCGATCAGCCAGCAGGTGGGGCGCGTGCTCTTCGACGGTTGGTCGACCGGTGTCGCGGTGACCCCCGCGCAGCAGCACGGTGGCCCGTGGCCCGCCACCACCAACGATGCGAGCACTTCGGTGGGCACCGCGGCGATCCAGCGCTTCCAGCGCCCCGTCGCCTACCAGAATGCACCGCAGGCGTTCCTACCCGAGGCGCTGCGCGACGCGAACCCGCTGGGTGTGCCCCAGGCGATCTCGCCCGCAGGCGTTTCGAAGCAGTGGGGTCAGCGCTGGGGGTAACCGGTGAGCGGGCAAGAAACCCGCTGTAAACCACAGATATCACCCCGTGTTTCACCCCGTTGATCTGGGCTTTGCCCTGTTCGGCGGGGTGTCTCGCTGTTAGGCTCGCAGTATGCGCCTCAGTAACTCACAGACCCCGTCCAAGCGTTTCGCCCTTCGCACCGTGCTCGCCGCTTCGGCACTCGTAGCGCTCACGCTCACCGGCTGCTCGTCGTCAAGCGGCGACGTCACCGGCAGCTGGGGCGACGCCGAGACACAGGGCCAGCCCGCTCTCGAGCTCGGCACCGACGGCAAGCTTTCGGGCACCGACGGCTGCAACCGCCTCATGGGTGACTACACCGAAAAGGATGGCGGCGTGGAGTTCGGTCAGATCGCCTCCACCATGATGTTCTGCGAAGGCGTCGACACCTGGCTCGGCAAAGCAGCCACCGCCACCGTTTCTGGTGACAAGATGACGGTGCTCGATAAAGACGGTGCCGAGATTGGCACACTGAAGCGTTCAGAGGGCTAACCCGCTGAATCACGACGTCTCCCCTACGCCAAACGTCACCGCGCGCCACCCGTTGCGCACGGTGACGTTTGGCGTTCGCGTGTGCGTGCTCGTGTTGTGGATGGCGGGCATCTTTTGGTTTTCGGCGCAGCCCGGTCACGCATCAGAGGTGCCCAGCGATGCGCTCGCTGAGTTTGTGCAGCAGCTCGGCCTGCCGCTCCCCACCGAGCTCTTAGCATTCGCCATCAGAAAGGGTGCGCACGCGTTCGTCTATTTCATGCTCGGCGCGCTCACGCTTGGGGTGTTCAATCCGCTGCTGCGTTCGCTGCGCGGCGCCGCCTGGGCCAGCGTGGCGTGGGTGTTCGTGTATGCCAGCTCAGACGAGCTGCACCAGCTCTTGGTGCCCGGCCGCTCGGGCGAGCTACGCGACGTCGCCCTCGACTCTGTCGCAGGCGCGCTCGGCGTACTGGTCGTGCTGTTTATCTACCGGTTGAAGCGCGGGAGCACCGGCAATGAGCACGCCGCGGCGGGCGTAACGGTTACTTGATGAAGCCGTCAGACACGATCGACTTTCCCACCCAGTGCCAAAGAATCAAGCCGAGGAAGGGGAACAGGGTAACGATCAGCACCCAGAGGGTCTTTGCTGTGGCGTTGTTCGTACGAATATCGCGAATCTGCCCCACGACGACGATCCACCACACCAGCCACACCACGAACGGAATGAACAAGAAAACCATCATTGATAGAGGATCCATAGCTCTCACCGTAGCGCTTTGCTCGTTGCACTATTAAATTGCCTTGGTGTAGAGCGAGGTAACCACCAACCCACCGCACGCAAAAGCGGCCGGCAACGATCACTGATCGCTGCCGGCCGCTGTCGCTACTGCTTAGTGGAAGAAGTGACGCTCACCCGTGAAGTACATGGTGATGCCTGCGGCCTGAGCCGCTTCGATGACCTCGGCGTCGCGCACCGAACCACCGGGCTGCACAACCGCGCGCACACCCGCGTCGAGCAGCACCTGCAGGCCGTCAGCGAAGGGGAAGAACGCGTCTGAGGCAGCCACGGCGCCCTTCGCGCGGTCGCCCGCACGATCCACCGCAAGGCGGCAGGAGTCGACGCGGTTGACCTGGCCCATGCCCACGCCCACCGAAGCACCGTCGGCGGCGAGCAGAATGCCGTTCGACTTCACTGCGCGGCAGGCGCGCCAAGCGAACTCGAGCTCAGCGAGCGTCGCTGCGTCGGCAGCCTCGCCGGTGGCGAGGGTCCAGTCAGCGGCGGCCGCGAACGAGCGATCCGAATCCTGTACGAGGAAGCCGCCCGAGATCTGGCGCAGCTCGATGGGGTTCGGCGTGTAATCAACCGGCAGGGCCAGCAGACGCACGTTCTTCTTCTGCGTCAGAATCGCGAGAGCTTCGGGCTCGAAGCCGGGGGCCACGATCACCTCGGTGAAGATACCGGCAACGGTCTCGGCCATCTTGGCGGTGACGACGCGGTTCGCGGCGATCACGCCACCGAATGCCGATACGGGGTCGCAGGCGTGAGCCAGCTCGTGAGCCGCAGCGATCTCATCGGCAGCACCCTCGGGAGCCACTGCGATGCCGCAGGGGTTCGCGTGCTTGATGATCGCGACCGCAGCGCGCTCGTGATCGTAGGCAGCGCGCAGCGCAGCATCGGCGTCAACGTAGTTGTTGTACGACATTTCCTTGCCGTGCAGCTGCTTGGCCTGGGCAATGCCCGTGCCCTCGTGCTCGGTGAACAGTGCCGCGCGCTGGTGGCTGTTCTCGCCGTAGCGCAGCACCGCGTCGCGCATGCCGAAGACCTCGTAGCCGACGGTCTGTGCACTGATGGGGGCGCCGGGAGCGGGTGCCTCGAAGAGTACGTCGAATGACAGCTCTTCAGCTTCTTCGGCCTCTGCGGCGGGAGCGTCGCTCCAGCCCTGGTCATCCTGATCCAAGAACCAGTTGGCGACGGCCGCGTCGTACTGCGCGGTGTGCACGAAGGCCTCGGTGGCGAGCGAGCGACGCTGCTGCAGCGTAGTGCCGCCAGCCTGCACCGCTGCGATGACGTCGTCGTAGCGCTCGGGCGAGACAACGATGGCGGCGTTCGCGTGGTTCTTCGCGGTGGCGCGCACCATCGAGGGGCCCCCGATGTCGATGTTCTCGACGACGTCAGCGGCGGGCTTGCCCTGTGCGACGGTCTCTTCGAACGGGTACAGGTTCACGACGACGAGCTCGAACGGCTTGATGCCGAGCGTCTCGAGCTCTGCGCGGTGCGCGGGGAGGCGCAGGTCTGCAAGCAGGCCCGAGTGCACGGCGGGGTGCAGCGTCTTCACGCGACCGTCGAGTACCTCGGCGAAGCCGGTGACCTCGGCCACATCGGTCACGGGCTGGCCCGCGGCACGAATCGTGGCGGCGGTCGAACCGGTCGACACGATCTCAACACCCGCCTCGACGAGTGCGGTGGCGAGCTCGGTGAGGCCGGTCTTGTCGCTGACTGAGATCAGTGCACGGCGTACTGCAACCTGGTCACGGTGTTCGTAGAGGCTGGGGTCGTGGCTCTGGACTGCCATGTGGCTCCTTGGTTTCTCGGGTACTGCGAACAAATCTGAAGCAAAACGAAAGGAAAACTGGGTGCTACGGTCAAGCGGGTTAGGCGGCCGCGGTGCCTTCGAGCTGCAGCGCGCCGGTCGCGATCTCGCGCACGGTCTCCACTAGCAGCGGGCGCTCGAGCTGCTTAATGCGCTCGTGCAGCTCGTCTTCGGGCTCCCCCGGGGCGATGTCAACGCGCGCCTGGCGCAGCACGGGGCCCGTGTCGACGCCCTCATCAATGATGTGCACGGTGACCCCGGTTTCGGTGGCGCCCGCGGCCAGCGCGTCGCGCACCGCGTGGGCTCCCGGGTAGAGCGGCAGCAGGGCCGGGTGGGTGTTGATGAGGTGGGGTGAGAATTCGCGCACGAAGCCGCCGGGCAGAATGCGCATCAGGCCCGCGCTCACAACGAGGCCGGGCTCGGGGCCGGTGCCGACGCCGTGTTCTTGAATGGCGGCGGCAAAGACCTGACCCCACTCGTCACGACTGCCGTAATCGCGGGGGCGCACCACGAAGGTGGGGATGCCCGCCGCGGTGGCGTGGGCGAGGCCGGGGGCCTCGGTGTCGGCGCCCACGCACACGATGCGCGCCGGAAAACCGGGCTGCTCGGTCGCTTCGATGAGCGCCTTCAGATTACTACCGCCGCCAGAGATGAGAACCGCAAGTTTCAGCACCGCTCTAGTCTACCTGCCGCTGGCGATGATGCGGTCGGCGAGCAGCCACGGGCGGGTGCGGGCGTAGAGTGTTTCTTCCTGCGCGGCCCACCGTCGCCAGTGTGGGGCGTAGGTGTCGCCGTCGCGCGCGAGGGCGCGGGCGCGACGCTCGGCAGCCGGGCATTCGAGCCACAGCGTGGTGACGCGCGTGGCGGGCCCGGCAAATGTGCGCGCGGCGGCGAGCGTTTCTGCGGTGAGGGCGCCGCAGCCCTCGATGATGAGCGGCAGCTCGGGGCCGATCGCGATCTGCTCGCCAAATTCGCCCGCGATCCAGTCGTAGCGCCGGTAACCGCGCCTCGCGAGCACGCCCGCGAGCGCCCGCGATCCGGCGTCGAGGCCGTCCCATCCCGGGTACAGATCTTCGACGTGCAGCAGCTGCGGGTCTTGTTCGGCGAGCTGGGCCCGGGCGATGGCGCGCTCTGCGAGCACGGTTTTTCCTGATCCGGATCTGCCATCGATGATGAGCACATCGAAGCTGCCGGGGGCGGGGAGGGACCGCGCGCTGGGGTCGGTCATTAGAAGGCTCCGGTCTGGTCGGCGCGAAACCGTTCGGCGAGCAGCATTGCTGCGGCCGTGATGGCGGCGAGCACGACGGCGGCGGCGAGGCCGGCGCCGTAGCTGCCGGGGGCTTGGTGTCCGATGAGTTCGGCGATGGCGACGGGCAGGGTTTGGGCGCCGGGGCGCACGAGGAAGGAGGTGGCGCCGAATTCACCGAGCGAGGCGGCGAACGCAAACCCGAGGGCGAGGCCGGCGCTGCGGCCGATGAGTGGGAGGTCGATGGCGCGCAGCACGGCGCCGGGGCCCGCGCCGAGGGTGGCCGCGGCGTACCGCAGCTCGGGGTCGATGCCGCGCAGCACCGGCAGCATGGTGCGTACCACGAGCGGCAGGGCCACCAGCGCCTGCGCGATCGGAATCAGCACGACCGAGGTGCGCAGATCGAAGCCGATGCCCAGCGGGCGATGCATCGTAATGAGCAGCCCAAACCCGAGGGTCACAGCAGACACCCCGAGGGGCAGCATCACGAGCCCGTCAAACAGTGAGATGCCGCGCTTCAGCGCGGGTGAGGTGGGCCGGCGCGACAGCACAAGCGAGACGAGGGTGCCCAGCACCATGGCGATCAGCGCTGCGGCGAGCGCGATGCGGATCGACAGCCATGCGGCGTCGAGCACGGTGCCCTGCAGGGGTGAGTCTGCGGGTGGATTGACGAGCGCGATGTAGTTGGTGAGGCTGCCCTCCCCCGAGGCAGTCTGCAGCGACCGCACCACGAGGGTCACGATGGGGAGGGCGTGCAGCAAGAGCAGGGTGGCCGCGAAGATCACGAGGGCGGGGATGTCGCCCGGGGTGGGGCGCTTGCCCTGCGCGTCTTCGCGCACAATGTTCACGGCCCGCTCCCCCGAGCGCCGCAGCCAGGCCGACACCGCGAGGGCCGCCCCCACGATCGCGAACTGGGCGAGCGAGAGCACAGCGGCCCCGCGCAGGTCGAGAAACTGCACGGTGAGCCGGTAGATCTCGGTTTCAATGTTCGAGAAATCGCGCCCGCCCAGCACGAGCACGATCGCGAATGAGGTCGCGCTAAACAAAAACACGAGCGAGGCGGCCGAGGCAAGCGCGGGGGCGAGCGCCGGCAGCGTGGTCGACACCCAGGCGCGCGCCTTCCCCGCGCCGAGCACGCGGGCGGCGGCCTCGGTGCTGTCGTCGAGCCGGGCCCAGAACGTGCCGACGGTGCGGGCCACCACGGGAACGTTGAAGAAGGTCATGGCGGCCACGATGACCGTGAGTGACCGGTCAAGGCCCGTCCACGCGAGGGGGCCACCCGGGCCGATCAGCGCCGTAAACGCGACGCCGACGACCACGGTGGGCAGCACGAACGGCACCGTCATGAGGGCCCGGGCAATGCCGCGGCCGCGAAACTTCAGCCGGTACAGCACATAGGCGGCCGGCAATCCCAGCACGAGCGACGTGATCGTCGCCAACACCGCCTGCGTGAGGGTTTGGCCGATGACCCGCCAGGTGCGGGCGCTGCCAAACACCTCACCGAATCCTCCGAGGTCGATGCGGCCGTCAGCCAGAAACCCGGTCGCGACGAGCGAGAGCACCGGCCACAGAAAGAACAGGGCCAGAAACGCGAGCGGGGTCGCCGCAGCGAGGGTCCACCAGAGTATTGGGGAGGACCCCCGCCGCCGCGCACCCGTGATCAGTGGTTACAGCCCGATCTCGTCGCCGAGGGTGCGCAACCAGCCTTCGCGGCCGCGTTCAATCTCAGCGGCGCTCAGGTCGTGGGCCTGCTGCGCGGTGGGCTCGGGGGCGAACTGTGCCCAGGCTGCGGGCAGCTCGACCGCACCATCGACCGGGTTCATGTACATCGTGTCGGGGATAGTGCGTTGAAACTCGTTCGATACGAGGTAGTCGACGACCGCGCGTGCCCCCTCGGGGTTCGCGGCATTCGCGAGTACGCCCGCGTATTCGGCCTGCCTCGTGCAGGTGCCCAGCAGCGCCTGCGTGCTCGCTGCGTCGCCCGCCTCGTTGACGGTGAACGCGGGAGACGAGGCGTATGAGACCACGATGGGTTTGGTGCCGCCCTCGCCGCCCTGGGTGAACTGGCCGTAGTAGGCGTCGCTCCAGCCCTGTTCGATGCGGGCGCCGTTGTCGAGCAGGGCCTGCCAGTAGTCGACGTAGCCGTCTTCGCCGAATGCGGCCACGGTGCCCACAAGGAAGGCGGCGCCGGTCGATGAAGCGGTCGGATCGAGCAGCACCGTCTGGTCGCGGTATTGAGGCTTCACGAGGTCTTCGTAGGTTTCGGGCGCGGCAATATCGTGCTCGGCGAACCAGCCCGTGTCGATGTTCACGCAGGTGGCACCAAAGTCGACGGGCACCATGCCCGTCTCGGCGATGAGCTGAACACCTTCGGCGGTGCTGGCATCAGCACCTGCACCGGTACCAGCACCGGCGGCCGATTCAGCGGCAATCGCGAACTCCGCGGCGCCTGCGGGCAGCTGCTTCGGTGCGTAGGGCTCCACTACGTCGCGCTCCACGAGCCGCGAGGCGAACATGGTGTCGACGCCAAAGAAGGCGTCGGCGATGGGCGCCCCCTGGGTGAGCACCAGCTTGTTCGTGAGCTCCCCGCCGTCGCCAGCCGCCACGACCTCAACGTCGTACCCGGTCGCCGCACTCGCTGCTTTCGCGAACGCGTCGTTGGGAAAGCTGCTGTGCACCGCCAGCGTGACGGTGTTGCTGCCCGAAGCGCCCGCCTGGCCTGCGGCACCGCTATCGGCACCGCTGTCGGCTGCGCCCGTGGCGCACCCCGCCAGCATCGTGAGCGCGATCGCCGCGGCACCAAGACCTGTGAAGCGCACGGCTCGCGCTTGCTGTGAGCCTCGCGCAGCTCGCACTCCCTGCGTGCCTCGCACGGCTCCGCCTGAGCGCTCCTGGCGCGTGGTCAAAACTGCATGCTGCATGAAGTCGTCCTTCCTCCGCTGGCATGAACCAGATCAGGTTAAACGGTCGGAGCAAGCGTGCTCCCTCTCAGCCCCGCGCATCAGGACTCCCGTGGATTGTGACCCCAGCCTAGCCCTACTCCTTGGGCCGACGCCAACCGGGCAGTTTAAACCGGCCACGCGGCTGCGTGATCGGCCCGGTATCGCCCTGCGACCGGCCCGCGTGATCATCGCGGGTGAGCGGCTCAGCATCGCCCGCATCCCACGCAAACGCCCGCAACAGTGCCTCGGATTCTTCGGCCGACAGCCCGTCTACTGACGCAGCTGACTCGCGCTGGGCCGCTGCTGCAGCGGCCTCCGCTGCCTCAGCCGCCTCGATATCAAAGATCTCGGGCGCGGGCCGCGGCTCAGGTTCCTCGAGCGGCTCAGGCGCTTCGGGCTCCTCGGGTTCTTGATCCGGATCAATCCCCCGCGCGTCATCAAACGCGTCGTAGTCACCGAGCTCGGGGTCGGCGCCCCAGGTCTCGCCCGCGTCGCCCCACTGCGGGGTGTCTACCTCGTCGTCAGGGCGTCCCCAGGTGTTCACCGCGCGCTCGGTGCGTGCGCGCGCGAAGAGATCCACCACCGGCGCCGTCACGGGTTCGACCGGGCGCTGCGGGTCTTCGCCGAAGCCTGCGTCTGCATCGAGGTCGTCACCCAGATCATTCGTAGCGTCTGGTGCCGCGCGCACGCGCGACAGGTCAACGGTCTCGGCGTCTTCGGGGCGTACCGCCCGGGCAGCGGCTTCGGCGGCCGCCGTGCGCTCAGCATTCCAGCGTGCGATCGGTTCGGGCAGCGCCACCGCGTCTTTCACGCGTGAGTAATCAGCGCGGGCCACCGACACCCCAATCAGCAATCCGACCGCGGCCTCGGCGGCGACTAGCCCGCCCACGAGCCACGCATCGGGGCCCGTGTGCGCGAGGCGGCCGGGCCCGAGGGATCCGGTGGCGAGCGCGCTCAGCCCCGCCACGACCAGACCCGTGCACACCGCGGCGATGACCGGCAGCGCCAGGGCGACGGGCCACGTGGCGCGGCGCAGTTCGGCGCGGCGGGCCAGCAGCGCCCCCACGGCCACATTGGCCAGCACCAACAGCAACGGTGCAATGGCGCCGAGTGATCCGGCGCTGCCCGGCAGCGCCCCAAACATGGGTAGCAGCGGCAGGGTGCCCACGGTTTCGGTGAACGGCGAGATCATGCCGCTGAGCTCGAAGCCGGCCCCGCTCAGCCACGACAGCGACCACACGATCGCGATCGGCAGCAGCGCGAGCTGCGTCAGAAACAGCAGCACCGACCCCAGCACATCGAGCTGCAGCGCCTGGGCCAGCGCGATCACATCGGCGAACCCAGTGGCGAGCGCAACGGTCACCGCGATCGCCGCGGTGCCCACGACCGCCGCGCAGGCACCCGCGGTCAGCCGGTAGACAGTGGCCGCCCGGGCCGGAAACGCCGCGACGCCCGCGAGCCCCAGGTGAGCCATGCCCCGCTGCACCGCGCGCACGCAGTAGCGCCACCACCCCGCACCGCTCGTGGCGGCAGCCAGCACGAATGCGGCGGTAGCCGACACCGTATAGACCAGCGTCGCGGTGATCACCGACGCCGTGATCCCTTGCGGCGCAGACCCCCCGGTCACGTGCACAGCGGCAAACGCGACGGCAGCGAATCCCACTGCACCGCCGATCAGCCCGGCCACGCCGATGCCGCCGCGTCGCCCGAGACGGAGACCGGCGCGCACCGCAAACGTCACGCTGATCAGCGTGATCGCAAGCGGTGCGAGCGACAGCGTAAAGGTGAGCGCTTGACTGCCCACCCCCAGGCTCAGCATGGTTTGTTGCGACAGCACCAACTCCATGGGCACGAAGTGAGCGAGCAGCCACACCCCCGCGACCGCCGACACCACCTCGGCTTGCTCAGCAGCGATCCCAAAGGTCACCACCCACAGCACCACCGCAGGAATGGCTACCGCTGCGAGGCTGGCTATGGCCGCCGCGCACGCTTCAATCGCCGCGACAACGGCCGTCACTATCGCTCTCATTGCCCTGAAGCTTACTCTGCGCACCCGGTTATTTCGCTGCGTGCGCGCGGCGTGGGCGGCCGGGCGTTACTGCGATGGGCGTGCCGCATGCCCCGCTCAGCCGGGCATCTCACCTGGTGCACGGAGGCAGCAAAAAAGCCGAAGCGTGATTCACTTTCGTGAACCACGCTTCGGCTTTGGGGTGTAGCGAAGTCGCTACGACGCCTGCTTACAGGGCAGCGTAGGCCGCGCGCAGCAGCTCAGCAGCCTCGGTGGGCGTCTTGCCCACCTTGACGCCGGCGGCCTCGAGGGCTTCCTTCTTGGCCTGTGCCGTACCAGCCGAGCCCGAGACGATGGCGCCTGCGTGGCCCATGGTCTTGCCCTCGGGGGCGGTGAAGCCAGCCACGTAGCCCACAACGGGCTTCGTGACGTGAGCCTTGATGTACTCAGCGGCACGCTCTTCAGCGTCGCCACCGATTTCACCGATCATGACGATCGCCTTCGTCTCGGGGTCAGCCTCGAATGCGGCGAGCGCATCGATGTGCGTCGTACCGATCACGGGGTCGCCGCCGATACCGATGGCGGTCGAGAAGCCAAGATCGCGCAGCTCGTACATCATCTGGTAGGTCAGGGTGCCTGACTTCGACACGAGGCCGATCGGTCCCTTGCCGGTGATCGTCGCGGGCGTGATGCCTGCGAGTGCCTCACCGGGGGTGATGATGCCGGGGCAGTTCGGGCCGATGATGCGGGTCTTGTTGCCCGTGGCCTGAGCGTGTGCCCACAGTTCAGCCGAGTCCTTCACCGGCACACCCTCGGTGATGATCACGAGCAGGCCGATGCCCGCGTCGATCGCCTCAACCGATGCATCCTTGGTGAAGGCGGGCGGCACGAATGCCACCGACACGTCTGCGCCGGTCTCAGCCATGGCTTCTGCGACCGTCGCGAAGACGGGCAGTTCAACCTCGGCGCCCTCAGCGTTCACGTGGGTGACGGTGGTGCCAGCCTTGCGAGCGTTGACACCGCCGACGACCTGCGTACCCGCAGCGAGCATGCGGGCGGTGTGCTTCGTGCCCTCGCCGCCGGTGATGCCCTGGACGATGACCTTGGAATCCTTGTTCAGGAAAATAGACATTCTCTGAGTTCCTTATATCTGCGTGCGCGGGCTATCGGGCGTTGGCGAGTTCGGCAGCCTTGTCGGCGCCCTCGTCCATCGTTGCGGCCTGGGTGACGAGCGGGTGCGCTGCTTCGTTGAGAATGCGGCGTCCCTCCTCAACGTTGTTGCCGTCGAGACGCACCACGAGCGGCTTGTTCGCCGAATCGCCGAGCTTCTCAAGTGCGCCAACGATGCCGTTTGCCACGGCGTCGCACGCGGTGATGCCACCGAAGACGTTGACAAACACCGACTTCACCTGGGGGTCGCCCAAGATGACGTCGAGGCCTGCAGCCATAACCTCGGCCGAAGCTCCGCCGCCAATGTCAAGGAAGTTGGCGGGCTTGACGCCGCCGTGGTTTTCGCCTGCGTAGGCGACCACGTCGAGCGTCGACATGACGAGGCCTGCACCGTTACCGATGACACCCACTTCACCGTCGAGCTTGACGTAGTTGAGATCCTGCGTTTTGGCCTTCGCCTCGAGCGGGTTCTCAGCAGCCTTGTCCTCGAGCTCAGCGTGCTCGGCGTGACGGAAAGCAGCGTTTTCGTCGAGCGAAACCTTGCCATCGAGGGCAACAATGTCGCCTGCGCCGGTGAGCACGAGAGGGTTGACCTCAACGAGCGTGGCGTCTTCGCCTGCGTACACCTCGAAGAGCTTCTGGAACACGGGCACAACCTTGGCCACGAGTTCTTCGGGGAAGCGAGCCGCGCGAGCGATCTCTTCAGCCTTCACCGCGTCGATGCCCGCGATCGGGTCAACCTCAATGCGAGCGAGCGCCTCGGGCTTCTCAACCGCGAGCTGCTCGATCTCCATGCCGCCCTCTACTGAGCACAGCGACAGGTATGAGCGGTTGGCTCGGTCGAGCAGTACTGAGAAGTAAAACTCTTCCTTAATGTCTGCGCCCGCCGCGACCATCACACGGTTCACGGTGTGACCCTTGATGTCGAGGCCGAGAATTGACTGCGCTGCAGCAAATGCCTCGTCGGGGTTCTTGGCCACCTTCACGCCGCCAGCCTTACCGCGGCCACCGACCTTCACCTGGGCCTTCACCACTACGACGCCACCGAGCTTCTCTGCAGCGGCACGCACCTCCTCGGGCGTATCAGCGACGATACCGGCAAGCACCGGTACTCCGTATCGCTCAAATAGGTCTCGCGCCTGGTACTCGTACAGATCCACGTACTGTCCTTTGCTTGTGATTGCGGGGAAACATGAGACACAAAATGTCTCGATGTCAAGATAAGTCGACCAATCCCAAAGTCTACCACCGCAACCCTAACGACCCTTGCCTGTAACTACCTCCGAGATCGACGCACCGCACGCACAATCAGCCAGGATGCGGCGCCCATCGCTAGGGCTCCCACGATCAGCACAATTGACCATACGACGTCGTATGCAGCAAGTTCCATCGGTATTCCCCCTACGGTTTCGCACCATTGCTATGCGTGCAGATTCACAGCCTAGCAAGCACACTATTGATGCGCCAGATCGGCATAAATGGCATTCCAGTCTGGCATCCCGCACAACCATGTCTCGCAGTGTTACAAACTCGCTGTTTTGATAACGTGTCCTCCCAGAGTTTCCTACTACTCTTGAATGTGCCCTCGCCAACATGCGAAAGTTCCATCGCATCTACGCCCCAACATATGGTGACGGCTGGAGAAGAAACTCGTGAAGACCTCTGTAGACCCGAAACCCGAGGGCCTACGCGCGCGCAAGCGCCGTGCCACCGAAAACGCAATTGAACTTTCTGCGGTGAAGTTAGCGCTCGAGAACGGCGTCAATAACGTCACCGTCGAGGCAATTTGCGAGATGGCCGATATCTCACGCAGCACATTCTTCAACTATTTTCCGGCTCGTGACTACGCCATTGTTGGCCGCGCCATCAACATTCCCGAGGGCCCTGATGCCTTCGCGATATTGGATACGAGCCCCGATAACCTGCCGTTGGGAATCTACCGTTTGCTGTTCGCAGCCATCGGTCACAGCAAGGTCAACACTGAAGTTGCCCAGCTACGCATGCAGCTGCTCACGACCCAACCCGAGGCCGCACGCATTTCCCAGCTCTCGATGGCTGAGTCGGTCGGACCGCTCATCGCCACCACCGCGGCCTGGCTCCACGCCAACCCCGATCGCGCACGCATCGATTCGCTCGAACGCGAAGCCTGGCTCGCCGCGATGACGGTGCACACCGTGGTGTCGACGCAGCTCGCCGAGTTGGCGCAGCTCGACCCCGACGACATTTCGCTCGATGAAAGCGGCTTCCACGATTTCAAGGCAGACCTGCAGAAGGTGCTTACCGCTCGGTAACTCCTGGCATACAGTCACGAAAGCCCGCTCCGCTGGTAACAGCAGGGCGGGCTTTCGTGCACGATGGGAGCTTGCGGCTCCGTTTAATGAGCGATACTCACTCGGTGATTTTCTCGATGGGGGCCAGCTTGACCAGCAGCTTGCGTTCGCCCACCGAGTCGAACACCACGTGCGCCACCCGTTTGGTGCCCTCGCCGGTGATCGCGGTGACTCGGCCCGGGCCGTACTGGTCGTGTTTGATGCGATCGCCCGCGGCGAGCGCAAGACTGCTGTTGTCTCTGGCGCCGAGCGCGATTGTGTTGGGGAACCCGCCGCCCGAGGCTTGTGCCTCTTTCGCGAGGCGTTTGCGTTCGCGCCATTTCTCGAGCGCCGACTGCATATTGCCGTTCGACGGTTCTTGCAGGGCGGCACTGCTGCCCTGAGAGGGGCCACCAAAGGCCACGCTCGAGTCGCGGCTGGGGCGCTGCGCGTACCCGCCGCCAGTGCCGCGCGGCGCGTTGAGCGCGCGCGACTGGGTACCGCCGCGGCTGGTGACCTCGCCCGGTGACTGGCGCCAGTGCACGAGCCCCTCAGGAATTTCCTGCAGGAATCGCGAGGGCATGGCGGCCGAGATATCACCGAAGGTGGCGCGGGTGGAGGCGAGGGTGAGGTAGAGGCGCTCGCGTGCGCGGGTAATGCCCACGTACATGAGTCGTCGTTCTTCGTTGATGCCGCCGGTTTCGTCGACCGACATCTGGTGCGGCAGCAGCCCCTCTTCCACGCCCGTGATGAACACGGCCTTGAACTCGAGGCCCTTGGCGGTGTGCATCGTCATCAGCGAGACGGTGCCGCTCGTGTCGTCGAGGTCGTCAACGGCCGCGACGAGACTCACCTCAGTGAGAAACGCGATGAGCCCTGCGCCCGGATGCTTAACGTCAAACTCGCGGGCCACGGCGAGCAGCTCTTCGAGGTTCTCAGCGCGAGCATCATCTTGCGGGTCGCGCTTGGCACGCAACTTCTCGATCATCTCGGTCTCGTCAAGAATCAGCTTGAGCACATCGCCCACCGGTGCCGGCTGCGCTTCGTCACCCTCGACATCTGTGGTGCCGCCGCCCACGGCCATCTGCGTCGCGCGCGCCAACATGTCGGCGAGGGCGAGCACCGAGCCGCGCAGTTTGGGCCCAAGCTGCGGCACCTCGGCCGCGCGCGCCATCGCCTCGTGGAATGAGAGGTCGTGGGCCTCTTGGAAGATCGCGAGGTGGGCTTCGGCCATCGGGCCGATGCCCCGTTTGGGGGCGCCGAGCAGCCGCGACCAGGTAATCGGGTCGTAGGGGTTGGCGATGCTCGTGAGGTAGGCCATCGCGTCCTTTACCTCAGCACGCTCGTAGAACTTGGTGCCGCCGAGCACCCGGTAGGGAATCGCTGAGCGAATCAGCAGCTCTTCGAGGGCGCGCGTCTGCGAGTTGGTGCGGTAGAACACCGCGACATCGCCGTAGGCGAGCCCCTGCCGGTGCAGGTCTTCAATCTCTTCGGCCACGAAGCGGGCTTCGTCGTGCTGCGAGTAACCGGTGAACCCGACGATCTTCTCGCCGTCGCCCGAGGCGGTCCACAGGTTTTTCTCTTGCCGGTCGAAGTTGTTGCCGATGACCGCGTTGGCGGCCGAGAGAATGTTTTGGGTTGAGCGGTAGTTCTGCTCAAGCTTGACGACCTCGGCGCCCACAAAGTCGCGTTCGAACTCGACGATGTTGCGAATGTCTGCCCCGCGAAACGCGTAAATCGACTGGTCAGAGTCGCCCACCACGGTGAGGCTCGCGGCGGGAATCACACCGTTGTCATCGAGTTCTGCCGCCCGCGCCGGCGGGGTGAGCCGCATCGTCTGCTCGGGGTCGGTAGGCCGCGTGAGCTCACGAATGAGCGAGTACTGCGCGTGGTTGGTGTCTTGGTACTCGTCAACCAAGATGTGGCGAAACCTGCGCTGGTACACCGCGGCAACATCGGGGTGCGCGCGAAACAGCTGCACGGTCTGCCCGATGAGATCGTCAAAGTCGAATGCGTTGGCCCGGCGAAGCTCTTGGTCGTACATCGTGAAGATCTCGGCGAAGAGTCGGTCGCGCGGGTCAGCGTCGTTCATGGTCGTGCGAAACGCCGAGGCGTCGAGGAGTTCGTTCTTCAGCTTCGAAATCTTGCTGCTCGCGTTTGCGGGCGTGAAGCCGTAGCTGGCCGCATCGGTGTCTTTGATGATGCGCTTCAAGAGTGCGCGTGAGTCTGCCGAATCGTAGATCGTGAACCCCGAGACGTACCCGAAGCGTTCAGACTCGCGGCGCAAAATGCGCACGCACGCCGAGTGGAAGGTCGACACCCACATGCCCTCGGCGGCTCCCCCGAGCAGGTCGCCAATGCGCTCGCGCATCTCGGCGGCGGCCTTATTGGTGAAGGTAATGGCGAGAATTTGGCTCGGCCAGGCCTCGCGCCCGCGAATCAGGTGCGCGATGCGGTGGGTGAGCACCCGCGTTTTACCCGACCCGGCGCCCGCCACAATCAAGAGCGCGGGGCCGCGACTCACCACGGCTCGCTCTTGTGAGGGGTTCAGCCCTTCGAGCAGCGGGTCTGCAGCGTTCGCGGCACCCGCAGCACCGAAGGAGCCACCAATCGGCAGGCCAGAAGGGTCCAAAAGTTCGAAGTCACTCATTGTGGGTCCAGTCTAGGCCTCGCCCCTGACATCCTCACCGGCCAGGATCGGGGACAATGGAGGTATGCCCGTTCCCCCTGCTTCCAGACCCTCAGTTCTTATCTTCGCTACGGGTGGCACCATCGGTATGCGGCAGACTGACCAGGGGCTCGCCCCCGACCCCGATTTCCCCGAGGCGCTCGAGCGCATGGTGGCCGGTATTTGCGCGCCGATCGGTGTGGATCCCCGCGTCAATCATCTGCTGCCCGCCATCGATAGTTCGAACGCCGAGGCCGATACTGCGCCGCGCATTGCCCGCGCGATCAGGGCCCGCGTGCGCACGCACCGCCCCCGCGGTGTGGTGATCGCGCACGGCACCGACACGCTGGCCTACACCGCCGCGCGGCTGGCCTTCGAACTTTCTGACATTGGGTGCCCCGTGATTGTGACCGGCAGCCAGTTCGCCCACGGCGCCCCCGACACCGACGCGGTCGATAACCTCACGCTCGCGATTCGCGCTGCGGTGCGCGCCTCGGCGACCGCACCGGTGTCGATCGCGTTTGGCGGCAAGCTGCTGCCCGCGGTGCGCGCGTCGAAGTGTCACACCGAGGCCCTCGAGGGGTTTCGTGCTGAGCGGTCGCTCGCGCCAGCCCCCACGGGCGTGCCGGCGAGCGAGGGCGAGCCGCGGCCGCGTTCGGCGCGCGTGCTCACCTACCGGTTTGTGCCCGGTGTCACCGCCGAAGATCTGCGGTGCGCGACCCTCGGCGCCCCCGACGCGCTCGTGCTCGAGTGCTACGGCAGCGGCAACGCACCGATGGCCCGGCCCGGCATGCTCGGCACCCTGCGCGAGATCGGCTCACGCATGCCGGTCGTGGCGATCACGCAGTGCGCCAACGGCAGCGTCGATCTTTCGCGCTATGCCGTGGGGCGCGAACTCGCGGCGGCTGGCGTGATTGATGGCTCAGATCTGACGCTCGAGGCCGCCATCGCCAAGCTCGGCTTCCTGCTCGACCGCGGCATCTCGGGGCCCGCGCTGCGCGCACTCGTCGAACGCAATCTGGTCGGAGAATGCCACGGGCGCTAGCCCACACGGGGAATGATCCGGATCCCTACGCGTCGCGCGTGGCCACCCCTAGATCGGGGTGGTCAACAAATATCCCGTCGATGCCCGAGGCCAGAATCATCGCGAATTCTCGCTGCCACCGGCCCCATTCTTCGCCGTGCAGTGAGGATTGGAACCGCAGATTGAGGTAGCGGTTTTCGGGGCGCAGGGTCCAGGTGAAGACGCTGAGGCCGCGGGCGTGGGCGCGATCGACCAGATCGGTGGCGCCCACCGCGCGGCCCAGCGCGCTCAGCCGCAGCAGGTCGGCCTTCGCCACGCTGATGCCGTTGACGCGGCCGGCCAGCAGGTCGAGCCCCTCGTCGCTGCGGTACCAGGCATAGGGGCGGGAAGCGGCGCCGGGCTGCGGTTCATCTGCCGCAGTGCCCGCACGCTCGGTCAGGTAGATCAGCGTCGCCGCAACGCCCGCCTCGCGCAGCCGGTCGAGCACCCCGAGTTCGAAGGCCTCGATGACGAGCCGCTCGGGGGTATCGGCCCACCCGGTCTCGCCGAGCTCTGCGAGCAGCAGCGCCCCAATGTCGACGCCCAGGCCAGCGTAGAACGCGGCGTGCTTGATCTCGACGACGGTCTGCAGCGTGCGCCCGCGGGTGCGCGCTTCGTCGTCGACGATCGCGAGCACGTCGCGCAGCCGCAGCATGGGCTCGTCACCGTCGAAGCGGCAGTTATCGGGGCGCACCTTGGGCAGCCGCTCTCGGCAGCGCAGCGTGGCGAGCTCGGCCCACGTGAGATCCTCGGTAAACCAACCCGTGAGCTTCTGCCCATCAATCGTCTTGGTGGTGCGCAGGTGCGCGAACTCAGCGCGCTGGG
Organism: Leucobacter exalbidus; assembly: GCF_017834145.1. Lineage (NCBI taxonomy): Bacteria > Bacillati > Actinomycetota > Actinomycetes > Micrococcales > Microbacteriaceae > Leucobacter > Leucobacter exalbidus. The sequence goes on along the minus strand of NZ_JAFIDA010000001.1, from coordinate 2,845,308 downwards.
CAATATCGGTGGTGCCCGAGATCTCATTCTCGTGCCGCACCACGAGCACACCGTCTTTCGAAACCACAATGTCGGGCTCGACCGCGTCGGCCCCCAGTTCGAACGCCAGCCGGTACGACGATTCAGAATGCTCGGGCCGATACCCCGGGGCGCCTCGGTGGCCGATAACGAGCGTGCGATGAGGCTGGCTGTGCATACCCCCATGCTAAACGAACGGGCACCGCGGTACCTGCAGCATGTGCAGCACAATCAGCTGATATCGATGCAAATCACAGCCCGCGCATGACCACGCTTCGATAGGCTTGCACCATATATACGCCTGGAAAGGATTCCGACGCATGAGTAACCCGGCTCTTAGTAAGAACCCAGCACTCAACGGTAAGTCACTTACCGCTGAAGAGCTGCGCCGCATCTACGATCAGCCCGCCGCACAGACCCAGCGACCGGGTGTTGATCAGCCCGCAACTGACACAGGCTTTGGGGCACAGCAGCCCCCCGTGATTACGCCCTCAGATAAGCCGATGACCTACGAGAACACCATCTCGAAGACCGTGGGCCTGTTCTTGATCGTGGTCGCGTTCGCGGCGGTCGGCTGGTTCATTCCGGCCCTCATGCTTCCCGGCGCCATCATCGGCCTCGTGTTGGGCCTCGTGAACTCCTTCAAGAAGGAGCCGAGCGTTCCGCTCATCATGCTGTACGGCGTCTTCCAGGGACTGTTCCTCGGTGGCATCTCGGGCGTCTTTGAGGCGACTTGGCCCGGCATCGTGTCGCAGGCACTCATCGGCACGTTCTCGGTGTTCGCCGTTACCCTGCTGCTTTTCCGCAGCGGTAAGGTACGCACGAGCCCCAAGATGACCAAGATCGTGCTCATCGCAATGGTGGGTTACGCACTCTTCTCGCTGATCAACTTCGGCATGATGATGTTCGGTGCGATGGATAACCCCTGGGGCATGCGCGGCGTCACCGTGTTTGGTATTCCGCTCGGCGTGATCGTCGGCCTGCTCGCAGTGTTCCTCGCGGCATACTCGCTCGTGATGGACTTCGAGCTGATTCAGAACGGTGTTAAGAACCGCGTGCCCGAGAAGTGGGGCTGGTCTGCAGCCTTCGGCCTGATGGTCACGCTGATCTGGCTCTACGTCGAGATTCTGCGCATCCTCGCGATTCTGCGCGGCGACTAATCCCGCTGCCTGACGCGTCACGAAACCTGCCCGGTGCACTTGCACCGGGCAGGTTTTTGTTATTACTGGCCCGCATCGCGGGTGACGGCCGCGAAGCCCTCCAAGAACCGTGCGGTGTCGGGGTGCGTGCCCGTGCCCTCGGTATCAAACACGAGCGGCGGCCGAACCTTGAGCACGTTCTCGTAGGTGCCCGAGGCGCTCACCAAAATGCGGCGATCGCGCAGCCCCTGCACCACCGCCAGCGCCGCCTGCGGGTCGGGGGTCACCCCGTCTGTCGGGCTGACGTATTCGACCGCGATGAACAGCCCGGCACCGCGCACCTGGGCGATATGGGTGGCTGCGCCCACCCGTTTGGCGTCGGCCGCGATCTGGCGAATCCCGTCGCTGAGGCGCTGGCCCGCCGCCGCTGAGTGCGCGATCAGGTCGCGCTGTTCGATCTCGTCGAGCACGGCGGTCGCGGCGGCGATGCTCACGGGGTTGCCCCCGAAGGTGTTGAAGTACCGCACCTCGCTGCCGAACGCATCAAACACGTGTTCAGACCCTACCACCGCGGCGATCGGCACCCCGTTGCCCATGGGTTTGCCCACCACCACAAGATCGGGCACGAGGCCGTGACGTTCGAAGCCCCACCAGGCTCCCGTGCGGCCGAAGCCGGGCTGCACTTCGTCGGCGATATACAGGCCGCCCGCCTCGCGCACGACCTGCGCGGCCGCCGCTAAGAACCCGGCCGGTTCGAGGCGCATGCCATCGCTGGACAGCACCGAATCCACGATCATGCCGGCGAACGGAATGCCCTGGGCCGCGAACCCCGCGATCGCGCCGCGCACCTGCTCGGTGAATGCCGCGATCGCTGCCGCGCCGCCGCTCCCCCGCACCGAATCGGGGGCATCGATGAGGGCGGTGCGCGCCGGAATCGGGTTGTTGGGGCCCAAGCTCGGCGTGATCTCGGCGACCGTCGAGGTGGTGCCGTGATAGGCGTTGCGCGTCACGATGATGCCCTCGCCGCCCGTCACCCGTCGCGCCATGCGCACGGCGAGATCGACCGCCTCGCTGCCGGTGCAGGTGAATATCACCTGCGACAGCGGCGGCGCAAACTTCGCGGTCAACCGTTCGGCGTAGTCGATGACGTCGTCGGTGAGGTAGCGCGTGTGGGTGTTCAGCGTGGCCAGCTGCGCGGCCACGGCGGCCTGCACGCGCGGGTTGCTGTGCCCCACGGCCGGCACGTTGTTGTAGGCGTCGAGGTAGTCGTGACCGTCGGCGTCGAACAGGTGGGCGCCTTGCCCGCGGACGACGTGCACCGGCTCACGGTAGAACAGGCGGTACGCCGATCCGAGCACGCGTTCTCGTCGCGTGATCAGCGCGCGAGCCGCGGGCGTGAGCGCCGCTGCGGCCCCCGGATCATACCCATTCACCATCACCGATTGTTCGCTGCCCTGAGACACCATCGTCGTTCCTCCGAAGCTGATCTGGGAGCTGCGCGCGCAGGTGCGGTGCTGCGCGCGTGGGGCTCCACGCACCAATATAGTGATGATGGTGCGCTGATCGCAGTCGCGATGGTGCGGCACTTGATTCTGGCGGCGTTGCCCGCTTCACCGATCCGCTTCGGAGCCCCATGGACACCCTCATGTTATCCGCAGCCCAGGCGAGGCCGGTGCTGCTGCGCACGCACGCGATTCGGGCGTCGTCGCTCACGGTGCTGGGCAGTGAGCTCGCCAGCACGTTTCGCGCCGAGACCGACACTGGGGCGTATGCGGTGAAGATGCAGGCCTCGGGGCCCAGGGATTTCGCGGTGCAGCTGTGGCGGGCCGAGATCGCTGACCGGCTCGCGTCGCTCGGCCATCGCGTACCCGAGCAGGTGCACACGCCCGACGGTGCGCTCGCGGCGCTTGACGAGGCCGGATCTGCAGCCCCCGTGTTCGTCTCGGTGACCCGTTGGGTCGATGCGGTGCCCTATGCCAGCGCGGTAGCTGAGCCCGGTGCTGGGGCCCGCTTTGGTGCGCACCTGGGCGCGACCGCTGCGCTGCTGCAGCGCGACCTCGCGGGCTTCCCCGGGCCACCTCGGCCGCTCGCGCACACCTGGGCCGCCCACACCACCGCTGACACGATTGCGCAGCACACCGCGTTGCTGCCTGCGGGGCCAGCGCGTGACATCGGCGAAGCGGCGTTGCTGCTGCATGGCCGCTTCATTGCGCCGGTCGCAGCGTCGCTCCCCCGCGCACTCGTGCATCAAGATCTGCACGACGATAACGTGCTGGTGGGCGCTGACGGCAAGATCGCCGCCATCATCGACTTTGACGACATGCTCGTGGGGTGGCGCGTTGCCGAGCCCGCGATTGCCGCCGCATACCTTGCGAGGGCCGCCGACGACCCGCTCGCTGCGCTTCGTGCGGTGGCCGACGGCTGGCAGTCAGAACTACCGTTCACGACGGCCGAGGCCGAAACGTTCGCCCCGATCGCCGCGATGCGGCTCGCCCTCAACACCGTGGTGTGGGCGAGCCGCATGTCGGGTGACCGGGCGGGCTACGCGGCTGCACGCGCGCAAGGGTCGGCCGCAGCGTTTCAGGTGATCGCCGCAACGCTGGCGTCGCCCGCACTTACGCGGCCCGCAGCTCCCCGCACACGCGCGCACCAGCACCATCGTTTCGCCCGATAAAACACAAAAACCCGGCCGAAGCCGGGTTTTTGGTGTGATCACACGATCACGTGGCGGTGTCGCAGCGCCCACGCATGGGCACTGCTGTTCCGCTTACTCCCACTCGATGGTCCCCGGCGGCTTCGACGTGACGTCGAGCACCACGCGGTTCACCTCGGGTACCTGGTTCGTGATCTTGTTCGAGATGCGTGCAAGCACCTCGTAGGGAACGCGCGTCCAGTCAGCGGTCATCGCGTCTTCGCTCGAAACGGGGCGCAGTACGATCGGGTGACCGTAGGTGCGGCCGTCGCCCTGCACGCCCACCGAGCGTACATCTGCGAGCAGCACAACCGGGCACTGCCAGATCGTCTTGTCGAGACCGGCTGCGGTGAGCTCGGCGCGAGCAATCGCATCGGCCTCGCGCAGAATCTCGAGGTTGTCGCGCGTTACTTCGCCGACGATACGAATCGCCAGGCCGGGGCCGGGGAACGGCTGACGTGAGACGATCTCTTCGGGAATACCCAGCTCGCGGCCAATCTCGCGTACCTCGTCCTTGAACAGGGTGCGCAGCGGCTCGATGAGATCGAAGTCGAGGTCGTCGGGCAGGCCGCCCACGTTGTGGTGCGACTTGATGTTCGCGGTGCCAGAGCCGCCACCCGACTCAACAACGTCGGGGTAGAGGGTGCCCTGTACGAGGAACTTCACGGACTTGCCCGAGGCCTTCGCCTCTTCGACGAGCTCGCGCTGAACGCGCTCAAAGGTGCGAATGAACTCGCGACCGATGATCTTGCGCTTCGTCTCGGGGTCAGTGACTCCGGCGAGGTGGCCGAGGAACGTATCAGCGTCGTCAACGGTGATGAGGCGCACACCGGTCGATGCGACGTAGTCGCGCTCAACCTGTTCGCGCTCGCCCTTGCGCAGCAGACCGTGGTCGACGAACACAGCGGTGAGCTGGTCGCCGATGGCCTTGTGCACGAGCGCAGTCGAAACAGCCGAGTCCACGCCGCCAGACATTGCCGAGATCACCAGGGAGTCGCCTACCTGCTCGCGAATGCGTGCCACTTGCTCGGCGATCACGTTACCGGCGTTCCACTCAGGAGCGATGCCAGCAACGGTGTGCAAGAAGTTCTCGAGCACGTTTTGGCCGAAAGCCGAGTGCTTCACCTCGGGGTGCCACTGCACGCCGTACATCTTCTTGGCGGGCGAGCCAAAGGCAGCCACGGGGGTGACGCTCGTCGAGGCGAGTACGTCGAAGCCCTCGGGGGCCTTCTGCACGGCATCGCCGTGGCTCATCCAGACGTTCTGGTCGACGGGCTGGCCGGCGAGAATCGCACCGCCGTCACCCACGACCGTTGCGTCGGTGGCACCGTACTCGCGGTCGCCGGTGTTACCGACGGTGCCGCCGAGTGCGCGTGCCATGACCTGGAAGCCGTAGCAAATGCCCAGCACGGGGATCCCCATATCGAAGATCGAGTCGTCAAACTGGGGTGCACCTTCCTCGTATACCGAGGAGGGGCCGCCTGAGAGCACGATGCCGAGCGGCTGCTTTTCAGCAACCTCTGCCGCCGAGATGGTGTGCGGTACGAGTTCTGAGTAGACCCCAGCCTCGCGCACCCGTCGGGCAATCAGCTGCGCATACTGCGCGCCGAAGTCGACCACGAGCACTGGGCGGTGCGCGGTCCCTGTTTGTTCTGCCATGCTGGCCTTTCGCTTGAAGGTAAGAGAAGTCTAGTTTGCGCCCGCGAGCGCTGCTTCGCGCTCGTCGAGGTAGGAGCTGACGTCGCGTACGATCTTCGCTTCAAGGAAGAACGACATCAGGGGAATCACGCCGCCCAGCGCGATGAGCAAGAACTTCGAGAAGTTCCAGCGCATCGGGCTCCACAGCATGAAGTCAGAGACCAGGTAGACGACGTAGAACCAGCCGTGGGCGATCAAGATCGCCTTGAACAGGTCGAAGCCCGAGCCGGTGAAGTCGGCGTCAATCCCCTCGGGTGCGAGCGGCACGAATTCCGCGAAACCGGTGGGCGTGAACAGGAACAGCTGCACGTGAAACGCGTACTTCATCACCATGACCGCGCACAGCAACAGCAGCATCACACCGGTGATGACCGAGGTCACCTTGTATACGGACAGCGCCTTACGAATGCGCGGAAAATCGGCGGGTTTGGGCTGCAACTGCATGACTTCTAGTCTACCTTTCGAGCGGTGTTGGGTGCGGCGGCGACGGTGTCTTCGGTGGACGCGGGCGCGGCAGCTGCCTCTGCGGCGGCTTCGGCCTCGAGGATCTGCATCTCGTGTTCCTTCTCCCACGCATCGCGCGACAGTCGGTACCAGAAGAAGACCGCGAATCCGCCAAAGACGAGCCATTCAATCGCGTAGAACACGTTGAGCCAGTTCACGGCGTCGGCGGGCACGGGCGCAAACGAGTCGATCGGGTCGAGCCCGAGTGCGGCTAGTTCGGCGGGGTCACTCGGGTGCATCACGAGGAATCCCGCGTACACGGGCCCGTCGACGTGCCCCCACACATTCGCCAGCTGCGCCGGCATCATGGTGTCCAAGGCCTGCGGGTCGGCATCGGGCCGCGGCACTTCGGGCGCCTCGGCAACCATGTAGCGGCCTTCAATCAACGAGCCATCAAGCAGCGCCGGATCGCGCGACAGCTGATCAGCGATCGCCTGTGCCGCGGTTTCGTTCGGCGACCAACCGACGGCGACCGCGAGGTGCGCGCCCGGCTCGGCGTTGGGGGCCTGGGTGACGAGGTTGCCCACGACCCAGCTGCCCTCGACGCCGTCGTTCACGCGGGAGGAAACGACCACGAAGTCTTCGGCGGCAAATTCGCCGCCGGCCAAGGCGACCATTTCTGCGCCAGCATCGGTGACTCCCTTGGTGGCCGAGGCCAGGTCAGCGAGTGGACGCGGTGTTTCGGTGTCGCTTTGTTCCTGCGCTTGGTTCTGCACGGCGATGCCGGCTTGCCACTGCGCGAGCAGGGCAAACCCGGCAGCCACCGCGAGGGCGAGCAGCAGTGCCAGGATCCACTGGGGCCGCCGCATCACCCGGGCGAGCGTGGGCTCACCCAGGTATTCGGGGGTCTTCGAGCCCGACACTGTGTTAGCGCTCAGCGTGGACGATACCCACGCGCTGGAACTCCTTGAGCTCCGAGTACCCGGTGGTCGCCATTGCGCGACGCAGTGCACCCATCAGGTTTGACGTGCCGTCGGCGAGGTGTGCCGGGCCGTTGACGATTTCGGTCAGCGGGGCAACCGAGCCCACCTGTACGCGGCGGCCGCGGGGCAGGTCTTCGTGGTGTGCTTCCTGACCCCAGTGCCAGCCGTGGCCGGGCGCGTCGGAGGCGCGTGCCAGCGCTGCGCCGAGCATGACTGCGTCGGCACCGCAGGCCATGGCCTTAATGAGGTCGCCCGAGGTGCCCAGGCCACCGTCGGCGATGACGTGCACGTAGCGCCCGCCCGACTCGTCGAGGTAGTCCATGCGTGCGCCGGCAACATCAGCGATGGCCGTGGCCATCGGTGCGCGAATGCCGAGCGTCACGCGGGTAGTCGAGGATGCGCCGCCGCCGAAGCCGACGAGCACGCCCGCTGCGCCAGTGCGCATCAGGTGCAGAGCCGACTGGTAGGTGGCTGCGCCGCCCACGATCACGGGAACGTCGAGTTCGTAGATGAACTGCTTCAGGTTCAGCGGCACGCGTGCGCCCTGCGAGACGTGCTCGGCTGAAACCGTGTTGCCACGAATCACGAACAGGTCAACGCCAGCCTTCACCACGGTGTCGGTGAATTCTGCGGTGCGGTGCGGCGACAGGGCGCCAGCGACCGTCACGCCTGCGTCGCGTACCTGACCGATGCGGTCGCGAATCAGTTCAGGAAGGATGGGGGCTTCGTAGAGTTCGCGCATACGAATGACGGCTTCGCGCTCGTCTTCGACGAGGGCAAGCTCTGCCAGCAGCGGCTCGGGGTTCTCGTGGCGTGTCCAGAGGCCCTCAAGGTTGAGGACGCCCAGGCCGCCCAGGCGCCCCAGTGCGATGGCCTGGTCAGGTGACATCACCGAGTCCATCGGCGCGCCCAACACAGGAATATCAAACTGGAATGCGTCGATCGACCACGAGGTCGACACCAGCTCCGGGTCACGGGTGCGCCTTGTCGGCACGACTCCGATCTCATCGAAGGTATATACGCGACGTGCGCGCTTTCCACGGCCGATCTCGATCTCGTTGCTCACATACCTAGTCTACCCGGCGAATTCTGCACGCCCCCGCAACGTCCCGGATCCGGGCCCGAATTCTCGCCAGATCTTGACCGAAAGACGCCAGAAATAGCAGTGGCCCGGGAATTATCCCGGGCCACCACTCAACACGCGCGACTACTTGCGGTAGTTGGGTGCTTCAACAACCATCTGCACGTCGTGCGGGTGGCTTTCCTTCAGACCGGCCGAGGTGATGCGCACGAACTGGCCGCGCTCCTTCAGATCGGTGATGGTGCGCGCGCCAACGTAGAACATCGACTGGCGCAGGCCGCCGACCATCTGGTGAGCGACTGAGCCGACCGGGCCGCGGTATGCGACCTGGCCCTCGATGCCCTCGGGGATCAGCTTTTCGTCGCTGGGCACGTCGGCCTGGAAGTAACGATCCTTCGAGTACGAGGTGCGTTCGCCGCGGGTCTGGAGCGCGCCGAGCGAGCCCATGCCGCGATAGTTCTTGAACTGTTTGCCGCCCACGAACACGAGATCGCCGGGGCTTTCATCGGTGCCGGCGAGCAGCGAGCCCATCATAACCGAGGAAGCGCCAGCCACGAGGGCCTTGGCGATGTCGCCCGAGTACTGCATACCGCCGTCGGCGATCACGGGTACTCCGGCGGGGGTGGCAGCCTTTGCAGCCTCGTAGACCGCGGTGACCTGGGGCACGCCCACGCCTGCGATCACGCGAGTGGTGCAGATCGACCCGGGGCCAACACCCACCTTGATCGCGTCGGCGCCGGCGTCAACAATTGCCTTCGCGCCGGCGTACGTTGCGACGTTACCACCAATGATGTCGACGCCGTCGAATGCACGGTCAGCCTTGATCTTGGCGATGATGTCGAGCACGCCCTTGCTGTCGCCGTTGGCGGTGTCGACCACAATCACGTCGACGCCAGCATCAACGAGCTGGCCCGCGCGCTTCCACGCGTCACCAAAGAAGCCCACAGCCGCGCCCACACGCAGTCGACCTGCGTCGTCCTTCGTGGCGAGCGGGTACTGCTCTTCTTTGTCGAAGTCCTTGACCGTGATTAGACCGGTCAGCTTGCCCTCAGCGTCAACCAGGGGCAGCTTCTCGATCTTGTGCTCGCGGAAGATGGCCGCGGCCTGTTCGCGGGGAATCCCCGCGGGGGCAGTGATCAGCGGCATGCGCGTCATCACTTCAGCGACCCGCACCTGCGAGCGGTCCTTCTGATCGATGAACCGCATGTCGCGGTTGGTGATGATGCCGAGCAGCACGCCGTTGGAATCAACGACGGGCAGACCCGAGACGCGGTATTCGCCGCACACGGCGTCGACCTCTGCCACCGTTGCATCGAGCGTCGTGGTCACTGGGTTCGTGATCATTCCAGCTTCGCTGCGCTTGACCCGGTCGACCATTTCGGCCTGATCCTGGATCGAGAGGTTACGGTGCAGAATACCCAGGCCGCCATGACGCGCCATGGCTACAGCCATGCGCGTCTCGGTCACGGTGTCCATTGCAGCTGACACCAGGGGAATATTGAGCCGGATCCGACGGGTGAGCTGAGTTGACGTGTCAGCCTCACTCGGAATGACATCGGTGTGCGCCGGAAGGAGCAGCACGTCGTCGTAGGTTAGTCCGGTAAATGCGAAGGGATCACGCTGTTCCATGGCACCTCATCTGTCGTGTAGTGAAGTTTTCGGGGCGCTCACAGACTCATGGGTGGAGTCGGGCGCCTTCAAAGTAGTCTAACGTCTCGGCAGCTGGGATCATTCCGCAGCTGTGGCCACGCTGCCCGTAACCCGTAGCGAACGACGGTGCTGGGTCACCATTTCACTGACGAGAATCACCAGTGCGATCCACACGGCGATGAACCCGATCCACCGGGTGACCGATACTTGCTCGTGCATCACAAGGAAACCGTAGAGGAAGCTGAGCACCGGGGTGATGAACTGCAAGAAACCGATGTACGACAGCGGCAGCCTGCGCGTCGCCTCACCGAACAGGATCAGCGGCACCGCAGTCATCACGCCGCTGGCGAGCACCAGCACCGCGATCCAGGGGCCGTGCGCAAATGCACCGATGCCCACGAGGTTTGCGACGATGATCATCTGCACCGCGCCGATGGGCACCGAGACCATGGTCTCGACCGTGAGACCGGTGACCCCGTCAACCTCTTCGCCCGCGAGTTTGTGCACGGCTCCGTAGAGCCCAAATGATGCGGCGATCCCCAGCGCGATCCACGGGAAGCTGCCGTATCCGACCGCGGCAATGACGACGCCTACGGCCGCGATGCCCACAGCGAACCACTGCGGCCTGGTGAGCTTTTCACCGCGAAAGGCGACGCCAATGAGAATCGTGAACAGCGGGTTGATGAAGTACCCGAGCGCCGTCTCGATGACGTTGCCCGACATCACCCCGATGACGAACAGTTGCCAGTTGACATAAAGCAGCACCGCAGACAGGGCGAACCAGCCCAAAAGCCTCGGCCGTTTGATAATCGCGAGCACGCGACCCCAGCGCCGTGAGATGGTCACGATGAGTGCGCAGAACACGAGGGTCGTGCCCACGCGCCACGGCACGACCTCAAGCGGATTCACTACCGCAATCAGGCCGAAGAAGATGGGGAAGGTGCCCCAGACGAGGTACGCGCCGACGCCATACCCCAGTCCCGCTCGCATTTGTGTCACCGGCTCAGCCTATCTGCGAAGTGCCGCCCCGCACACGCAAAACGGGCCCCCGACCGCATGGTCGAGAGCCCGTAATGGGTAATCAGCGCTTAGCGCGTGATGACTGCGAGGATGTCGCGAGCCGAGAGCACGAGGTAGTTGTCAACGCCAACCTTGATCTCGGTGCCACCGAACTTCGAGTACATCACAACATCGCCAACGACGACGTCGAGAGGAATGCGGGTGCCGCTGTCAGAAACGCGACCGGGGCCTACTGCCACGACCTCGCCCTCCTGGGGCTTTTCCTTCGCACTGTCGGGAATGACCAGACCTGAAGCAGTGGTCTGCTCGGCCTCGACCTGCTTGATAACAATACGATCCTCGAGCGGCTTGATAGCTACCGACACAGTTGACCTCTTTCCGATGGCTGAAGTGCTTGCGCGCCCGCCCATTGCGTGCGCGCCCACCTCAGAGTCTATGTCTCAGTTTGGCACTCGTGCAAGGGGAGTGCCAATGCAGCGCCACGGTATCGCGCACAGCGAACGGAATTTATCGCACCGCCCTAGACTAGAACCACCGTTTCGCGGGTGTTTTACCCGTGATCGCCCCGCCCGTCGCACTTCGAGGAGGACTCATGTCCACGCCGAACACCCCTGACCCCCAGCAGAATGCGTCGCTCGCCGCACAGGCCCAGCAGGTAACGCAGGCGCTCCCCACGCAGCAGCTCCCCGATTTGCAGCAGACCAGGCCGTACGCACAGATCGACCAGGCGGCTCAGGCCGCGCATGCTGCTCAGCAGCAGGCCGCTCAGCAGGCCCAGGCAGCACAGCAGGCCCAAGCATCACGACAGGCCCAGCCTGCCCAGCCCCAGGCACAGCAGGCGCCCGCCGCGCAGCAGGCCCAACAGCAGCAGCCCTACCGCGCACAGCAGGGCGCGTTCGCGAATATGCAGCGGCCTGCCGCGCAGCACACGCAGCAGCCCGTTCAGCCGTACGTGCAGCCGCCCGCCGTGGGTGCGCCGTCGCAGGGCACCACGCTCGGCGGCACCAACACGTTCGCGTTCCTCTCGATCGTCTTTGCGTTTATCGCTCCGCTTGCCGGAATCATCTTTGGGCACATCGGTCTGAGCCAGATCAAGCGCAACGGTGACGCCGGTCGCGGCTTGGGTCTCACCGGCCTCATCATCAGCTACGCGTACTTCGTGTTCGTGTTGCTCTTCGTGATCACGTACGCGTTCTTGATTATGGCCATGATCACCAGCATGAGCTCGGTCTTCAATGAGATTGCTGATTACTCGTCGTACTCATACAGTTCATGATCGATCCCCTCGATCCTCCCGCCCTGGCAGCGCCAGGGTGGGAGGAACTGCTGACCGAGCCAGGTCTCGCCCTGTTGACCGAGGTCAGTGAGCGGCTCGCTGAGCCCGGTGTGACGGCAGGCCAGCTCAATACGCAGCTGCGCAAGCGTGAGGTTGATCCGGCGCTGATTGCGGCCGCGCTCACGCAGGCCGAGCTACGCATGAAGGCCCGAAGCAAGTTCGGGGAGCTCGCCGACGCGCTGCTCTTCACCCAGGCGGGCCTCGAGCAGGCCACCCGCGCACGCGTGGCCCGCACCCACGCCGAACGTTTTGTGCGGGCCGGGTGCCGCTCGGTGGCAGACCTCGGGTGCGGTATCGGGGCCGAGTCGCTCGCCCTGCTCGCCGCGGGGGTGACGCCGCACGCGGTCGAACTTGACCCGTATACGGCGACGCTGGCCACCCACAATCTTGCGACGTTGGGCCGCAAGCTGGGGCGCCCGGTGCCCGCGGCGGTGCGCGCCGACGCCGAATCGTTTGACCTCGCGGGCATCGACGGGGCGTTTCTTGACCCCGCCCGCCGCACCGCGGGGCACCGCGACACCCGCCGCGTCGCCTCCCCCGATGACTACTCCCCCTCGCTCGCCTTCGCGTTCGCGGTGGCGCAGCGCATGCCCACCGGCGTGAAGTTGGGGCCGGGGCTCGACCGCGATCTGATTCCGGCCGACGCTGAGGCGCAGTGGATTTCGGTGGATGGTCAGGTCGTTGAGACCGGGCTGTGGTTTGGTGCCGCGGCGCGTGACGGGATACGCCGCGCGGCGCTCGTGATGCGCGGCGAGAGCGAAGCGCACGAGCTCACGGCCGCAGCCGACGCCGAAGACGCCGAGGTGCGCGAACTGGGTGAGTACTTATACGAGCCCGACGGCGCGGTAATTCGTGCCCGCCTCATCGGCGATCTCGGCCGTTCGCTCGACGCGGGCATGCTCAGCGATCGCATCGCGTATCTGACGTCAGACACGCTTACGAAGACACCGTTCGCGCAGGCATTTCGGGTGCTCGATGAGCTCCCCTCGAAAGAGAAGGAGCTGCGCCGCGCCCTCGCTGAGCGCAATATTGGCACCCTTGAGATCAAAAAACGCGGGGTCGATATTGATCCGGCGTCGCTGCGCAAGCGTTTGAAGCTCAAGGGTAAGCAGTCGGCCACCGTGTTTCTCACGCGTGATGCGCGGGGCGGCCACATCGCCCTGCTCGCCGAGCGCTGCTGACCGCGGTCAAGACAGCACCGACGCTCACCGCGCCCGCGCATACGAAACAGGGCGCCAACGGATGATCCAGTGGCGCCCTGTTTCGTGCTGCGGCGAAACCGTATTGGGTTAGAAGCCGGTGAGCTGCTCGTCGGTGAGCGCCGAGCAGGGCAGCACCTGACCCAGGTACTCCACGCTTGCGGTGGGGTCGGCAGCGCAGACCTCCATGATTTCGACGCCCTTCAGACCAGCCTGCACGATGAACACGATGATGAGGATATACACGATCGTGCCGAGCGCGCCCAAGATGATGCCGATCAGGCCGGGAATGTTGCGTGCCCCAGCCTTCTTTGACTGGATGAACGCGACGATGCTGAGAATCAGGCCGACGATCGGAATGAGGATCGCGAGCACGAGGCCCACAATGCCGAGCGTCTTCCCTGCGACGGGAGGCGCAGCGGCATAGCCGGGCTGCACGGGTGCGGCCTCGCCACGGTATGCGGGCGCTGCGCCTGCGACCAGATCAGCCAGTTCGGGGTTCTCGGGCTGGTTGGGGGGCAGGTTGTCAGTCACGATGTCCTCCTCGAATACGCTGCGTGTGCCGCAGCTCTTGAGATAACAACGCTACCCGGGTTCAGGGACAAATCCCATGACCTCAGCCAAACTTCCCCGCGATCACGCGGTGGCTAGCGCACCTGGATCTGAGTCGCCGGGAGTGTCGAGTCGGCACCAAACGCCAAGCCAGACGGGGCGTGACCCGCCGCAACCAGCTGCGCACCGATCGATGCGATCATCGCGCCGTTGTCGGTGCACAGCGACAGCGGCGGCACACGCAGCTCGATGCCAGCGGCCCGCGCGCGCTCGGTTGCGACCTCGCGCAACCGAGCATTCGCGACCACGCCACCGCCCAGCAGCAGGCGCGGCACGCCGAGGTCGGCGCACGCCGCGAGCGCCTTGGTCAGCAGCACGTCAACGACGGCTTCTCTAAAGCTTGCCGCGACATCAGCGATGGGTACTTCGCCGCCCTCGTCGCGCTTCTTCTCGACCCAGCGGGCCACTGAGGTCTTGAGCCCCGAGAAGGAGAAATCGTATCGGTGCCGTTCGAGATCTTTTGCGTGGGTGAGACCGCGGGGAAACCTGATGGCCTTGGGGTCGCCCTCGGCGGCCACGCGGTCGATCTGCGGCCCGCCGGGGTAGGGCAGGCCGAGCAGCCGCGCCACCTTATCGAAGGCTTCGCCGGCCGCGTCGTCGATGGTTTCGCCGAGCATCTCGACGTCGCTCACGAGATCGCGCACCAGCAAAAGTGAGGTGTGGCCACCCGACACCAGCAGTGCGACCGTGGGCAGCTCGAGTTCACCGACACCGCCGACGGCGGGCCGCAGCCCCTCCCCCTGCAACAGGTCGGCGCCCACGTGCCCCACGAGGTGGTTCACGGCATACAGCGGCTTATCGAGGGAGACCGCGAGCGCCTTCGCTGCGGCGACCCCCACCATCAGTGCACCCGCGAGGCCGGGGCCGCAGGTGACGGCGATGGCGTCAAGATCTTGTAGTTCGATGCCGGCCTCTGCCACGGCCTGCTCAATCGTGGGGCGCATCGACTCGAGGTGCGCACGCGCGGCCACCTCTGGCACGACGCCACCGTAGCGGGCGTGCTCGTCCATTGACGAGGCGATTGTGTTCGCCAGCAGGGTGCGGCCCCGCACGATGCCCACGCCCGTTTCGTCGCAGCTCGTCTCGATTCCCAGTACGAGGGGTTCTGCAGTGCTCACGAGTGATCCTTCAGTTGCTTCTTCATGACGACGGCATCAACGTTGTCGGGTTGGTAGTAATGGGGGCGCACGCCGATCTCGTCAAACGAGAGGCTGGTGTACAGCGCGCGGGCCACCGGGTTATCTGCGCGCACCTCAAGAAAGATCTCACGCACACCCTTAGCGCGGGCGCGCTCGAGCAGAGCTTCGATGAGGCGTCGCCCCTGCCCGGTGCCGCGGTGGCCCGGAGCCACCGCGATCGTCTGAATATCACCCTCAGAGCCCACCGCGAGCAGCCCCGCGTACCCCTGCACCGCATCCGATGCGTCTGCAAGCACCAGGTAGGTGCGGTGTTTCGCCGCGAGTTCCTCTTCCATCAAAGCGAGGCTCCAGGCTTCGTTACCGAAGACTGCCGCTTCAATCGCCCAAATCTCGGCAAGGTCGCCCGGGCGGGCGTCGCGCAGCTGCAACGCGGGGACGGCGCTCACGCACTCACCCGCTTCTGCGGGCCCGGCTTCGCGACGTCGGGTTCACGCAGATAGAGGGCCTGATCGCCGGCAAATGTGATGCCCGCGGCCAGACGGCGGGCGGCGAGGCGCACGAGCCCTGCGGCATCAATTGTGGTGGGCCACATCTCGCCAGGCACCGCCTCATATCCCTCGCGCGGCATCAAACTCGGGCCGGCCGCAACCTCGGGGATACCGGCCCACGACAGGGCCCGGTAATCGGTCAAGAACAGTTCTTTGCGGCGAGCATCGGTCACCACGCGCACCTCGGCGGCGGCACCCAGCTCGAGGGCAGCCAACGCCACGGCTTCGTGGCTCTGCAGCCCGTAGACGGGGGCATTGCGGCCCGCAGCGAATGCCTGGGCCGCTGCGATCCCCACGCGCAGGCCGGTGAAGGGGCCCGGCCCCATGCCAGCGATGACGCCGTCGACCCGGCTCGCGGCAACGCCGCTGTCGGCGAAGACCTGGGCGAGCAGCGTGCCGATGGCTTCGGCGTGACCGCGTGGGTTCTCGCTCGCGACCGCCCACACGGTGCCGTTGCAGCCCAGCGCGACGCTGGTGCCGATCGACGTGTCAATCGCGAGCAGGCAGCGCTCCCCCAGCTCGGGGGCCTGCCCGACGGTCGTCATTACCTGCGTGTGTGCCAACTGCGTGGTCATGAAAGAATCCCTTCGGCCCAGCGCGGGCCATGCCCGGTGAGCGTCATCTGCCGCGCCTCAACGGGCGCCTCTGACCAATCTTCGTCTGCCGCGGCGGCCTCGGGCTCGCCCGCGCCGCCGTCCTCTGGGCTGCTCGCGCTGCCAGCGCCGGTGGGGCGGTGAATCTCAATCTCGATCCAAGATCCATCCGGATCCAAGACGCCCGCCCCCCACTCTGCCACGACGACCGAGCCCTCAAAATCGAGGTCGAGGTCGTCGAGCTCGTCAGAGTTAGACAGCCGGTACGCATCAACGTGCACGAGCGGCGCCCCACCCACCAGCGACGGGTGGGTGCGCGCAATCACAAACGTAGGGCTCTGCACCGGGCCGCGAATGCCCAGGCCCTCACCGATGCCGCGGGTGAGCGTCGTTTTACCGGCGCCGAGCGGGCCGGTGAGAATGAGCAGGTCGCCCGCGGCGAGCACGCGCCCCAGCCGCACCCCCAGCTCGTGCATCTCGTCGGGTGAGACCGCTTCGACCCGCTCGACGGTGATGTGAGCCCCGGGCTCCTGGTGCCCGAGCTCTGCCGCGGTCATGCTGCTGCTCCCTGAGCCGCGGGGCCTGCGTCGGTGCTCGGTTCGGCGTCTGTGCCTGGTTCGGCGTCGGCCGCGATCCGGAGCACTCTCGACCCAATCCCCGCGATAATTTCGTAATTAATCGTGTGCATCAGGCCCGCCCAAATCTCGACGGCCGGGTAGCCGCGCTCGGGGTCGCCAAACAGCACCACCGGATCGCCCAGCTTGATGCGGCCGGCCTGTGGCCCGACGTCAACGATGAACTGGTCCATGCCGATGCGGCCCACGATGGGGCGCGGTTCACCCGCGATCGTCACCCAGGCGCCCGAGCCGTTGAGCGCGCGCGGCATCCCGTCGGCGTACCCCATCGGCACCAGCGCGAGGGTCGTCGCGGTTTCGCACACGTGGTTGAAGCCGTATGAGACGCCTGTGCCCGCGGGCACGCCGCGCAGCATGATGACCTCTGAGCGCAGCGTCATCGCGGGCACGAGCCCCAACTGCGCCGAAGTTTTGTCGCTCACCGGGCTGAGCCCATAGATCACGATGCCCACCCGCACCGCGGTGTAGTGCAGGTGAGGTGAGGTGATGGTGGCGGCGCTGGCGGCCAGGTGGATCAGCTCAGGATCAACGCCGTGCGCCCGAAGCGTCGCAATCGCGTCGTCAAACTCTGCGGCCTGCGCACGGTCGGCCTCATCGCCCGCGTTTGCGAGGTGGCTGAAGATGCCGCGCACCCGCACGGTGCCCGCGCGATGCAGCTCGGCGGCACGCGCAAACAATGCATCCCAGTCGGCGCGTGAAGCACCGTTGCGGCTCAGCCCCGTATCAATTTTGAGCTGGGCCACGGCGGGTTTGCCCGCCACGATCGTTGCCGCCGCGAGCGCTTCGAGCTGCGTGAGCGTGCTCACACCGATCTCGATCTGCTCGGTGACCGCGGGCACAAAATCGACGTTCGTGCCGTGGATCCAGCACAGAATGGGGCCGCAAATACCGGCCTCACGCAGCGCCAGCGCCTCCTCAAGATCGGTGACGCCCACCATGGTGGCGCCGCCGTCGAGGGCGGCCTGCGCAGCGAACCGGGCACTGTGGCCGTAACCGTTCGCCTTCACCACGGCGATCACGACGCCGCCGGTCAGCGCACGAATGCGGCCCACATTGTGGCGAATCGCGGGCATCGAAACCTCGGCGACCCGCATTGATCCGGTTCTCATTCTTGCCTCGCTTTATCCTCGGATCGCGGCATCGCGGGCTGCGCAGCACTCATGCGCGCCTCAACCACGACAAACGCCGTCGCGATACCACCGTCATGGGTCAGCGACACGTGTACGTGGTCGCCGCCCCTCGCCTGCAATGCCCGTTCGAGGGCTGCAGTGCGCGTGAAGCACGGTACGCGTGCCTCGCCGCGCAGCACCTCGAGATCCTGCCAGCTGATGCCGTCAGAACCACCGAGCGCTTTGATCAGCGCTTCTTTCGCGGCGAATCGCGCGCCCAAAGAAGCGATGGAAAGTTCGCGCTCGGGCGCGGTAAACAACCGCGCCGCGAGCGCGGGAGTGCGCGCGAGCTGGCGCTCAAAGCGCCCCAAATCGACTGTGTCGACACCGATCCCTATGATCATCGTCGGCTCTCGCGCGCACCACCCATCGAGTTACTCTACGGTCACTGACTTTGCGAGGTTGCGCGGCTGATCAACATCGAGCCCCTTCGCGGTCGACAGTTCGAGCGCAAACCACTGCAGCGGTACCACCTGCAGTACCGGGTCGAAGAGCGGGTCGCTCAGCGGCAGACGAATCACTTCGTCGGCGAACGGCAGCACGGCGGTGTCACCCTTCTCGACGATCGCGATGACGCGGGCGCCACGGGCCCGAATCTCTTGAATGTTCGACACGATCTTCGAGTGCATCAGCGGCGAGGTGCGCGGGCTCGGCACGATCACGAACACGGGCTGGCCGTGGTCGATGAGCGCGATGGGGCCGTGCTTGAGCTCGCCGGCGGCAAACCCCTCAGCGTGGATGTACGCGATCTCCTTGAGCTTGAGCGCACCCTCGAGTGCGATCGGGAACCCAACGTGGCGGCCCAAGAACAACACCGAGCGTGTGTCGGCCATCCAGTGTGCCAGCTGCTGCACCTGTTCGTGGGTGGCGACGGCCTCGCGCACCTTCTCGGGCAGCTCTTCCAGCTGCACGAGCGCTGCGGCTTCTGCCGCGGGATCGATCGTGCCGCGCACGTGAGCGAGGTGGAGACCCACCAGGTACAGCGCGGTGATCTGCGCGACAAACGCCTTCGTCGAGGCCACAGCGACCTCGGGGCCGGCGTGCGTGTACACGGCCGCGTCAGATTCACGCGGAATCGTGGCGCTCTGCGTGTTGCAGATCGAGACGGTGGTGACGCCGCGTTCGATCGCGTACTTCACGGCCATCAGCGTGTCCATCGTCTCGCCCGACTGGCTCACCGAGATCACCATCGTGCGATCTGACAGCACGGGGTCGCGGTAACGGAACTCGTGGCTGAGCTGCACCTCGACGGGAATACGGGCCCACTGCTCGAGCGCGTACGCGCCCACCTGGCCGGCGTACGAGGCGGTGCCGCAGGCAATGATCACGATGCGATCAATGTTGCGCAGCACGTCGTCGCCCAGCGCCGTGAGCTCGGGGATCTCGACCCGACCGTTCTCAATGCGTCCCCGGATCGTATTGGCTACGGCCTCGGGCTGCTCATTGATCTCCTTCGCCATGAAGGAAGACCAGCCGCCCTTGTCTGCCGCTTCAGCGTCCCACTCCACCTCGAACTCTGAGAATTCAACGGGGTTACCAGCGAAGTCGGTGATGCGCACCTCATCGGCGGTAATCACGGCGATGTTGTCTTCGTCAACGGCAACGGCGCGTCGCGTCGATGACACAAACGCGGCAACGTCTGAGCCCAAGAAGTTCTCGCCGTCGCCCAGGCCGACCACGAGGGGTGAGTGGTGGCGCGCGGCCACGACCTTGCCGGGCTCGCTCTGGTGGGTGGCGAGCAGCGTGAACGTGCCGTGCAGGCGGCCAACGATGCCGCGGAACGCGGTCTCGAGATCGCCGACGCGGTTCATCTCGAGGCCGAGCAGCGCCGCAACCACCTCTGAATCAGTTTCGCTGACGAGCGACACGCCGCCGGCGAGAACCTCATCGCGCAATTCGCTGAAGTTTTCAACGATGCCGTTGTGAATCAGGGCAAGCTTGCCGTTATCGCCGAGGTGCGGGTGCGCGTTCTCGTCGGTCGGGCCGCCGTGCGTGGCCCAGCGGGTGTGACCGATTCCAGTGGAACCGGCAGGCAACGGGTCGTCTTCAAGCCGTTCGATCAGGCGCACGAGCTTGCCCGAGCGTTTACGCACAGCAACGTTGCCCGCGTTATCGATTACGGCGATTCCAGCCGAATCGTAACCGCGGTACTCCAGACGTCGCAGTCCGTTCAGTAGCACTTCGACCGTATTATTTGGGCCGACATATCCGACGATTCCACACATGCGCTCTATTTTAGTGGCACCATGGATGCACAATGTCCGAGAATAGCTATCAAGTGCTGAGCACCGACACTCAGGCACTCATCCGACCCGAATTCACCTCCCCCTTTGACGAGATCGGTCGCGACGAATGGGCCCGACTCGCAGGTGAAACCCCGCTCCCCCTCACTGAACAGGAGCTCGCGTCGTTTCGCGGGCTGGGTGAGCCGCTCGACATGGCTGAGGTGTCAGACATCTACCTGCCGCTGAGCCGGCTCATTAACCAGTACGCGATTGCCGCACGCGATATGCACGCGCGCACGCGCGGGTTCTTACACCGTGAAAACGATCGCCAAAGCCCGTTTGTGATCGGTATCGCCGGTTCAGTTGCGGTGGGCAAATCAACGGTGGCCCGCATTCTGCGCGATCTGTTGGCGCGCTGGCCTGAGACCCCCAACGTGCAGCTCGTCACCACCGACGGGTTCTTGTACCCCAATGCCGAGCTCGAGCGGCGCGGCATTGCCGACCGCAAAGGTTTTCCAGAGTCCTATGACCGCCGCGCACTGCTGCGCTTCGTGTCGCAGGTGAAGTCGGGGGTCGACGAGGTTGTCGCCCCGCACTACAGCCACCTCGTGTATGACATCGTGCCCGGTGAAGTGACCGTTGTGCGTCGCCCCGACATCCTCATCGTCGAGGGCCTTAACGTGCTGCAGCCGCCGTCAACGGGCCACCCCGTGGCCGTCAGCGATCTCTTTGACTTCTCGATCTACGTCGATGCGCGCACCCCTGATATTTGGCGGTGGTACCGCAACCGCTTCCTCAGCCTGCGCCAGGCGGCCTTCTCAAACCCGAGTTCGCACTTTCGTAAGTTCTCGAACCTCGATGACGAGGCCGCCATCGCGATCGCCGATGACTTCTGGATCAACATCAACGAGCCCAACCTCATTGAGAACATCAGGCCGACACGGGCGCGCGCAAGCCTCGTGCTGCGCAAGGACGCCGACCATCGCGTGCACAGCGTGCTGCTGCGCAAGCTGTAGCCCGTACGCCACGTAACTGCCCCACCAACGTAAAGAGGAGGATGTGCCCGCGGGCACATCCTCCTCTTTACGTACGGGCTCGCACCGGCACGATCAGCTTATCGGTTACTGACTTTCCCAAACAGGCTCGCAATAGGGGCGATCACAAGTGGACGCGCTGTGAGCACCACAGCTACCGTCGCCAAAAGCCCGCCTGCAAATAGCCAGAATCCTACCCAGTTGACGACGTCAGTACCAGCGAACATGTGGTTCAGGTTACGCAGGGCTCCCGTCGAGAGCACCAGGAACACATGAATCACGATGAACAGCACAAAGAACAGCATCGTGGGGAAATGGATTGCGCGAGCAAGCGGAGCTGGGTATAACTTGTTGAGCTTCTCAGCTTTTCCAGGCCACCATTCACTCATTCGTACCCCACTAATTACAGCTAATGGTGCCGCGACAAAGACGACCAAGAAGTACATGATCTGTTGCAAGCTGTTGTAGTTCACCCAGCCGTTCTCCACAGGCCATTCCAGTGTCAGGTATTGGAGCATCGCTGATGCCGCGTTGGGGAACACTTCCCAACTTGTCGGGACGATCCGCGCCCAGTGGCCAGACGCAAACAGAAGCACTATAAAAACCACACCATTCGTCATCCACAAGATGTCAAGCGATGTATGCAGCCACAGGTTGATACTGATCTTCTTGCCACCGCTTTTCGGTGTCCAGAATGCTGGTGGCTTCTGCTGCGTGCGTACTTGCCAGCCTGATCGGATAATCAGAATCATTAGGAAGAAGTTCAGGAAGTGTGTCCATCTGGCCCAAGTCGGGAATCCAGGATCGGTGACGGCTGGTAGATGGTATTCCCCCGGGTAGCGTTTCAGGAACTCGGGTACGCCCGGCAGGGTCGTGACTCCTCGCGCGGCTAAGACTATGATCGCCGCGGCGAACACGACGGCCGCCACACCAAGTATCCCGAGTTTGATCCACTGTGACAACAAGCGCGAACCGATCATGCGAGGCCGCGTCACGGGGCTGGTTACCGTGGTTTGTCTCCTCTGCAGGGACGATTCCTCAGCTTGAGGCGCTGCGCTGGGAACAGCTGGATCCACTGCTTCGGGCTCTACTTCACGAGGTGCGAAGTCAGAAAGAGGAGACATTGCTATAGGTGGTTCAGGAGCGGTGCTGGCTTCGACAATTAACGCAGGAGGACCTGGGTTTGCCTCGACGATCACTTCCGGCGCTCTTTGCGGCATAGGGTTTCCTGGAGCGAACCCTGCATCGGGCCATGGTGCCCCACCTGCCGCCCGAGGCAGACCGCGCCTTAATATGGCACCGTGGCTGGCCTCACCTGTTTCAGGTGTACTGAGCGACTCCGCTGCTTTGGGACTCACGGCAGCAGCCTGCGTTTCAGGAATTTCGGCTTTGCGCACAGTTACACGATGCTCTTCTCGATACGCCGTCGCCTCGTTCTGGAGATTGGCAGGTTTAAGCACCGATGCGATTCCAACCGACGCAGTTATGACCGGCGCAGCTGCCATGGCACCTTCGAGAGGCCATGGTTCTCCACCGGGCACGCGTGGTAATCCGCGTCGCAGCGCGGTTAATGGCGTTGGCAAGATTGAGGCGGACGGATTAAGTGGTAGGAGCAACACTGAATCCGGGATCGTCGTCTCAGCTGTCTTCGCGGTGGCATCTGCCGCAGCCCCGTCTCGCAGAACCGCGTCTGTGGCCATGCCACGCGCAACGCCGTTTGTAGGCCACGGTGCTCCGCCAGGCAACCGAGGTAGCCCTTGTCTAAGCTGTCCGGAATAAGTCGCCATGGCTACTTCTTCTTCTCTTCAAGGAGGGAGATGAGCTTCGGAACGATCTGGAATAGATCACCGACCACCCCGAAGTCAGCTACTTCGAAGATTGGGCAGTCGGCGTCCTTGTTGATCGCCACAATTGTTTTTGCAGTTTGCATACCCGCCCGGTGCTGAATTGCACCCGAGATTCCGAGCGCGACATAGAGCTGCGGCGATACCGAAACCCCGGTCTGACCGACCTGATGCGATTGTGGAACATAACCCGCGTCGACTGCGGCACGTGACGCCCCAACTGCGGCGCCGAGCGCATCTGCAAGCTGTTCGACAAGCACGAACTGCTCCTTTGAACCAAGCCCGCGTCCGCCAGAAACAACTTTTGCGGCACCGCGAAGTTCAGGTCGAGAGGACTGTGTGGTCTCGGCTTCGAATGAGTCCACCCGCGCGGCAGGTTTGTCTCCGGCCACAAATTGAAGCGGCGCGGCGACCAGCGGAGCTTGTACTGCGCGCGCATCAACTGATCCCTGGCGCAGCGTAATAATAGGAGCACCAAATGTCGCCGAGGAGGTCGCATTATAAGCGCCGCCGTACACCGAATGTTCGGCCACCACGCCAAGATCATCGCGTGAAAGACCTACGGCGTCTACGGATACCGCGGAACCGCTACGCACCGCAAACCGTGCCACAATGTCGCGACTGCTCACGGAGTGCGAAGCCAGCACCGCGTCTGGCTGCACCACGGAAACCGCAGCGGCGAGCGCATCGACGGCGTTGCGACTCAGTCCCCCAAGTACAGCTTCTTCTGCAATAAGCACTGAGGTTGCTCCAAGTCCGGCAACCTGAGCAGACAAATCCACCCCGGTAGGGCTCAACAGCAGTGCGACAGGTACTCCTACCGTAGAAGCCGCACCAATCAGCTCAGCAGTCGGTTTGGCTAGTTCACCCGCTGGAGTCGTTTCAACCAGAACAAGAATCGCGTTAGCAGGGTAATTCGTCATGTGCGGTCTCCTTATACCAAACGGTTCTCGACGAGGAAATCCGCAAGCTTTTCAGCGGCGTCTCCCTCATCCACGATCCGCACGCCAGCGGCTCGCGGTGGTTTCTGCGCAACGCTCAACATGATTGTGCGGGCGATCTGCGAGTCGTCAATGTCGACGTTCAGGTCAGCAGCACTCAGCACTTCGAGCGGCTTCTTCTTAGCGGCCATGATTCCCTTGAAATTAGGGAATCTCGCATCAGGTAGCGCTTCCGTAATTGACACGACTGCCGGTAGTGCCGCCGAAACTTGCTGAGCACCGCCTTCAATCTCACGCGCACCTGAGACGGCATCTAACGTAATCGTGATCTCGTTCAGCCCGGTCATATGCGCGACGTCCAAGAGCTCAGCAAGTGCGGCAGGAACCATCCCCCCCGACCCATCGGTGGAAAGGTTACCTGCAATGACCAGGTCGAACCCAACTCTGCTAATCGCTGCGGCGAGAACTTGAGCGGTCAGCGTGATATCGGCTCCGACGAGCCCTACATCTGCAATATGAATCGCTGAGTCTGCACCCATGGCAAGACCTTTGCGCACCGTCGCGGTAGATCCCTCCGGGGCTACTGATAGAAGGACTACTTCGGTACCCGCCTGCGAGTCCGCATAAGACAAGGCTACTTCGAGACTCCTCTCCGATATCTCGTCAAGCACCGATTCACTCGCCGCACGGTCGGCAAGCCCCGTCTCCAAGTTCAATTTCCTGTCACCATAGGTGTCAGGAACTTCCTTCACCAGCACAATAATTTTCATTGAGCTCGCTCCTTTTTTACTTACTAGTTTTTAAAAAATGTTGATCGTTCATCGCGACGGAGCGCTGTTAGTATTCCCAACGGCGCAGGAGCGCAGCTAACGCCTGACCGCCGCCAATACACATCGTGACGACCGCGTACTCCAAGTCATGACGTTTCAGATGGAGCGCCGCACGAACCGTCAAGATGGCACCGGTCGCACCTACTGGGTGCCCTAACGCAATCGCCCCGCCGTATGGGTTTACTTTTTCGGTATCGAGCCCGGCATCGCGGATCACCGCGATGGCTTGGGACGCAAATGCCTCATTAAGTTCGAATACGTCGACATCTGCCGGAGTCAGCCCAGTCTGTTGCCACAACCGATCGAGCGCGATAACCGGGGCATACCCCATCAGCTCCGGCTCCATCGCAGCTGTCGCGACCGCTTCTAAGGTAACGAGCCCCGACAACCCCCGATCACGTGCATCAGATTCACGCATCAGTACAGTGGCAGCTCCACCATCATTAATACCTGAGGCGTTTCCGGCCGTCACCGTGCCCTCAGCGCGAAACACTGGTCGCAGCGTTGCGAGCGTCTCTATTGTGGTCTCGGGCTTGGGGTGTTCATCTGTAGAAACTTCGGTCGACATACGTCCACCAGAAAATACCGAAACAATTTCTTCGGCGAACGCGGCTTGCGCGGCAGCCTCTGCAGCTCTCCTCTGCGATTCAACGGCAAAGTCGTCCTGTTCAGCTCGGCTGACGTTGAACTTGTCTGCAACGTTCTCCGCGGTGACACCCATGTGCTGCTCGCTGAAAGGATCGGTGAGGATCGCAAGTGTGCCGTCCAGTGTGACTCTGTTGCCAAGGCGTAAGTTTCCTCGTGAATGAAAATCGAGGAACGGAGTGCGTGACATTGACTCGTTTCCACCCGCGACAACTACGTCGACTCCACCCCACAGAAGTTCCTGAGCGCCTGACCACACTGCCTGAAGTCCAGATCCGCACAATCGGTTAACGTTCACGGCAGGTACGGACGGCGGTAGCCCCGCACCCAACGCTACCCGCCTCGCGTTATAGGCATCTGGCCCCACCTGAGAAATACATCCCATGATGACTTCACCTACTTCGCTGCCGGCGACTCCCGCGCGACGCAGCGCTTCGACAGCCGCAGCAGCACCGAGTGCATATGCGTCAACATCTTTCAATGACCCACCGAAGGAGCCTACGGGGGTGCGTGCACCACTCAGAATGACAACTTTGTCTCGAGCCACGGTTTTCTCCGGTTCCGCTTCAGGATAATAAAACTCACTATAACTTAATTCTGCGCATAATTATCATCTTTAAAAACTTGCACATTTTCCCCCTTTGAACCGCGGCTCGAGTCACAACCAAAACCCGCAGTGGCACCAATACAGAAGCTGCCAGCACACTCACCCCCTCGACCACCAGCCACGAGGCGCCCTGAATCAGATCCCAAAAATACTCACCCAGAAAAACTATGCGCAGGTTTATGGTCTAGAGTAGCCGTCACGGGATCGGTGCCGCACTTTTATCGGCATCGTCCACCCTGGCCCCTGTACACAGACGTACCGAGAAGAGATTTTTCATGTCGCACCTCACTGAAGAAGAAGACTTCCTCGTCGAAACCGTTCGAGCTTTCGTCGACCGCGATGTCAAGCCGACCGTGCGCGAGGTAGAACACGCGAACGAGTATCCCGAAAAGTGGATCGAGCAAATGAAGGAGATCGGTATCTACGGTCTCGCAGTGCCCGAGGAATATGGTGGGATGCCGGTGTCCACGCCCTGCTACGTAAGCGTCACCGAAGAACTCTCACGAGGTTGGATGTCTCTTGCAGGCGCCATGGGTGGACATACCGTCGTCGCGAAACTCCTCACACTCTTTGGCACAGAGGAACAGAAGCAACGCTACCTACCGCGCATGGCCACTGGCGAGGTGCGCGCCACTATGGCGCTGACCGAACCTGGCGGCGGATCAGACTTGCAGGCCATGGGCACAGTTGCCCGCGAAGAGGATGACAGTCTCGTCATCAATGGCTCGAAGACTTGGATATCAAACGCCCGCAGGTCGGATCTCATCGCGTTGCTCTGCAAGACCGACCCCACCGCAAGTCCCCGCCATAAGGGCATCTCAATTGTGCTCGTTGAGCACGGCCCCGGACTCGAGGTCTCGCGCGATCTACCCAAACTCGGTTACAAGGGTGTCGAGAGCTGCGAGCTAAACTTCACAGATTACCGCATCGATAAGTCAGCTGTTCTGGGTGGCGTATCTGGCGAAGGGTTCGGCCAGATGATGCGAGGTTTGGAAACCGGCCGTATCCAGGTGGCATCACGCGCCCTCGGCGTCGGAGCCGCCGCCCTCGAAGATGCGCTCAAGTACGCGCAGGAACGCGAGAGCTTCGGCAAGCCCATTTGGAAACACCAGTCCATCGGCAACTACCTTGCAGATATGGCTACGAAACTTACAGCTGCTCGCCAGCTCACACGCTTCGCGGCCGAAAAGTACGACAGCGGCGAACGCTGCGACATGGAAGCCGGTATGGCGAAGCTCTTCGCTTCGGAGACCGCCATGGAAATTGCGCTCAATGCGGTGCGAATTCACGGTGGCTACGGCTACTCCACCGAGTATGACGTTGAACGTTACTTCCGTGACGCACCGCTCATGATCGTCGGCGAAGGCACAAACGAGGTTCAGCGCAATGTCATCGCGGCTCAGCTCGTTTCCCGGGGTGGGTTGTAAGTAGTGACACAGCAACGCATTATCGACGGGACTACAGGCTTTACCGCACTCATCGGCAAAACCGTAGGCACCAGCGATTGGCTTCTCGTCGACCAGCGCATGATCGACAGGTTCGGCGCCAATACAGGTGATGAGCAGTGGATTCATGTCGACCCTGAGCGTGCCTCAACGGGCCCATTTGGGGGCACCATCGCACATGGATTTTTGTTGCTCTCGCTTATCCCAGCGCTCGCAAACCAAACGTTCGAAGCTATCGGGTTCAGCGCCAGAGTGAATTACGGCCTGGAGAAAGTTCGGTTTCCACAACCGCTGCTGGCTGGTTCAAGCATTCGTGACACAGTGACCGTAGTGTCTGTCGAAGCTACGCCAACAGGCAGCCGGATCACCTTCGGCCATGTGGTCGAGTCAGACTCTGGTGGCAAGCCAGTCTGCGTCGCGCAGACAGTGATTTTATTTACCTCAGCGTCGACGCCACAGTCATAATTCGAAAGATCTGAGAAAGGACATCCCAATGGATGCAGAAGATTTTCAGGACGTGCTCACCACGGTGCGTGAGTTCGTTCGGACCCGAGTTATCCCACTCGAAGAGCAGATCGAGGACGAAGATCGCATTCCCGACGAGCTCATCGACGCATCGAGAGATCTCGGTCTTTTCGGCTGGGCACTTCCCGAGGAGCATGGTGGGCTTGGGCTAAACGCAGTCGAAGATGTGCGCCTCGCGATGGAACTTGGGTACACCACGCCTTCTTTCCGTTCACTGTTTGGCACCAATAACGGCATTGCTGGGCAGGTGCTCGTCAATTACGGCACCCCCGAACAACAACAGGCCTGGCTTCCGCGACTCGCTTCTGGTGAAGTGATTGCGTCCTTCGCGCTCACAGAAGCAGAGGCCGGCTCTGACCCAAGTGGGCTGCGCACGACCGCAGTTCGGGAGGGCGACACATACCGAATTAATGGGGCCAAGCGTTTTATCACCAACGCCCAGCTGGCCCAGGTACTCATAGTCTTCGCGCGTACCGATCCCGCGGCAACCGGCACCAAGGGAATCTCGGCCTTTCTCGTGGACACCAGCGCTCCAGGTGTCACCATCGGACCACATGACAAGAAGATGGGCCAGGAAGGCGCATGGACTAGCGAGATATTCTTTGACGATGTGACCGTCGGCACAGACCGACTGGTGGGTGGCGCCGAAGAGGTTGGTTTCCACGCGGCCATGGCCTCCCTTGCTAAGGGGCGCTTACACATTTCAGCTATCTGCGTTGGGCAAGCACAGCGCATCCTTGACGAGTCAGTGTCTTACGCCGCCGAGGCAAAGCAGGGCGGTAAACCCATCGGCACCTTCCAACTGATACAGGGAATGCTTGGCGAGTCGTACGCCGAGCTCCGTGCCGCGAAAGCGCTAGTACTAGATGCAGCACGAGATTACCAGGACGGGACCGACCGAAAGTTAGGCCCATCGGCCTCCAAGCTTTTTGCAAGCGAGATGCTCGGACGTGTCGCCGACAGAGGCGTGCAGATTCATGGAGGACTCGGATATATGCGCTCCGTGCCCGTTGAGCGGTTCTATCGCGCTGCCCGCTTGTTTCGCATCTATGAGGGAACGAGCGAAGTGCAAAAGCTCGTTTTGGCGCGACAGCTATTGAAATCTGCGGGGATGTAAGTACCCCTTTCGCGGCTGGGGGCCTTCAACCCTTCATCGAAGGCCTCCTGCCGCAACGGCATTGAAGTCAGGCATTACACGCTCGACCATTTCGAGCACCGCCTCTGCCGCAGGATTCGAAGCATTCTCCCGCCAGGCCAACCTAACCTCAAGCGTTGGCAGCCCCTGGTCAAGCTCCCGGAACACCACCCCTGGTGTTCGCACTCGCTCGCTCACCGACTCCACGGTGAGACTCACCCCCACGCCAGCAGCCACGAGCACCATTGCCACCCGTGAATCTGGTGCAATTTGCGCAATCTTCGGCACGAAGCCAGCTCGGTGAGCATGCATGAGAAGCGCGTTTGCCAGTGCCGATCCCTGCGAACTAGGAAGAGTAACGAACCACTCCCCCGCAAGATCCGCGAAGGTAATGCGTTCCACAAGCGCCAGCGGGCTTCCCTCAGGCACCGCCAGCACAAACCGCTCACGCCCCATGACGCGCATAGAAATGCCCGGCACCTCCCGATCGAAACGCACGATCGCAAGGTCCAGATCACCATTAGCCACGCTCTCTAGCGCACGTACTCCAAACTGGTTTCCATCGATCTCGAGCTGAATACCTGGCTGTTCCGAACGCACGAGTCTTGCGACCTGCCCCATGACTTCGTGCGACGATATGCCACCGAACCCGATTCGCACACGCCCAATCTTCCCTTCCACTGCGGCTCGAGCGGCTGCTTCCGCTGAGTCCACAGCTTGCATTACAGCTTTCATGGGGCCGCGCACCGTTTGACCTAGCGCAGTCAGGCTCACACGACGAGTGCTGCGTTCAAAGAGTCTGCCCCCCAACTGAACCTCGAGCTGTCGGATGGTTCGGCTGAGTTGTGGCTGTGCGATCCGAAGGTCGTCAGCTGCACGCCCAAAGTGCAATTCTTCCGCGACAGCCAGGAAGGCGCGCACCTGTGAAATCTCCATATATCAATTATTGCGCATGGGGACACAATTAAGAACAATTAGGCATTTGACACGCATAGATCAGCCTGGGAAAGTGAGACTAGACCTGCATAATTCAGCTATCTTCACGCTCAGATGGAGGGCCAGTGGCAATCGCCCACACCGCGACCAGTGACGCTGTCACACCAGAATCCCCCAAAGTGATGTCGCTCATGGGGGCCGTTGCGCGCTTCGTGCACGACGGAAACACCGTTGCTCTCGAGGGGATGTCTCACCTCATCCCCTTCGCTGCGGCTCACGAGATTATTCGCCAGCGTAAACGTAATCTCACTTTATGCCGGATGACACCCGACATCATTAGCGATCAACTCATCGCTGCGGGTTGCGTCAGCAAACTCGTAGCATCGTTCTTCGCAAGCGGGTCGGCTGGCTCACTCTATGAGATTCGTCGTCGAGTTGAGAAACAGATCCCGGAACCGCTTGAAGTTGAGGAATACACGCACTTTGGCATGGTAAACCGTTACCACGCTGGCGCCGCGCGAATCCCATTCATGCCGCTACGTTCTTACACAGGCAGCGACCTTCCCAAGGTTAATCCAAATATCCAAAGCGTGAAGGACCCATACTCCGACGGCTCCATTTATGTTGTGCCTGCGTTAAACCCTGACGTCACGATCGTGCAAGCGCAGCGCGCCGATCGCAGGGGAAACGTTCAAATGTGGGGCATTCTCGGTGCACAGCAAGAGGCCTGCTACGCGGCTAGTAACGTAATCGTGCTGGTCGAGGAGATCGTTGACAACGAGATTATCCAAGCTGACCCCAACCGAACAGTTCTGCCCGCTCATGCCGTCAGTGCGGTCGTACACGCCCCCCGCGGCGCACACCCCTCATACGCACAGGGCTACTACGACCGTGATTGCCGCTTTTACCGGGATTGGACTGCCATCAGCAAAGAGCCAGAAAAGCTGCAGGCCTGGCTCAAAGAATGGGTCTACGACCTCGCTGGCCCCGAAGAATACGCACACAAGCTGGGTTCCGCGCGATGGGAGGAACTCGCCGTCGGCGAGAATCTCTCTGGCACAGTCAACTACGGCCGCCGATTGGAGAATTCGTGATGACTGAGCAGAATTTGATTGAGCCTACCGCCACCATTGATCTCGAAGCAGATCCGATTTCAACCTCTGAAATCATCGTGACTGTGGCTGCTCACGAGCTTGGAAACAAACATCGTGTATTTGCAGGAGTCGGGCTTCCCACGCTGGCCGTCGACCTCGCCCGCCGCATCTCAAATCCAGATATTGATCTGGTGTACGAATCTGGCGTGTGCGGCGCTCACCCTACAGCGATGGCCGAGGGCATAGCAGATTCAGTGGTGGTCTCGTATTCAGAAGCGGTGCTAAGCATGGCCGGGCTCTTTGGGTATGTGTTACAGGGCGGCTACATCGATGTTGGTTTCCTCGGGGCCGCCCAGGTTGATCGTTTTGGTAGCCTCAACACCACGGTCATTGGCGACTGGGAGAAGCCCCAGGTCCGCCTCCCCGGTGCTGGCGGCGCACTAGAGATTATGCAGAACGCGAAAGAAGTGTTCATCATCATGCGCAGACATGACCGTGAGTCACTTCCTGAAGAACTCGACTTCTGCACTTCCCCAAGCCCGGTGCGCGCGGCCCTAGACCACAAAGGGATGCCGCCTTCTGGACACGGCGTGAGCAAAGTAATCACTCCGCTGGCTGTCCTTACCCGAGATGACCCGCTGGGAGAGCTTGTACTCACTTCCGTGCATCCCGGAGTCACCGTCGAGCAAGTGTTGGAAAACACAGGCTGGCCGTTAAAGATCGCCGACCATGTCACCCGCACTGAGCTCCCCACCAATCACGAAGTGCATCTTTTGCGCAATGAAATTGACAAGGTACGCCTCTATCTTCGATAACGGCCATATATAAGGGAGGGAAGGAGCAAGCTTTGCTTGTTCCTTCCCTCCCTTATATATGGCCTTGCGCCGCGCGCCCTGGGCTATTTGTACAACGCTACCAACCGTCCTTTAGCTTTACCGCTGTAGAGCTCGTCAAGGGCCGAGGGAATATCATCAAACGTGATCGGAACAACCGTGGGGTTCAAACCGCGCTCGGCCATCAGGTGGTAAACATACGCAATATCGTCGACGGTACCGCCCTTCGAGCCAATAAGCCGTGCAGATTTGAAAACGAGCTTCGCAGTCGAAATCTCAGCGGTCTCGCGCCCCATCCCCACTTGAACGATCGAACCATTATCCGCGATCACTTCAATTGCTCCGGCAGTAGTTGTGCCGAAGCCGGCATAATCGGCGATCAGCTCGAGCCCGACATCCGCAAAATCACGAATGTCCGCGGCGACGCCCGAAACACCGCTTGCGCGAATCTCCTCCCAGAGGGATTCCTTGGGCTCAGCGACGTAAACCTCAGCGCCTTCGATGACCGCGATCTGTGCGGCGATCTGGCCGAGCCCGCCGTATCCGATAATGCCAATACGCTGACCAGGCAGAGGTCCGCCCGCAATGGAAAGACCTCGATAAGCCGCGCGGCCCGCGTCCGTACCCATAGCGGCGAAAGCATATGACACATCGTCTGGCACCAACACCAGGTCCTCAGGAAGCGCGGTGCAGTAGGTCTGGAAACCTCCGTCACGCCCCAGACCGGGGCGTGTACGGCCACCGGGAAACACTCCGACGCGGTCACCCACTGCATAATCGTGCACGTCCGAACCCACTTCGACAATGATGCCGGCGAGTTCGTGCCCAAGTGTCAGAGGGAATGGGCCAATGCGGGATGACCAGTGCGGCTCATACAAGATGCCAGCGTCCGTGTGACAAAGCCCCGCTGCTTTGATCTCGATCAACACCTCATCCGAAGCCGGCTTAGGTACCTCAATATCCCGCAAGACAAGAGGCGTTCCAACTTGTTCAAATTGCCAAGCATGCATAGTTTTATCCTTAGTGCTTCACACGACCAGCGGTTTCTCCGCCGTCAATAGTGAACTCAGATCCGGTAATGAATGGGGACTCGTCGCTCGCCAGGAACAACACAAGATTTGCCATTTCCCAGGGCTGGCCCATGCGCTTTTGCGGTACATGTTTCTGCGTCTGGTCTAAGCCTTCGGTAAGTGGCGTCACAAAAGCTCCGGGATTGATCGAGTTCACCCGAATATTAAGCTCCGCAAGATCAATCGCAGCCTGTTTGGTGAGTCCCCTCAGCCCAAATTTGGAAGACACATATCCCGCGAGGTTTTGAGCGGCCCGTTGACTCGCAATGGACGCAACGTTGAGAATCACGCCTCCACCCGCTTCACTCATATGCGGGATGACAGCTTTAATCCCATTGAACGGCCCATGCAGATTCGTATCGATAGCCGCATGCCATTGCTCATGCGTGTAATCGGCAAGATGTCCAAAGTTTGCAATGCCCGCATTATTAACTAGAATATCGATCTTGCCAAACTGCTCCAGAGTGTAGTTCACAGCGTCGTCCCATTGGGCAACGTCACTCACTTCGAGAATTGCACCGCGGGCGTTCTCCCCTAGGCGCACGACGGCCGCATCGACGTTTTCTGGGTTACGCCCTGTAACCACTACTCGCGCGCCATCCTCGATCAGCGCCCGCGCAATCGCTTCGCCGAGCCCTTGGCTCCCGCCAGTAACCAAAGCAATCTTTCCTTCTACACGCCCCATTGCATCTCGCTTCCACTTCTCTGTGTACGGCGCCAGCGTTCGCCAGACAATACGGTGCCCGACGCGCGTTCAGCTTCTGAACTTCCAGCCGCCGCTTCAACCATCGTACGCTAGTCTGATCATGATAGTCAGAGTATTCATCATGGTGTTGAGTTTTCCGTTCAGTACCAATTTTGACCTGCACAACGGCAACAAGGGAGTTTCCAATCATGTCTACAATCGCGCAACGATTCATTAAAGATGTCGCCCTCGTCACTGGCGCTGGATCAGGGATAGGCGAGGCCGCAGCGCGACGCTTCGCAGCCGAGGGCGCAGCGGTGGCCGTCATCGATATCAACGCCACGGCTGCTACCCAAGTTGCCCAGTCCATCGTCGATGCAGGCGGTCGGGCCAGCGCTTATTCTGCCGACGTCCGCTCCGCGCAATCACTGGACGAGGCTGTCGCCACTATCACTAAGGAGTACGGAGAAATCACGGTCGTTTTTACGGCAGCTGGAGTAGCAGGATCCAAGATCCCCAGCCACGAACTTCCAGATGATGCCTGGTTTGGGGTACTCGATATCAATCTCACCGGCACTTTCTTCACCATACGAGCCGCTCTTCCTTCGATGCTTCGCGGTGGTGGAGGGTCTATTGTGACCTGCGGTTCGACTTCTTCCTTCGTCGCCACGCTCGGTGGAGGCATGGCACCATATCGAGCGTCAAAGGGCGGCGTAAAGATGCTCACTCAAACGCTCGCCATGGAATACGCGTCGAAGGGCATCCGTGTCAACTGCGTCTGCCCTGGCGCCGTAGTTACCGGGCTCAAGCAGAACACAGCAACGCTCGTGCCCGCTGGCGTTACTGATTCCGCGCTTCAAGTAGCCGGCGGAAACAAGCTTACGGTACCCATGGGACGCTACGGTGAAGTCAATGAAATCGCCTCCGTCGCCGCGTTCCTCGCATCGAGCGATGCCTCATATATCACCGGCCAATCATTGTTGGTAGATGGCGGAGTCACCGCTGAATAGCATTCGTGGACAACACCGAAATCAGCAAAGGACAGCCATATGACTGAGCGAAATGCGGGCCTGACTCCCATCACCATTGACGGCGCTATCGACCTTCACTGCCACTTTGGCCCAGAACAACTTGTCACAAACATCGTCAAGGCCACACACGCTGTCGACCCCGTTGAAGCAGCGCTGGAAGCCGCGGCTGCTGGTATGCGCGGCATAGTACTCAAAGCACACGAATTCCCGTCCACGATGTCTGCATACTTCGCGCAGAAGGCTGTTCCTGATGTTCAGGTATTCAGCAGTATTTGTATGGATCATCCCGTTGGAGGCCTTAACCCCCAGGCCGCAGAAAACGCACTTATCAACGGCGCTAAGGTCGTCTGGCTGCCAACACTCTCAGCCCACCAAGATCCCCCGGTACTACTCGAGCGCGCGTTCGGTGTCACCCAGGGGCTTCGCGTGCTCGACCATGAGGGGGAGATCATTGAAGAAGTGCGTCAAATCATGGACCTCGTACGTGAGCATGATGCAGTCCTCGCGACTGGACATATTTCACGCGAAGAACACTTCGCGATCGCGCGGGCTTTCTCCGAAAAGGATCGCCTCATCGTAACCCATGCCATGCAAGAAACGGCCGGCCCCAGCCTCACCGCCCAGGAGTGCGTGGAGCTATCCGAGTTGGGGGCAATTATCGAGTTCGCTGCGCATTCATGCCATGGCAAACCAGCGATCTTTGATCAGGTAGTGCGGGCAGTGACCCGCATAGGTGCAGAACGTGTCGCACTGTCCACTGACTACGGGTGGACTGTGCACGCCCCCCACCCCGCAGCCGGATTCCAGAGCTTCATTAACCAATTCTGGGCACAGGGTATGTCCGATGAGGACTTACGCACAATGACCGTTGACGTGCCAGAACGCCTCCTCGGGCTCAGCTGATCCAGTACAACGGCGAAGGGCGAAAGGCAGATGCCTTTCGCCCTTCGCCGTTGTACTGCTTGCTACCTCGCAGTGCGCCCACCGTCTGCAGCCCAAACCTGACCGTTAACAAACGAGGCCTCGTCGCTCGCAAGGAATGCAACAACATTGGCGAGTTCTTCCGGTTCCCCGCCACGCCCCATAGGCACACTGTCCAAGATACGGCGCAGATTGTCTTCATCCCAGGCCTGAAGAATCGCGGTATTGACAACTCCGGGCGCGATCGCATTCACCCGGATCCCGTCTTTGGCATACTCAAGTGCAGCCGCTTTGGTAAGTTGCACGACCGCGCCTTTCGACGCGACATACCCCGAGGTCAGTGGCGTAGCGCGCAGTCCGGCAAGCGAAGCCGTGTTCACAACAGATCCCCCACCGCTTTCGAGCATCAGTCGAAGACCAGCGGCGAGTACGAGGAACATGCCTCGGCTGTTAACTGCGAACACTTTGTCCCATTCAGCAATTGGATACTCATGGATACGAGCTTGCCCACCAGGGATACCCGCGTTGTTCGCGAGAATGTCTAAGCCCCCGTGCTCAGCACGGATCCATTCTTCGAGCTCCCGTACGCTGCGTTCATCAGAGACGTCTACACGTCGATGCTGCGCGCCTAACTCGGCCGCCGCGTCAACCTCGGCGCCACTGATGTCGGTAACAATCACATGAGCACCCTCCGCAACGAACTTCGTGGCGATGGCTTTGCCAATGCCTGAGCCGGCACCAGTCACCAGCGCGATTTTGCCAGATAAGCGACCAGTCATATTTTTTCTTCCTTCGTTCCAAGTTTCATTTGAAGGCTGAACTAGCCAGCGTTCGACATCGTTGGGATGATTGTTGCGAGGTCGGGCCAGGCGATTAGTACAGCCACCACCAGTACCGCCATCGGCAGGAACCAAAGCATGGTCCAGAAAATATCGCTCAGCTTGATGGTTTGCCCCTGGTTAACCTCGGGATCTTTCACGATGCTGTGAATAATCATGGCGAGCATTCCCACTGGTGGTGAAAGCACCGCCAGCTCACCCATAAATACAACAAACACGCCAAACCAGAGCAGCGAGATATCGAGCGATTCGAGCGTAGGAATAAGCAGTGGAACAGTCAAAACCATCATCGGCAGCGATTCCATAAACGCGCCCAGCACCAAGTAGACAACCGTCATTACGATAAGGAACTCTACGCGATTAAGATCCCACGCCGCGACGAGGTCTGCCATGCCGTTTCCGATACCGGTGAGCGTCATCATTCTCGACAACATCTCAACGCCAACGAGCATGAAAAAGATACCGCCGACGTTTGCTACAGCCCCAATCGATGCCTTACGCACCGCTGTAATCGGCCGAGACACGCCGCCGCCAGCCGGCTTCCAAAGGAAAGTAAGGATCAGCGCACAAAGGGCAGCGAAGGCACCTGCTTCGGTCGCTGTAAATAGCCCCGAGAACATACCCACGATGATAATCGCCGCGAGAATCGGAAGCGGCCATGTCCGTGCCAGAGACCGCCAGCGCTCAGACCATGACGTCGGGGCAGTCTCCTTGCCTGCTACTTTCTGGCCGCCCATTTTGAAGAACGAAGCCATGATTACGAGCATGACAGTGAACATAATCGCGACGACCACGCCGGGAAGAATGCCCGACAGCAGCTGTTGCCCCACCGGCACCTCGGCAATGCCCGCGTAGAGCACGAGGAGGATGCTGGGCGGGATTAGCTGGCCTGGAAGGCTCGCCACGATCACCGAACCGAGGGCTAGACGTTTGTCATAACCCGCTTTAAGCATCTCGGGGATACCGATCCGGCTTAATGCGTAGACAACGCCAGCCGTCGAGCCACTCACCGTGGCGAGACCAGTGCCCGCCAGGTTGGTACCAACAGCAAGACCGCCAGGCATCCATGAAAACCATTGTCGTGCGGCTTTGTACACTCCCTCCGTCATACCAGAACGCCACATAAGCAACCCCATAACGATAAACATGGGGAGCACTGAAAGGCTCCAGCTTGAAATTGAATCGATAGGGACGTTCATGAGCGAGGTCTCAACAATTGCCCACCCTCGCATCGCGTACATAGCGAGCAGCGACGGCAGGATCATGGCCATCGCAGCAGGGAACTTCATGAATAGCAGCGCGACCATCATGACGACACCCGCTATTCCGATGCCAATTTTGTCGCTGCTAGGCAGGAACATATAGCCGCCGGAGGCTATAACTGCGATTGTGTTGATAGAGAAAGATAACCAGCCTTTAATAAATCCTGGCTCTCTGGGCTCTTTTTCAACACCGATACTCAGTAGTGTGGTGACCGCGCTCATCGTGAACCTTCCTTGCTCGCTGTGGCGTCAGCTTCCAGCAGGCCCCGCGCCCGCAGGTCCTCTTCACGCGCGATCGGGTCATCACCGAAACCCACCCCATCATCATTCGGGATGCCATCTGGATCTATTTCCTCACCGAATCGCGCAATTTTAACTGCGGTGTATAGCAACTGAATCGCGAAGGCTGCGTACGAGATAGTAAGCAATGCTTCAATGGGCCAGAGCGGGAAATCAGTAGCTCCAGCCATGATCATTTTGTCGAACGCGTGAACCGTCTCGCTCAGCCCGTACCAAGAAATCAACGCTGCGACGACTGCAGTAATTACGTTCACGGAAAAAGACGTCCATTTACGCATGATGGCCGGGAACGAATCAAACAACAGGTCGGCGACAATGTGCTCATTACGAGCTTGGGCAGCGATGAGGCCCAGCAGTGTCAACGCCGGCAAGTACCAGAACTGAGTGAGTTCGAGGGTCCCGTAGATCGGCATTTTAAAGAGCGAACGGGACAGCGCGTTGAGAACCACGTGCAGCATCATCACAACGAGCACGATGACCGCTGCTACCTCAATGAAGTTGAGGAGTCGATCCCGAAGAGTCTTTCGGGATTTAGGTTGAGTTTGCACAGTCATGTCCCGCTGCTCCCAATTGGTTAAATGAAGTGTCTGTTTGTTGCTGAGCCTTCAAGGTTCCGTAATTGCACAGTTGCGCAGTTACGGAACCTTGAAGGTGCTGTTGCCTAAGACTTACGGGCGGTAGGGCTTGTAGACAGCCTCTGCAACATCCGCCTGGATGAACTCGTTGAGGGAATCCTGGTTGTCGTCGAGCCATATCTGAATGTCTGCATATTTCACGTCGACGTCGAAACCGGCGTCTGCAGTCTTTTGCAACCAGTCACTCTGCAACGTCTCTGCGTTACTAACAAAGTCTTCACCTGCAGTCTCGGCCACGGTGCTTAAGATGGCCGGTTTCGTGTCGTTCATAGCTGTAACGGCATCTGCGTCGAACTCTTCGATACTGCCACCGCTGGCGGTCACGGCATCATTCAGCAGCTGATAGTTGCCAATTACCTTGGTAATATTGCCCGCCACGAACGTTGAAGTACGATCCCAAATGAGCTGCTGAGCTACAAGCGGCAATGCATCCCACGTTGCTTTACTGAAGTTCAGCATCGAAGCACCGGCGATGAAACTCGCCTCTGGATCGATTACAACGTGAGGGGCAACCTCGGGGATACTCACGGCCAGAGCAGACGTGCCAGTGGTCTGCACGCAATCGGCCGCGCCGCGCTGCAGTGCTTCATAGAATTCGGTGAACGGCATTGACGTCGGTGACGAACCAACAGCGCTAACCTGTTCTTGCTGTAGCGCGCCTGAAGCAGCTACTACGGCACCCTTGAGTTCCTTTAGATTGTTACGTTCAGCGGAACAAATGAGCGCGCCGGCACCAGTGTTCCAATAGGGAGCAAGCGGCACCATGCCGAGCTCCTCCGATTCAGCCATGAGCTCTTCGCTCTCAAAACCGGCTTGCAGGGGCCATACGTTTGATGACACTGCACCATAGATCGGGCTCGCGTTTGAGATCACGTTCATGTTGACCAAAGATGCGGCGAGTGGAAGTTCCTCAGCAAAGTACTGTGGGATCACGTGCGCGATATCAAGGCGACCATCGTTCAACGCATCGATGCCTTCTAGAGGCGAGGCGTAGGCACTCGAGTAACCGAGATCGAAGGTAATCTTGCCATCAGACCACTCTTCAATTTCAGCAACAAAGTCTTCAAAATCTTTGCCGCTGGCCGCGCCCTTTGCAGACGAAGACTGCGTACGCAGTTCAATCGAATCGACGTCAGCGAATGCGGCTTTCCAATCATCCTTCGATGCGCCAAAAGCGACACCCTCCTCACTGGCAGTTGTGTCTTTTACGTCTTCGGTAGCTGTGCTCGAGCACGCGCTCAAGGCGAGCGCAAGCACTCCAATTCCCGCAATCGCTGTCAGCGCGCGAGAACTACGGTTGTTCAGAACCATTGGTTTCTCCAATATTCACGGCAATGTGCATTGGCTCCCGAGTTCGCCGTTGATCGCTCGGGTGAAAAGACTCATAACTTAGCTTTTCGTGATAATTATGAACATGTTTATCCTGATTGCGCAAGTCATATTCTTTTTTTGCGGCCCCATCTGCCCCAATAGATGACATTAGCGCACGTGTTTAGACTCAAAAGTTGGTCAATGTTTTACACCAACTCATCGACGAGACCCCATTCAAACGCACGATCTTGCGCAATTGTGCGCGCACTCAGCGCGAGCCAAGCAGTGCGGTGTCGCCCAATTCTTCGCGAAATACTGGCGGTGCCCCCGGCACCAGGAATCAAGCCCATTCCCACTTCGGGGAGCTTAAAAACTGTGCTGCCCCGTGCCACGACATGTGCCCCGAACGCCGCTATCTCAATTCCGGCCCCGATACATGCTCCGTGCACTTCAATCGTCAACCGGTCTCCTAACGCGGCAATCAAGTGCCCCACGCCTGCACGTGTACGGATAAAATGTGCGCGACCAACATCGGGCGTTTGCCCAAATTCTGATATCTCTCCTCCAGAGCTAAACGCCCGCCCAGAACCACTCAGATGCACGCGTTCAACGCTGTCGTCAATCAGCGCAACCCGAAGAGCATCCGCCAAAGAATCTCGCAGTTGCCGCCCATAGGCGTTGCGCCGTTCAGGCCGATTCAGCACAATAAACAATTCTTCGACTGCCCTGTCAATCAGTACAGGATTCGCTATGTGATCGGGGGCCACAAATTTTGGATCCCGCACTTCACTTAGCCAAAATTGAAACTCATTTGATCCCAACAGCGTTGAAAAAGCGAAAGATTCAATGTTCACTGCTTCGAGAAGCCCTACACGCTCCCCCGCCCGCAACACCTGCGTGAGGAAGATCGCGGCGGTGGGATGCGCAATGACCGCATCTGTAATCTCAGCCAATGCATC
Source organism: Leucobacter exalbidus (assembly GCF_017834145.1). Taxonomy (NCBI): domain Bacteria; kingdom Bacillati; phylum Actinomycetota; class Actinomycetes; order Micrococcales; family Microbacteriaceae; genus Leucobacter; species Leucobacter exalbidus. The sequence continues at coordinate 2,804,245 of NZ_JAFIDA010000001.1, read as the reverse complement.
TGAAACATCGCGAGCTCCGACGCAGCTCCGCAACTGCGCAAGCGCAGACGCCTCAGGCACGATGATGACGTCGAGGGCGTCGACCATCTCCCCACAGTCCTCAACAAAATTCTCTACAGCAATTTGCGAGTGAGAAATCCCGATTCGTACCACGGATTCAAACGTTCGACACTCCCTGGATGCAGCGGAAAGATCTGCTGTATCCAAGCCCAGAGCTGTGTCGAGGTCGACAATGAGCACCACCTGCTCAGGCGCACCCTCCCCGTTTAGCAGCGGTACCGGCAAACGTCCAGCGGCAAGCTCAGATACCGTAAGAGTGAGTACGGCCTGGTCGCGATGAGGGATTTGGGTCACCGTCCTAGTATGCCGACTGGAGGCAGATCATTATCAATAAGTTACCTACCGAGTCGTCTTCACAAGCGGCTTCCCTCGCTGGACCTGCCGATCTGCTCAACTTTTTGAGCACCCGGATTCCCGAACTCGATCCACAAGCCGACTGGGTAGATGGGGGCGCATGGCTCACTGGTTCACAAGATGGACCACCGTTACTCCCCCCTGGTCGCGCAGCAAGCATGGCTCGCGCACTCGGTGAATGGATTCAGAACCGGGAAAATTTTCCCCCCGAAGTCTCGTTTAATGGCTCAGCGCTGCTGAGTGAGCGTGCCATTTACACGGGTTTTTGCAGGCAAGGCTCGACAACTGTGGGCGGCGCAGGTAGATTACTCCCGCTCCTAGACGGTTCACTCGCTGCTGTGTCCTGCGCAAGAGTTGATGATCCGCTGTTGTACTCCGCGGCACTCGGTACGCCCGTTATGCCTACGGATCCGTGGCCCGCACTCACACTCGGTATGTCCCAAGCCACTTCCTCAGATGTGCAACGAATGGCACTCGAGCTTTCACTACCCTGCTGGCCCGTGGACCAATCGGAACCACCCGCGTCGCTCCCACGCCAGGCCATCTGGCCCACCCGGCAGCCCCGAGACTTCGCTGGGCTGCGCGTCATCGACTTCAGTTCTCTGTGGGCGGGGCCACTATGCGCACACATCCTCGGCTTATTAGGCGCAGAAGTCATCAAGGTCGAGTCCACCGAGCGGCCCGATGGCGCCAGGTACGGCAATAAGAAGTTCTACAGCCTCCTACACTCTGGACACAAAGCTGTGTCGTTCACACCTTCAGATCCGTCATCACTCGCTGCGCTGCATGACTTGGTTGCAAGCGCCGATATCATCATCGAGGCTTCAAGGCCTCGTGCCCTCATGCGCCTCGGTATCGATGCAGAGGCACATATCGCGACAGGGGCCACCTGGGTATCAATCACGGCGGCTGGTCGGACCAGCTCACGCATTGGTTTTGGTGATGACGTTGCGGCGAGCGCCGGTCTCATCGCACGCGACCATGACGGTAGCCCTTGTTTTGTGGGAGACGCCATTGCTGATCCACTTGCCGGGTTATTCGCTGCAGCTTCCTGTATGACGGTGCCTGGTAACACTGTAAGCGCAATGGAGGAGACCACAAAGGGATCCGCGGAGGGGTCCGATCAAGGCACAAATAATCGTCGCCGCCGCGGCGAGCTTTGGGATATATCCATGTATAACATCGTTCGCCATACCTTATGGGGCTTCGATGCAGCAGACAGGCTCAGCCCGAGTCCAGGCTTGGAAACTGCGACCCCGCCGACCGCACGCGTGCTGCCTCAATATTCGGCACCTCACGCGCTGGGTGAGGATAACGCCAGGTTCTTAAGTTCCCCCCACCTCAATCGCCGAGTCGGTACAGATTTGAAGCGCTCCCAATGCTAATTACCGAGGCCGAGCTCCCGTTCGGGCCGAATCCCATTGGCCATGCGTCCCCCGCCCTGTACGACGTTCGTATCAGGCACGGCCTCATCGCTGAGGTCAGCAAACGAATCATCCCCGGTGTGTCTGAGCAGGTCGTTCACGCACACGGCGCTGCTCTCCTCCCCGGTCTTCACGATCATCACTTGCATCTATTTGCACTTGCTGCTTCGTATACTTCCGTTGATTGTCGCTCTGCATCGAGCCCCGCAGAGCTGGGGTCTTTGCTGCGTACTGCACCAAAGGGCCCTGATGGTTCGGTACGGGCGACAGGCTATTCAGAGTCGCTGGCTGGCAAACTCGACAGGCAGGCACTCGATAAGCTCGCTGGCAACCGATCCGTGCGTGTGCAGCATCGCAGCGGGGCACTTTGGATACTCAGCTCGGCCGCTCTACGAACACTCGGTTTGCTGCACAATTTTGATCAGGCGAAGCTGCCACACCCGTCGCTTGAACTCGATGCTATTGGAAATCCAACCGGTCGAGTGTGGCGCGGCGATCGTTGGCTGCGGGAACTGGCACCAGCGAAACCGCCACAGCTCTCACGTGTGGGCCACGAACTGGCTCGACTCGGCATTACGGGAATAACCGACGCTTCACCAGAGCTTGACACCACTGCACTCACCGCGTTTGAAGCAGCGCAGCGCACAGGCGCGCTTCCTCAGAGGCTGCAATTGCTGGGCCATGCGGCCAGCCCTGCACAGGTAAGCCCAGATCTCGCAGTTCCCCGGGTGAGGTGCGCAGCTGGCGGGCAGTCCAAGATCGGACCACGCAAGATCGTGCTCGCAGATCATCAGCTTCCGTCATATAACGCGCTCGTCGCCGAACTCCTTGTTGCGCGCAGCGAGGGCCGCGCCGTCGCAGTGCACTCAGTCACTCTCGATTCTCTAGCTTTGTTACTAGCAGCTTTTGAAGCAGTGCCCCCCGTAATTGGCGATCGAATTGAACACGCCGCGGTCATTCCCCAAGCCCTTGTGGCAGATATCGCGAGGTTCGGGTTAGCCGTGGTCACGCAGCCAGGATTCATTGCGCACCGCGGGGATGAGCTGGGAGACGATCTAGGACACGCCAAGGACACCGACCTTTATCGCGTTGCTTCGCTCATAAGAGCAGGGATTCCGCTCGCGCTCTCGAGTGATGCGCCTTATGGCCCACTATCACCCTGGCAGGTTATTCATGCCGCACAGTACAGGCGCACACCCACAGGCGCCACAATTGGGGTTTCTGGAAGCCACCGCAGCACCTATCACGATGAGACAATTGATCCGAAGCAGGCGCTTATGGCCTATCTCGCGCCACTCGACAGCCCTGGCGCTGCACCTCGCCGAATTGTCCCTGGTGTCGCCGCCGATATCGTTCTACTACAGACTCCCCTGGTTCGCGCGCTTGAGCAGATCCCGCGCAACCCAGTACGGGCCACCATGATCGCGGGGTCTTGGATACACCAGTAGCGCGTAGACCTTCCCATAAATGGGAAATCATGTAACATCATACATGTTAATGATGCGCATCATTTTACGATGCGGGACACTAAGCACCAAAGGCGGATGACTTATGCTGCGAACTACCACCTATCCACACATCGCTGTCGTGGGCAGCGGCCCTGCCGGCTGCTACACCGCGCAGTTTATTCTGCGCCAGTTCCCTGAATCTGCGATCACCGTGTTTGATCGTTTAGTAACTCCATTCGGCCTGGTCCGTTATGGGGTCGCCCCAGATCATCAAGGAACCAAGGCCGTCACGCGGCAGTTTGACCGCCTCTTTCAGAATGGTCAATTGGCTTTTGCGGGCAATGTCAACATTGGCACCGACATCACGCTCGATACACTGCGTATCTCGTTCGATGTGGTCATCCTCGCCACTGGCTTATGGCAAGATCGGCGCCTCGGCATTCCCGGAGACCGCTTACCTGGAGTTCATGGCTCGGGCGAGGTCACTCGTCTTATCAACGGCCACCCGTCGGACTCAGCCCAGCCGGTCACGTTCCGTGACAAAGCAGTAATCGTGGGGCATGGCAACGTTTCAATCGACCTCGTACGTTTCCTCACTAAAACGAGTGCCCAGTATGCGGGCTCAGACCTCGCAGATGATGTTCTTCACTGTATGCGCCCGGCCCCGCTACAAGACGTTCATCTCGTGGGCCGTTCCCTCCCTCTCGACGCAAAATTTGATCCAGGGATGGTAAGGGAACTTGCCGAACAGCCACAACTTCGATTTGCCTGCGATCCCCACATGCTCGTCTCAGCACAGCGCGAGATCGATCACGCAATCGCTGCAGGTAAACTACTCGCAAAGGAAGCCGTTCGGCGCATCGAGGCACTCGCCTTTTTGTCCGCGCTGGAACGCCCTGATGCGACGTCCACCGTACATTTCCATTTCGGAATGCGCCCGACATCAGTACTGGGCACCGAGCAAGTAGGCGGTATTGAGTGCACCGTCATTAACTCAGGGGAAACCTTACGCTTCGAGACGTCTCACGTAATCACAGCCATCGGCTTCGAACACGAAAGCCCCGGCACAGAGCTCGATCCAGAATCGCACGCTCACAGCGATTTAGAATCAGGACGCATCGCCCCTGGGCTGTACTGCGTAGGCTGGCTGAGACGCGGCCCACGGGGCACAATCCCTGAGAACCGCAAAGATGCCCAGCTCGTCGCGGGAAGCGTCATCACAGACATTTCCACGGGCCTCCTCACCCTCGGTAAGCCTGGCTATTCAGCCGTCACGACACAGCTCGCACAACCACCGGTGGAGTTTCCCGGCTGGCTCCGCGTCAATCAGGTAGAAACTAATCGCGCCGGAGCATCGCGCACCCGTCACAAAATTCGCGATCGTGCTGAAATCCTCCACCACGCCCGTACGCCACTTTCCCCCGCATAACCGCTTGACCTGCACTTTACTATCAACTCAAAGGAGAGTTTACGACATGGCAATTCCCACCCACGCCATCATCGCTTACGGCACTGAAACTGGCAATGCTGAGCTGGCGGCAGTCGAAATCGAGGCCGCACTCAGCAACATGATACAAAGTGAGTTCGTGTCACTCACCGAGCTTGAACTTGAGCAATTCCACGAGGACACCCTCCTGGTTGTGTGCTGTTCCACCTATGGCGATGGAGAATATTCCGATGGCGCCGATGTCTTTGCGGAGGCGTTAAACACAACCCGACCCGATTTTTCAAAGTTCAACTATGCCATTTTCGGGCTGGGAGACACAACCTACGAAACCTTTAATTTTGCGAGCATCAAACTATCGAAGCTTCTACAGGAGCTCGGCGCGACCCGCATCGGCGAACACGGCATGCACGACGCATCGAGTGCCGATTACGTCGACTCGGCTGCCCAAGCTTGGGCAGCCGAGCTCACGCCGTTCGTGCGTGAACTTATTGACGCCTAGGGCATGTCTCGTAAATGTTGTGTCCAGGCGATGACCGCGTGAAGTAACACTGCTGCCCGGTACGTCAACGACAGTTTGTCGTACCGGGTTGCGATGCCTCGCCACTGTTTCACGTGGCAGAACCGTCGCTCGATCACGTTACGTCCTCGATAGTTCTCGGCGTCGAGTTTGGGTGGGCGACCGCCCTGACTTCCGCGGCGTTTGCGATGCCCGATCTGGTCTCTCGGTTCAGGGATGACCGCCTCAATGCTGCGCTCGCGTAGATGGGCGCGAATTGCGCGAGACGAGTATGCCTTGTCGCCGCGGACCGCGTCCGGGCGAGTGCGCGGCCTGCCAGGCCCGGTTCGTTCCACACGCAGAATCTCAAGCAGCGGCAATAACATCGGCGAATCGCCGTCTTGCCCGGCCGTGCAGACAGTCACCAGCGGCAACCCGTTGCCGTCTACGAGCTGATGAATTTTAGTCGAGAGGCCGCCGCGAGAACGACCCACCGCATGATCAAGCGGCTCGGTCAGCAGATTCTTGTAATTCGATGTATCCCTTTTTTAGGCGCGTCACGTTCGTTGCGTGCTGATGCGCGCGAGCGATCGTGGAGTCCACCGAAATCGACCAATCAACCATTCCGGCAGCATCTGCCTCCGCCATCAATTGGCCAAGGAGGGCATCCCAGGTGCCGTCTGCGGCCATGCGGCGATGCCACCGCCACACTGTCTGCCAAGGTCCGAACGCGGCAGGAAGATCACGCCAAGCAATGCCGCACCGGTAGCGATAAATGATGCCCTCGACCATGGTGCGGGCATCGGCATAGGGGCGCCCTTGTCGACCAGTCGGGCCAGGAAGCGATCCCGAAATCAGGTTCCACTGGTCATCGTTGAGGAGCTGGAATCTTGACACGCATCAACGATCCCAGACTCCACCCCAAATCTTTACGAGACACGCCCTAATGCCCGCTACTCGTGTGAAAGGATTCGTCGCGCCCGATCTTGAACGGGCTTGTCAACCATTTGGCCACCCACCTGGGAGGCCCCACCTTCAGCAGCGAGCACGTTCCTGGCCCAAGCAAACTGCTCAGCCGTGGGCAGGAATCCAGCATGAATAGGCGCGAGCTGAGCGGGATGAATGCACAGCTGCGCGGTAAGTCCCATACCGCGCAACCTGCGCGCATCAATTTCGTTCCCCTCGGTGTCGTGCAACGACAGGGGCGGCGAGGCGATAGGCGCAGGGAGTCCCGCCAGGCGCGATTCTACGACCAGGGCAGCGTACGCATAGTCAATCGTCGAAGAAGAGATTTCGACATCGAGATCGAAACTCAGGTCCACGGCCCCCACGGCGAACCGCGAGAGCTCCGGCGACTGCGCCAATTCTCGCGCACGACTCACACCGAGTGCGCTCTCCACAAGCGCAATCAACTCGATGTCACCCCCTAACGCTGTACGTACCTCGGCGAGCACCGCCGCGTCCTCAGCTTTGGGAATAATCACTCCAGAAAGGCCCGCACTCCCCTGTGCAGTAAGGGCCGCAAGGGCGGCGATGTCTCGATTAAACCAGGGCGAGTCAGCGGCATTGATGCGCACATGCACTGGCGTGTCCAACCCATCATTCAACGCTTCAATGAGGTGCGCCAGCGAGGTGTCTTTATCTTCCACCGCCACCGCATCTTCAAGGTCGATGATGACTTGGCCTGCGCCTGCAGCCAAGGCTTTCGCGAACCGCTCCGGGCGAGAGGCCGGAACGAACAGGTATGAGATCGAGGATTGCAGCATGCCAGCTTCTTCCGTTCAATGGGTACCGGCCAGCCGGCCAACGCCTTCAATTATGCATAACCTTGCGGCCCGTGGAGCAACGACGCGTTATATAACCAAAATACATGAATCATGTTGAATTAGGTATTTGACCCGGTTCAATCGTTTTGAGATAGTCAAGAGAGATGTGGGAGTGCATTTACATGGTTCAACCCCCAAAGACGGCTGCACCGGTGGCCCACACAACCCGAAAACACACAGTGGAAGAGGCATCGTGAACCCCACCAAATTCACCAACCCGGAGACTGTAGATTTCAGCGACTGGGTCGAAAACACCGAAACGCTCTCTGACGTCGCTTCAAGCTCGGCCTCGGTAAAGCTCGCAGCTATCCTCAACCACCCTCGGTCGCTCGAAGAGGCGCACAGCAACGCTCTCTTTCCGCTCGGTCACTGGCTCCAGTTCACTCCGTCCTCCGTACAAGACGAACTTGGCGCAGACGGCCATCCCAAGCTCGGCGGGTTTATGCCGCCGCTCCCGCTCCCCCGACGCATGTGGGCGGGCAGCAGCATAGATTTCCATCGCCCCATATGTGTGGGTCAGCAGTTGTCTCGCATCACCACGATTGAATCGATCACGCCCAAGAACGGATCGAGCGGGGCGCTGTGCTTTGTGGTCTTACGCCATGACGTCGCCGCCGACCAGACACTTGCGCTCACAGAACGACAGACGATTGTATATCGCGAGGCAGTTCCGGTGGCGGCAAACCCTCAAGCTACGTCGCGTCCGCCACGCGAGGACACGCCAGCACCCGAAGGTTGGGACTGGGTTGAGACTAAGCGGCCTGACACGATCACCCTGTTTCGGTATTCAGCGTTGACGTTCAATTCGCACCGTATCCATTACGACCTCCCGTACGCCACTGAGGTCGAGGGTTACCCCGGCCTCGTTGTGCACGGCCCGCTTATGGCGACCTACATCATGGATAGCTTCGTGAAGCACCATCCGGAAGCCGTCATCACGTCGTTCACATTTCAGGCGCGATCCCCCATCTTTGTGGGAGAACAACTCCACGTGGTCGGTCGCGTCGAGGACACATCCTCAGATGCCTCGTCCGAACAGCTCTCGGTCGTTGCCCCCGGTGGCGGCGTCGCAGTCACCGCGCACATTACTTTCCGTTAACCACCACCAGTTTCATTCTTCAATCACGCTGAACGTCCAAAGAGAGCGAGCACCCCGTGGCCAGAGCCGCAATCATCGCACCCACCCGAACCGCCGTCGGCGCCTACGGGAAGTCGCTTCGCGACGTTTCCGTTGAGCACCTCGGCGCGACCGTTGTCAAAGCCGTCATCGAACGCTCCGGAATCGATCCTCAGCTCATTGAAGATGTCGTGTTTGCGCAATCGTATGCCTCGAGTGAGGCTCCCTGCGTCGGCCGCTGGATTGGGTTGCAGGCCGGTCTCCCTATCCATACTGCCGGCATGCAGCTCGACAGGCGCTGCGGCAGCGGTGTCCAAGCAATCGCCACCGCGGCCATGATGGTGCAAACCGGTGCCGCTGACGTCGTAATCGCTGGCGGCGTTGAAAGCATGAGCAACATCGAGTACTACTCAACCGATATGCGTTGGGGGTCCCGCTCGGGCAACGTCACCATGTACGACCGGCTCGAGAGAGGTCGCGAACGCTCTCAGCCCACCGAGCGATTCGGTTATATCTCCGGCATGATCGAAACTGCTGAAAACGTTGCGACCCGTTACGGGATTACCCGCGAAGAGGCTGACGCTTTTGCAGTCTCTAGCCACCTGAAGGCTGCAGCAGCGTGGGATCGGGGCGCGTTTGATGACGAAGTCGTACCTGTAGTAGTCCCGCAGCGTAAGGGTGAACCGCTGATCTTTAGTCGAGACGAGGGCATTCGCCCAAACTCCTCGGTTGAAGTGTTAGCTGGGTTACGCCCGCTGATGCAGGGCGGGATCACCACCGCCGGAAACGCAAGTCAGCAGAACGATGCCGCGGCAGCATGCCTCATCGTGTCTGAGGACAAACTCGACGAATACGGGGTTGAACCCATCGCGTTCCTCGAGGGCTGGGCGGCGGTCGGATGCGACCCCGCCGAGATGGGGCTGGGCCCGGTCCCCGCCGTCGAAAAGCTATTTCGCCGCACCGGCCGAGGCTGGAACGACATCGATCTCGTAGAGCTCAACGAAGCGTTTGCCGCCCAATCACTTGGAGTGCTGCGCGGATGGGGCTGGGACGATCACGAGCGACTCAATGTCAATGGTTCAGGTATTTCGCTTGGACACCCTGTTGGTGCCACCGGTGTACGCATCATGACCACAATGTTGCATGAGCTACACCGTCGCGGTGGGGGTCGTGGCCTCGAGACCATGTGTATCGGTGGCGGCCAGGGCATGGCTGCGCTCTTCGAGGTGGTGTAATCGTGACGAGCACAGGGCAACGCCAAGCGCCGCTTGCGGGTGTACGCATCGTTGAGATCTCAGCTTTTGTAGCGGCACCTCTTGGCAGTATGACGCTGGCACAGTTAGGCGCCGAGGTGATCCGAATAGATCCCATCGGTGGAAATATCGACCACACGCGGTGGCCGGTAACCGCAGCCGGCGACAGCATCTACTGGGCAAGCCTTAACAAGGGCAAGCGTTCAGTTACGCTCGATCTCAAAAGCGAAGACGGCCAACGTCTCGCGACCGAACTCATTGCGTCGGCTGGTATTCTCATCACCAATTTGCCCGCCCGCGGCTGGCTGAGTTATGAGAACCTCGCCCAGCACCGCCCTGATTTGATCATGCTGAGGCTCACAGGCAACCATGACGGCTCCCCCGCTGTTGACTACACCGTAAACGCTTCAAGCGGGTTTCCGACCGTCACTGGCTTCGATGCGCAACAGACCAACAATGCGCTCCCTGCATGGGACGTCGCTGCAGGCCTGTACATGACCACAGGCGTGCTGAGCGCTGAGCTGGAACGGCGTTCATCGGGCCAGGGGCAGGAGATCAATATTGCGCTGTCTGACGTAATGCTCGCCACCGTCGGCAACCTCGGATACATTGCCGAGGTGCAGACCAATGGTTCGACGCGCGGTCCGCTGGGCAACGCACTCTATGGAGCGTACGGGCAAAGCTTTGCCACGGGCGACGGGCGAGAAGTGATGGTTGTCGCAATTTCAAATAGGCAATGGCGATCCCTCGGAGAAGCCACGGGCCTTACCGACAAGCTTGCAATGATTGGGCCCATGCTCGATGTTGATCTGGCCACTGAAGGCGGTCGATACGACGCCCGTGAGGCCATCGATGCGGTACTACGCCCCTGGTTCGCGGCGCGTACTGCGACAGAAGCGACCACGCGGCTCGCAGATGCCGGTGTACTGCAGGGCATTTTTCGAACGTTCGAACAGCTCGTCCATGAGGATCCTCGCTGCACAACGAACAACCCGCTGTTCACTGAAATCGACCAGCCCGGCGTCGGTCGTGTACTCGCCCCCAGCCTTCCGCTGGTGTTCCGAAGTACCCCTGTTCCTGCCGCGGTGCCGGCCCCGCTTTTGGGCGAGAACACCGACGAGGTCCTGGCTGAAGTATTGGGCACATCGGATGCAGAACTCACGCGTCTACGCGAACACCGAGTACTCGCGCGTACGCACACTTTACATTCGCTCGAGAACCACTAGAGGAGTCATCACATGAGTTTGCTCGCAGGCCGTACCGCGGTTGTCACCGGATCAGCACAAGGCATCGGATACGCAATCGCCGAAGCGTTTGCTGCCGAGGGGGCGAACCTCGTCATCGCTGACATTAATGGAGATGCTGCCGAAGCCGCAGCACTGCAGCTCGGCATCGGTAGCCGCGCGATTGGAGTCGCATGTGACGTCAGCAGTGGAGCCGATGTCGCTGCGCTCGCGCAGGCCGCCACTGACCGTTTTGGATCGCTCGATGTATTTGTCAACAACGCCGGAATTACCCGTGATGCGACCATGCGCAAGATGACCGAGGACATGTTCGATCAGGTGATTGCCGTGCATCTGCGCGGCAGCTGGCTCGGTACACGCGCAGCGGCTGCCGTCATGCGCGAGCAGCCAGGCGGCGGATCGATCGTTAATATCTCCTCCATTTCAGGCAAGGTTGGCCTCATGGGTCAGACCAACTACAGCGCGGCAAAGGCCGGCATGGTCGGACTCACGAAGGCTGCCGCGAAGGAAGTCGGGTTCGCCAACGTTCGCGTCAATGCGGTCCAGCCGGGCCTCATTCGCACTCCCATGACCGAGGGGATGCGCGAAGACATCAAAGAAGCCCGGCTCAAAGAGATTGCGCTCGGGCGTATGGGTGAAGCCACCGAAATCGCTCAGGCCGTCCTCTTCTTGGCAAGCGATATGTCAAGTTACATCACCGGCGCGGTAGTCGAGGTAACTGGCGGACGTCACATGTAACAAGCCCAAGAACTGACTGAGGGGCCGGATCATTTGATCCGGCCCCTCAGTCAGTTTCATGCTAAATAGGGAGAGCTGCGAACTTTATTCAAGAACGTCGAGCTTCATCGACTTCAGCGTCAGCTGGCCACCGCGTTCGACCACTTCATCGGCGTTTGACACCCGATAATTGGGAATCTGCTTGTGCCACTCTTCAAGCACCATTCTGAGCTCGTGCCTGGCAAGGTGCCGTCCGAGGCACCGATGCGGGCCCCCGCCGAAGCCCACATGGGCATTAATGCCTTCACGATCGAGCACAAACTTTTCTGGTTCTGGATACTTGTTTGGGTCACGATTAGCGGAAGCCATCCCTAACCACATCACGTCACCGGCTTCGACGTCCAGACCACGAAAGTCTTGCTGCGACTGCGCTTCACGCCCCGCCTGGAAAACGAGCGGGTTCATTCGAATGAACTCTTCAATCGCGTGCGGGATCATTGCCGGATTCTCGGTGAGCTCGTGACGCAGTTCGTCGTGGTTTGCCAGGTAATAGAACACATACCCGAGGGCTGATCTGGTGGTGTCTAGCCCCGCAAGCGTCACCGACAGGCACACCGCCAGCACCTCGTCGTGCGTCATGGGGCGCCCGTCAATGTCGGCGTCCATCACACGAGTGAGAAAGTCAGTCTTGGGATCACCCGGATTGTCACGGCGTTCAGCCACCGCGATATCAAAGTAGGCCAGCAGTCGCTTATTAGCGGCGGCACCTGCATCACGGTCCCCATTAAAGAGACTGTTGAGCATAATCTCGCTATCTCGCAGGAAGAAATCAACGTCGGTGTGAGGCAGCCCCAGGAGATGCAAAAACACCTCCGCGGGGAACTTGATCGCGAAATCTTCGACAAAGTTCACCGAGCCGTTGCGCTTAATTTCCCCGATCATTTCGCGTAATCGTGGCAATGCGAATTCATCGAGCCTGCGCACAGCTACAGGCGAGAAATATGGATTCAGTACGCGCCGAAATTTTGTGTGCACATCACCATCAAGCTCCTGCGGATAGAAGGTGCTCGATTCCTTGCGATCGGGGTTCAGGGCGCTGGTGACATCATTGGTGAAGTTCTTGTTATTCAGAGCAGCGACGACGTCGTCGAACCCCTGCACCATGTAGAAGCCACGTTCAGTCGTATCGTTAAAGACAAACTGCCCTTGCTGCCGATCGGCTTCAAGCTGTTCGTAGTGCCCATAGACTGCTGCATCTTGGTTGTAATCGGTGTTGCTAAATGGGCAGCCCTGGGCTTTCGCCCTCACCGCCGTAGATTCCTGCGTCATCTCAGTGCTTCCTTACTCATTCGTTGATTCAACTGCGTGTTCTTCGTTAGGCGGCTTGTGCTGCCGCTTGGTAGATCGCCAACAGATTCGCGTTCGCGTCACCATATGCCTGTGCCGCGGCTGTCGCCCGACGGAAGTACAGGTGCGGCGTCGCTTCCCAAGTGAATCCCATACCTCCATGCACTTGAATGCTGTTGCCGGCCGCGAGCGTCAGTGCTTCACTTGCCTCGTATTTTGCCAGCACTGAGTGAGTAGCAAAATCGGCCGTTCCGTAGCTCATAGCGGCCCAATCGGTGACCGGGTGAGCCAGCTCAATCGCAATACTGGCGTCCGAGCACAAATGCTTGACCCCTTGAAAAGAGCCGATCTGACGGTTGAACTGGCGTCGAATCTTGGCGTATTCAACCGCGCCGTGCAAGGCTTCCCGTGCTGCCCCAACCAGATCGGCCGCAAGCAGCGTACGTCCGATTGCATCGATTCGGGCGAGGCGATCCGGGGATGCCTGGGCGTTGCCGAGCAGCACTCCGCGCGTCGATTCGAATCGAACGGGTGCGCCCGCCCGGGTCGTGTCGAGGGATTCTCCCGCGTCAAGCGTCACGCCCGCGTCAGTAGGATCAACCAGATAGACGCCGGTGCCGCCGTCGCGAAGCGCGGCGCCGATCAGTACGACGTCAGCGTCCGCAATGTGTGGGATAAAGTCAAACGAACCTGAGAGCGTGCCGTCTGCATTCACTTGAGCGAGCGTCGACGCGTTGGTGAGGGCAACCATCGGTGCTGTAGCAATGCGTTCGCCCGCGAGAATAGACCCCAGCTCAGCTTCCACCTGCTGCGTCGTACCCAGTTGAATAATGGCTTCGGTGACGACCGATGTTGCAATGAGGGGTACCGGTGCCAGGGTACGTCCCAATTCTTGCGCCAGGATCGACGTTTCAACCAGGGTAAACCCAGCTCCCCCTACGTCTTCTGAGAGGTGCAGCGCCGGTGCCGCCATCTCAGTGCACAGAACCGCCCAAAGCTCACGGTCAATGCGACCAGTCTCGGCGATGGCACGTACTCGTTCAATACTGGCGTGCTGCGTGAAAAGCTGCCGCAGTACGGCACGGAACTCATTTTGATCTTCGTCGTAATCGAAATACATGGTGATCTCCTGTCGCGCTACGCTGCAGCGGTGATGTCTTGAAAAGCTCCGCCATCGAGCCGGGGCTCGCGTGGGAGGCCGTGAGCGGCTTCACCAATGATGTTCTTTTGGATCTGTAGGCTGCCGCCATACACTGTGGCAGCGCGACCGTAGAGCATTTCGTCCACCCAGCGCTGCGAGGAATTACCCGTTCCCACATGCGCAACGGTAAGGAGCCCAGCATTGCCCTTGCCTCGAGGCGCAAGCGCCACCGGCCCCAGGATTTGCGTTGCAACCTCGGTATAGCGCTGAAAGAAGCGACTCCAAATGGCCTTGCTATACGAACCACTGACCGGCGCCATCGTTCCGGTGAGCAGCTGGGTGAGCATGCGGTATCCGCGTGCGCGCATGGCATGGACACGAGCATGACACCAGGCGAGCTCACGCTGAATGAATGGATCCTGGTCGACGCCTCGTTCACGAGCCAGCGCAAAGAGCTCTTCAACCTCACGGCCGAATCGAATCGAATCTGTGGTTGCGCGAATGCCTCGTTCGAAGCCAAGCAGCGTGTTCGCGACCTTCCATCCGTCGCCTACCCCGCCCACCATGTTGATGACCTTGGTGCGCGCATCGGTAAAGTACACATCATTGAATGCGGTGTACCCAGCAGCGTTGACGATCGGGCGAACTTCAACACCCGGCTGATCCATCGGGATCAGCAAGAAACTCAGCCCACGGTGTTTCACCACCGTCGGATCTGTGCGGGCAATCGCAAAAATCCAGTTGGCGTTGCTGCCAGAGCTTGTCCAAGTCTTTTGCCCGTTGATGACCCATTCGTCGCCATCTTGCACCGCTTTCAGGCGTAAACCGGCGAGATCTGACCCTGCCTCGGGCTCAGAGAAGCCCTGACACCACACATGCTCACCGCTCAGAATTTTAGGAAGAAATTCTTCCTTCTGTTCTGGCGTACCCAAGGCGATAAGCGTATTACCCAGCAGCTTGATCCCAAGGGTGTCATTCTCCGTGCCCTCGGGCAGTCCTGCTCGTGTGAGTTCCTCGGCGAGCACCACCTGTTCGATGTCGCTGAGGCCACCACCGCCGTACTCCTTCGGCCAAGAGACTGCCAGTAGATTGTTGTCGGCCAGCGCCTGCCTCCAGCTGGCAACGAAGGCGTCCTGCTCAGCTTCAGCAAGCGCTCCAATACCCGGCCACGCTGCCGGCAAATTGCGCTCGATAAACTCGCGGATCTGTGTGCGGAAGACTTCCGCCTCCGGTGGATAGTTGGTTTCCATGATCTCTATTCCCCACTTGTTTCAGCAGTGATGGCTTGAATGCAGACGCCCGAATCAATGAGCGCCTTGCCTGCTACGTCGCTATAGCCCAACTCTTTGAGAATCTCTGTTGTGTGCTGTCCCAGCTTCGGATTCGCGCCACGGATAAGGCCCGGGGTCTGCGAGAACCGGGTCGTGAGACCTACTTCCCGAGACCAACCGTGTTCGGGGTGGTAGTGTTCCCATACTCGGCCGCTCTCGATCATCCATTCCTCCCAGAAGAGGTCCGAGATCACCGGGTAATCAGCGGGAATCTCGACGGGAACGCCGGCGCTGTCCAGCAAGGTGAAAGCGTCCTCAGCGGTGTGCTGAGCAAATTCAGCGGCCAGTAGCTCACCCAGTTCGACTCGATGTGTGGCACGAAGCGCTTCGGTTTTGAATCGCGATTCCTGGCTCAGTTCAGGCGACCCAAATGCAGCAGTGAGCTTCTGGAACTCAGCGTCACTTTGCGCTGCGAGCATGATCCACCCGTCCGCAGCGGTACGGTAGAGCCGGTTCAGTGCTTGCCATCCCAGCTGTTCGCGGTCGAGCCGAAATGCAGGGAGCAGCGTGCCGTCCATGGTCGTCGCGTTCTGGCTAATCACGAGCATGCTGGAGTGCAACTGCGGGCTCTCGATGCGCTGCGCTTCACCAGTGTTGAGCCGGTGCTGCAGCCCGAGCAGAATCGAGATCGCGCCAAGAAAACCGTTGTACTGGTCTTCGTTCCCCATAGCGCGGCGTACTGGCGGGTTTCCCTCTCCGGCGGCTTCATAAGGCAATCCAACCAATCCGCTGATCAACGGTGCAAAGCTACGCTGTTCTGACTTCGGCCCTGCCGACCCGAAGCCTGGAAGGTATACGTAAATCAGGTCTGGGTTCACTGCGCGAAGCTGTTCATACCCCATACCAATCTTTTCGGCTTTGCCCGGGCGGAAGTTGTGAGTAAACACGTCTGCGGTCGCGACGAGCTTTCGCACCACTTCACGGCCTTCCTCAGTGCGCAGATCCACAGTGATCGCGCGTTTACCGCGCTGTGCTGACTCAAAGAGGTCTCCGAGCGGACGCATCGGATCACCGGTGGGCGCTTCCACCTTGATGACTTCTGCACCCAAGTCAGCGAGCAGCCTGTTACCAAAGCCCACTGCATAGTAGGTGCTGAGATCAACGATGCGCACGCCCTCAAGTGGGGCTTTAATCGGAGTACCGATTGGGGCCGGGGCCCACTGTTCGGACCTAGTCACCTCTTCGATGCGGTCGTTATGCTCGCCAAGGAGTGGTGCTTCGACAGTCTCGCCGGGGACACTCTTTTCAAAGAGCACTACTGGGCCAACTTGCCGCACACTTCCATGTACGCGGTCGGGTACTTCGCGGATGATGCCGGCGTACTGCACCTGATCATCGTCAAAAACTTCTTCAGTGTGCAGCACCGGGAGTACCGCAAGATCATTCTCCTGAAAAATGCGTACCCATTCATCTCGAGTCTTCGTCTTGAACGCCTCTGGTACAAGATTGCGTGCAACCTCGTATTCCTCATCGTTCAGAGGCACCCGCATTTCAGCGCCCTCAATGGTCTGTGTGCGGTCACCAAACCCAAGCAGGTCCATGGTCTTCTTGTATGAACCCGGAGACGACGTATTCTGCGTGAGAAACTCGCCATCACCGCATTCGAACGGGTCGGTGATGAGCCTGGTACGCCCGAAACCCGTCGATTTGCCACTGCGGGCAAGATACGAAATGTTTTTCTCGTTCCACCACCAGTTCATCGACGCGAGTGACAGCATGCCGTCCAGCATGGAGGTTTCTACTTGCTGACCGAGCCCATTCAGTTTGCGCGCACGCAGCGCCGCGAGTGTGCCGATCACAATGTTGAAGCCCGTGCCATATGACACCGTTGGGTGTCCGAGGAACATCGGTCCGTCACGGTGACCGCGCTGTTCAGCCGTCATGCCAAGCCGAGCATTCAGGAGCGACTCGTATCCCGGACGGGTCGCCCAGGGACCGTCTATGCCGTAACCACTCACCGAAACTTGAACCAGTTCTGGGTAGCGTTCGCGCAGCTGTTCGTAACTGAACTGACCAGCATCAGTCCCCAATGATTCAACGAACACGTCAGCTCTCCCCAGGAGCTGGTGCAGCGTCGCAGCGCCCACTTCGGTCGTGAGATCAGCGGTGATGCTCCACTTGCTGCGCTGCAAGGTACGTCGGGACTCGTCTGAGTCCACGTCATCACCCGGCTGCTCAACTTTGATCACCTGTGCGCCGTAGTCAGCAAGAATCATGGTGGCAATGCTGCTGGGCATTCCCCAGCTTGCGTCAATGACGACAAGCCCTGCGAGTGGTCCCGAGTTCATGTCTGCGTTCTCCTTTGAACTGAAGTCTTGCTGCGCCTGAGTACTGGTGCACCCAGGTCACTGGTGCCGGAGTACGAGTTAATCCGATGAGGGCAACGGCTTCGCACTCTCAAGTTGCATCTCAGCGCCGCAGCACACAAAGCTACCGGCGCCTGGTTTCACACACATGATCTGCGTACTGCATTCAGCGCAGACATACCGCTTTCCCACTTGATTCATCTTCTTCTCCTGACTCTGGTGCAGCGCTTAAGCGCCGGGCTTGAACGTAATGGTCAGCGCCTGACCACAGCAGGACAAGCTGGGGTTTTCGGCTTTGACAATGATGGCTTCCGCGTTGCATGCTTCACACTTCACGCGACTGCCGTTGGGTGCGTTCGTTCCCTCACTCATGATGCTCCTTTGCGTTACGGTGCTCGTCTGCAATGACGAGTCTTTAATCTTCTAATTATTATCAGAGTTTAGACGACACGTGCCCACTCTGCGCACAAACTCACCTCGGCCGTTTCCAGAGAGAGCTAGTACAGGCCCAAATCTTCCAACTGTGGGCGGAACTTTTCGCGGGCACTCTCAACACGCGCCGGCAGGTGCATCGTGGGCCACAGTCCAGGTGCCGGCTCGACGTTGCGCATAAGGTTGCGCCCAATCTGCATCTTATGAATTTCCGTAGCACCATCAGCAAGAGCCATGTGGTAGCTCTCGGACAACCATTTCCCCAGGGGCAGCTCATCAGAGACGCCGAGTGACCCGTGCACCTGCATCGCCCTGCTAGCGACGTCATGCAATACCTTGGGCATGGCCGACTTCACCGCGGCGATGTCATTGATTACCCGGCGGTAGTCCTTGTACTGATCGATTCGCCATGCGGTGCGGAGCACCAGCAAGCGGAACTGCTCAAGCTCAATCCAGGAATCAGCGACCATCTGTTGCACCAGTTGCTTATCGGCCAGGCTCCCCCCGCGAGTCTGGCGCGTCTTGGCTCGCTCCATCATCATGTCCAGCGATGCGCGCACCAGGCCAACCGTGCGCATCGCATGGTGAATACGTCCGCCGCCGAGCCTTGTCTGTGCGACAGCAAAACCGCGCCCCACTTCACCCAACAGGTGATCCCTCGGAATTCGTACGTCGGTAAAACGCATGTAAGCGTGGGTGCCCACTTCATAGTTATGTCCCCACACACCCGTATTGCGCACAATTTCGACGCCGGGGGTGTCTGCGGGAACGATGAACATCGAGGCACGATCAGTACGCGCAGCTTCAGGGTCGGTGACCGCCATAATGATGAAGAACGAGGCGAAGCGCGCGTTCGACGAGAACCACTTCTCACCGTTAATCACCCAGCTATCACCATCAGCCACCGCACTGGTGATGAACGACGTCGGGTCGGATCCCCCCTGCGGTTCAGTCATGGAATAGCACGACACGATGTCGCCATTGACGAGCGGCTTCAGAAATCGCTCTTTCAACTCAGGCGTGCCATAGTGCGCAAGAATCTCCGAGTTTCCCGAGTCTGGCGCCTGTGCACCAAACACGATGGGGCCGGAGTGCGTGCGCCCAATAATCTCGTTCAGCAGGCCAAGCTTTAGCTGCCCAAACCCTTGCCCCCCGAGTTCAGGCCCCAGGTGGGTGGCCCACAATCCCTTCTCTCGCACGCGCTGCTGCAGCGGCGGAATCAAGGCTTGCCGGAGGGGATCTTCCATGTCGTACGCGTGGGTAATCACGCAATCGACCGGCTCAACCTCCTCGGTAACAAATGCTTCAGCCCAGTCAAGTACCTTCTGGTACTCCGGATCAGTTTCAAAACCCCAGCTCATAGTGTCCTCCTGCTCGCGTCAAGCGCGTCGTAATTCAACGGGTGTGCAATGCATCATCTTGCGCAGATCAGGTCGTCATGGAACTCCGGCCACCGTCGACCGCGATAACGGCACCGGTGGTAAAGCTTGAGGCCGAACTCGCTAGATAGACCGCGGCGCCAACGATCTCGTCTGGCCGCCCGAAACGCTGCAGCGGATACGCTTTGGATTTTTCAGCCACAGCATCCATGGACCAGTGCTTGCTCACATCAGTCAGAAACGGGCCGGCCATAATCGCATTGACTCGAACATTGGGGCCGTACGCCTGCGCGAACCCCTTCGTAAGCACCTGCAGCCCAGCCTTTGCCGCACCATATGGGAGATCACTGGGCGTGGGTCGTTCAGCCGCAATGCTCGAAATATTAATAATCGAGCCGCCGTCACCCGAATCCATACGACTGCCCACCAGAGCGGTCAGCCGAAACGGGCCCTTCAAATTTACGCTCACCACTTTGTCAAACAATTCTTCACTGACGTCAACCAGGCTCGGGTAGAGGGGCGACATACCGGCATTGTTCACCAGCACATCCACGCGGCCAAGCTCGCCGTAAATTCGCTCCACGAGGCCATCCTGCGCATCCCAGTCACCCATATGGCAAGAGATCGGCAACGCCGTTACCCCAAACTCACTCCGCACCTCAGTGGCGAGCGCTTCGCAGTTCTCAAGCTTTCGGCTCACGATCACTACGTCTGCGCCGCGTGCGGCAAATGCCCGTACCATTTCTTTGCCAAGCCCGCGGCTTCCGCCCGTGACGACGGCGATGCGCCCCGCCAACACTTGCTCGGGGTGTTCAGTCTGTGTTTGCACGGACAGGCCCGCCTTTCTCACCATTGAAAAACTATGCTCATAATATACCTATTTCGCGGCAACCCTCAACTCGCAAGAGTATTTGCGCCATTTTTCGCCAGGCCTACAGGTCGATGATCACCTTGCCTACAAAAGCACCTTCACGCATACGGCTAAAAGATTCCCAAGCTACAGCGAGTCCGCCAGGCAGCACGGTGTCCAGCGAACGCACCGTGTTTTCTTCCACCGCTGCGCTCATCTCAGCGAGAAACTCACTCTTGTCGGCCCGATGGTCACGCAGCAGAAACCCCTCCATCCGCACACGGTTCCACACCAGCTTGAGGAGATTCGACGGACCCGGCTGCGGCGTGCTCGCACTGTAGGCGCTCGTCATCCCGCACAGGGCGATACGTCCGTGCACTGCCATCTCTCGAATTGCGGCTTCGAGCTGTTCCCCGCCCACATTATCGAAATACACATCGATCCCTGTTTTGCCTACGCGCTCTAGCGAGGCTCTCAATTGGTCCCGGATCGATCCATCGCGATAGTTAAATACCGCGTGCGCGCCGAGCCGCAGTACCGATTCACACTTTGCGCGTGATCCGGCGCTGCCAATAACGGTACATCCCGTAGCGAGCGCGAGCTGCACCGCTGCAGAACCCACCGCACCAGCAGCCGAAGAAATAAACACGGTGTCACCCTCGCATGCCTGCGCCACTTTGCGCAGCCCCACCCAGGCCGTCATGCCAGTCAGGCCAAGTACACCGAGTGATAATTTGGGGTCGTGCGCCGCATCAATGAGGGTGCACTCATCCAACGACAGGACCGCCCTGTCACGCCAGCCATAGTCGTGTAACACGTGCGCCCCCACCGGGAGCCCCTGCACCCCCGAGTCTTCGATGACTCCCACGGCCGGGCCTCGCAGGGGTTCTCCCAAGTTATAGGCGGCCTCGTACCCGGCCCTTCCGCTCAGCCTCCCGTACAGGTATGGTTCCAGCGACATCGCTACGTTACGTACGCGCACGGTTCCTTCGCCCCCGAGGGGAAGCACCACATCGCATAAACGCACATCGTCACTTCGGAGCGTCTCTTGTGGGCGCCGCTGGAGCACCCACGCCGCTGTGTGCAGTTCCTTAGGGTAGCTCACCCCGACCTGCTAGCGCGGAGCCATGCGAATGGCGCCGTCAAGTCGAATCACTTCACCGTTAAGCATCGCATTATCGATGATATGCGCGGCCAGCGACGCGAACTCGGCTGGGTTGCCCAAGCGTGAGGGGTGAGGCACCTGCGCTCCGAGAGCATCACGTGCATCCTGCGGCAGCTTGGCAAGCAGCGGGGTGTCAAACGTTCCCGGCGCAATAGTAACTACGCGAATCTGCCTATTAGCCAGGTCGCGAGCAATCGGCAAAGTCATTCCAGCCACACCGGCTTTAGAAGCGGCATAGGCCGCTTGACCAATCTGCCCCTCATAAGCCGCAACCGATGACGTGAGCACGATCACACCGCGTTCGTCACCGAACTCTCCAGGTAGTGGCTCGAGCGCGTTCATCCGCTCTGCTGTAAGCCGCAGTACGTTGAATGTGCCGATGAGGTTGATCGTGACGACCTGAGAAAACACGTCGAGGGGGAATACGCCATTACGCCCCAGAACACGCATCGAACGACCCATGCCCGCCGTGTGCACCAGGCTTCGAATTTCACCGTGAGCCTCCGCGATATCGAGCGCTGCCGATACCTGCGATTCGTCGGTTACATCGGCGGGCGCAAACACCACACGATCACCCAGGCGACGGGCTGCCTCCGCACCATTCGAACTAGGCAGATCAATAATGGCGATACGTGCACCATCTTTGAGAAGCCGTTCGACCGTGGCTAGGCCTAAACCCGACCCACCGCCAGAGACCACTACTACCGAGTCTGAAATCTGCATAAATACTCCTTCGTATCTGTGGGACACATCATGCACATGCCCCGAATCTGAGGTGCGGTCCGCCGAGTTGGCTGCCTAGGCTGTCTCGACCCGTTCAATGATCAGTGCGTTGGCCATTCCGCCATGCTCACACATAGTCTGCAGCCCGAATCGACCACCTGTGCGCTCGAGTCGATGAAGCAACGTAGTCAGCAATCGCGTTCCCGAATTTCCAATTGCGTGACCGAGCGCGATGGCGCCCCCGTCGGCATTCATACGTTCTCGCTCGACCCCCATTTCGGCCGCCCAACCAAGAGGTACAACTGAGAATGCTTCGTTTACTTCGAAGGAATCAATATCTGCGACATCAAGCCCGGCACGTTTGAGCGCTTTGCGTGTCGCCGGGACCGGCCCGGTCAACATGTCGATCGGGCTAACCCCTGAAACCGCGAAGGACACGAATCTCGCCCGCACTTTCAGCCCCAATTTGAACGCGAGTTCCTCTTCCATAATGAGCACGGCTGATGCACCATCCGTAAGCGGCGAGGAACTTCCGGCCGTCACTGACCACTGAATCTCGGGGAATCGAGCGGCATCGACAGCATTCTCAAACGAAGGTTTGAGTCCGCTAAGACCAGCAGCCGTGGTCCCCGAACGCACCGTCTCGTCTACCGTGACCGTTCCGTTTGGTGTCACGACCGGAACAATTTCGGCATCAAAGTTGCCGTTTGCGATCGCGTCCGTAGCGCGCTCATGCGATTCTGCGGCGTAGCGGTCCATCTCTTCTCGAGTGATCTGGTACTTGCTAGCGAGCCGTTCAGCCGCAACCCCCTGGCTCACTTGCCCTTCGGGGTATCGCTCAGCCACGCCGCTGCCGATAAAATCTGCACCGGCTGACGCAGCCCCCATCGGTACTCGGCTCATTGATTCGACACCCGCGGCAATCACAACGTCGTACGCACCAGCAATCACGCCCTGCGCCGCAAATTGTGCCGCCTGCTGGCTTGATCCGCAGGCACGAGTCACCGTGGTGCCGGGAACGCTCTCGGGTAGACCGGCTGCGAGCGCGCCGTGTCTGGCAATGTTGCCCGCCTGTTCCTTGCCCTGGCTCACACAGCCTGCAATAACGTCTTCAATGAGTTCGGGATCGATCCCCGTACGCTCAATGAGCGCACGGATCGGGACCGCAAGAAGGTCGACGGGGTGAATTTCAGAGAGTGACCCTCCGGGCTTACCACGCCCGACGGGTGTACGAACAGCTTCAACAATGACGGCGCTACGCATGGTGCTTCCTTTACTTGTACAGATCAGGCCTGGCCAGCATCGACCAGCTGGCTCAGCAGCTTCGGGCGAATGATTTTGCCGGTGTCAGTGCGAGGAAACTCTTCGATCACGATGACTTGATCGGGCGTACGCGAACCACGCAGGCGTGTGCGGCACCAGGCACGCACTTCGCCCTCGTCAATCTGTATTTCAGTGGCGGGGACGATCACCGCAACGATTCGTTCACCCCATTCATCGTCGGGTAGGCCAATCACAGCGAGCTCCCGCACGCCGGGATGATTCACCAGCACGTCTTCGATCTCGGCTGGAGCAATATTCTCCCCACCACGAATGATGGTGTCATCGGCACGTCCTCCAATGAAGAGGTAACCGTCTTCGAGCCGCGCACGGTCGCGGGTGGGGAACCACCCACTGGCGTCTAGCGCAGAGGCAAGGCCTTGGTATTCTCCGCTCACCTGGCTGCCGCGCACCCAGAGCAACCCCGTCTCACCGTTTTCAAGCACGTCACCCGCTTCAGACCGAATCTGTAATTCGATGCCAGGTACCGGGCGGCCGGCAGAGAATAGTAGGTGACGCTGTGACGGGTCAGAAATCGCAAGCCTGTGGTCCTCAGGGCCAAGCACCGCAATTGTCGAGCTGGTCTCAGTCAGTCCGTACGCGTTGACGAAGTTGGCTTCTGGGAATGCTTCAAGCGCTTTCAGGAGAACAGGTTCCGGCATCCGAGCACCGCCGTAGGACAGGCCACGCAAGCTTGGTGTATCGGCTGGTGCGCCATCGAGGTGTTCCAAGATTCTCGCGAGCATCGTGGGGACCAACATGACGTTGCTGATTCCTTCTGCTCGCACTGTTTCCAGCCACGCTGACGGGGTGAAGTTGGCCAGATACACCAATCGACGACCCGCATACAGGTTGGACAGCACCGCACCAACGCCCGCGACATGGTATGGAGGGTTACTCACTAGAGTCGCGGTTTCTGCATCTGCCGATCCGAATTCAATGGTTTGCATGAGATACGACATCAAGTGCTGATGGCGCAACAATACGGCCTTGGGCTTTGACGTGGTTCCGCTAGTGAACAACACAACGGCGACCGAGTCGTCGGCGGTCATCTCTGGTTCTAGTGGCTCGATTTCGCTAGCAAGTTTGACGAAATCATCGATGAGCATCGAGGGAACCCCTGCTGCCTGTACCGCCGCAACATAGGCAGGGTCAACCACAACCAATGGGGCATCGAGCTCACGGATCTGCTCCGCAATTTGATCTACGCTGAGCCGATAGTTCAGCGGGACAATCGGCACCCCAGCATACGCTGCCGACATGATTGAAACAGGAAAGGCGGGGCTGTTGACCGCCAAGAAGACGAGGTGCCGTGCTCCGTGTTGACGGAGGAGCGCAGCGCCACCCAGCGAGAGCCGGGAAAGAGTCGCGAAGTCGAGCCCGCCGTCTTCACGCGGACCAATGGCACGGCGTTCAGGGTGTACTGCCTGCGCCATGTCGAGAACGAGTTCTATTCCCATTTGTGTAATCTCTCTTGCTCTTCAAACTTCATTGTCAGTAGCCCAGAATAGGCACAAGGCCTGGGTCGTATGGAGGTCGGCTCTAGCGAAGATGTTCAACCTTGAAACATTGCCATGCGCTGAGCCGATCCACGAACTATGATCATTGTATGCATAATTAGAAAGGAATGGGTTGTCGGGAGTCAAAATGTTTGATTCCTCTCACCGACGTTGCCCACCCTCACTCGCAGCAATGGACAGGAGTCACCAATGACAGATGACATCGAGCCGCTGCGCTCACTCAACAGTATGATCGATTGGCTCGACCAGGCAGGCGTTGGTGCGGGCCCTATCACACAGGTCGTCACACTCACCGGTGGCACACAAAATGTGCTCGTCAAATTTACACGCGATGGTCACGACTACGTGCTTCGCCGCCCACCTACGAACAAACGACGCAACAGCGATGAAGCCATGCGTCGTGAGGCTCGGGTTCTCGCCGCACTGACCGGCAGCACAGTGCCCCACCCGCAGTTACGCGCCAGCGAAGAAGACGAATCCCGGTTCGGGGATGCTTGCTTCGTAATGGATGCGATCGATGGATTCACCGCCACTGAAGAGGTTCCTGCACACATTGTGGCCTCACGTGAGGCACAACGGCGAATGGGCTTCGACGCGGTCGACGCGCTCTTGGGGATCCAAGGCATCGACCCTCACACAGTAGGCCTCCCCGTGCGAGACCACTGGATCGATAGTCAGGTCGACCGCTGGGCGTCACTGTACGCGTCGCACGCTACCCACGTCGGCTGGAGCACCGACCAGCTTGAAGGAGTTGATCACGTAGCTGAATGGCTGCGATCAAACACGCCTGAGACCAGCCGTACCGGGCTTGTGCACGGCGACTTCCACTTTGGCAATATCTTGTTTAGCCGGGAAAATGGCGGACTTACGGCGGTCATAGACTGGGAACTTGCTTCCGTCGGCGACCCCCTACTCGACCTCGGACATTTCCTAGCGAGTTACCCGGTATCTAACGATCCACGCACTACTGGCACCGCCGAACCGCTTACAGAGCTCCCCAGCCGAGGTGAGCTCATCTCCCGTTATATCGCACATACCGGCCGTAACAAGACAGATGTGACTTGGTTTCGCATATTGGCGTGCTTCCGCCTGGCAATCATTATCGAGGGGTCACATGCCCGCGCCATCGCCGGCCTTGTCTCAGCAAAAACTGGAGAACGGCTCCACAAGGCCGCGAGCTACCTCATGGAGCAAGCGGTGTCCCTCGTTCTCGCTGAACAGACAGCAGGCACGGTCGCCCAGCCCATAACGGCATCCACACTCCCCAAAGGATCACACACATGAGCAACTTTCAGTTCATCGCGTACGGCACGAGCGATGACGGACGCATCGCAACCATTACACTCAATCGACCGAAGTTCCATAACGCACAAAACAGAGGTCTGCTGCTCGAGCTGGATCAGGCATTCGGCTTGGCCGAGGCCGACGATGGTGTGCGCGTCATCATTCTTCGCGGTGAGGGCAAGTCGTTTTCGGCCGGACACGATCTCGGCTCCCCCGACTACCAACGCGAGCGCACACCCGGTCCAGAGCAAGACCCCAGTTACCAGTGCAACGGTGGCACATTCACCCCGGTTGAAAGTCGCCTTCACCAAGAGTGGCATTACTTCTACCAAAACACCTTGCGCTGGCGAAACAACCGCAAGATTACTATTGCCCAGGTCCAGGGCAAAGTCTTTTCAGCTGGACTCATGCTGGCCTGGGCTTGTGATCTGATCGTGGCCGAAGAAGGCACAATCTTTGCTGATGTTGTGGGAACCAGATTAGGAATGTGTGGTGTGGAATACTTCGCCCATCCCTGGGAGTTTGGTCCCCGACTTGCGAAGGAGCTTCTCCTCACTGGCGATGCGATTGACGCCGAACGTGCGGTCTCACTGGGCATGGTCAGCAAGATCTTTAAAGCAGGTGAGACCACTCAGCAAACAGTGGCGTTTGCACAACGCATTGCGCGGCTCCCTTCAATGACCTCTACACTCATTAAACAGTCAGTCAATGATGCTCAAGATGCAATGGGGTTCACCAATGCGTTAAGTGCTTGCTTCAGCCTTCACCAGCTTAACCACGCCCACTGGAGCGTTTTGACCGATGGAGCAATGCCAATTGGAACGCCCGAGCACGGGCTACCTGATTGGAAAACCGCGCCACCCATTGCAGTGTCAGATCCCTACCAACCATGAGTCGCGAGGCCCGTATGTCACGAATCCGCCCACAAAAGACAGCGCTTCTAGTCGCTCAGCGAATCGTTAAGGAAATCACTGAAGCTGGCAAGCAGCCCGGTGACCGACTTGACCCAGAGCACATCATGCTTGAGACCTACGGAATTGGGCGAGGTACGTTGAGAGAATCTCTCCGAATCCTCGAGCTGCAGGGAGTGATCTCCCTCAAGCCCGGTTCTGGTGGTGGACCTATCGTCCAGAAGCCAGACAGTAGCGTGCTTGCCAGTTCTCTTACTCTGTTGCTCCATTACGAAAAGCGCCCCTTCGCATCCGTCGTGGAGACGCGAACCGTACTTGAGCCCGCTATGGCGAAGTTTGCCGCTGAGAACGCAAGCCCCGATCAGCTTGAAGCGCTCCGCCTCAACGTCGAGACCGTTGAAGCTCATCTCGACGATGATGTGTACTACCACCGCGAGAACGAGCGGTTCCACGCGATCCTCGCAGAGGCGTCAGGTAACAGCATTTTTCAGTATCTCATCGCCGCCATGCTCGGCATTCTCGATGGCACGACAGTGGGCGTTACTTATCCGAGGGAAGTAAAGGAACTCAGCAATAAGATTCACCGCGACATTTACGATGCGATCGCGAATCGTGATGGCGTGCGTGCAGAAAAGCTAATGCGGAGTCACCTCCACGCACACGCGGACTACACCGCAACGAACTTCCCGGCTTCCCTTGATGCCCCGATCGATTGGATGATCGCGGGCGGCTAACCCCGTCAGACTCGCTTCCCGAACGCTAGTGGGGAGCGAGTCCCATGATTTTGAAGGACTATATCTATGCACAAACATGCTGAATCCCCAACGCCCCCGGTGATTATCACCGAGCGTCGAGGCAGTGTTCTGGTCATTACGATTAACCGAGCAGAGCGTCGGAACGCTTTGGATCGGGCGGCAAGCCAGGGGCTTACGCAAGCGGTGGAACAACTTGAGCAAGATCCCACACTCACAGTGGGCGTCCTCACAGGCGCCGGGGGCACCTTCTCAGCTGGCATGGATCTCAAAGCGTTCCTGGCAGGCGAAAAGATCAATGATCCAGTGCGCGGGCTCGGCTTCACAAAGCTGCCCGCAGCAAAACCCATGATTGCCGCGGTCGAAGGCTATGCACTCGCCGGCGGATTCGAGCTGGCGCTTGCTTGCGACCTCATCGTGGCAAGCGAGTCAGCCAAATTCGGCCTTCCTGAAGTAAAACGCGGCCTCATAGCCGCCGCTGGTGGGCTCTTCCGGTTACCCCAACGAATTCCCAAAGCCAAAGCAGTCGAATACCTCCTCACTGGCGATTTCATCGAGGCCGTCGACGGGCACGCTCTTGGCCTCGTCAACATCCTCTCTGCCCCCGGCGGGGCGCTTCAAGCTGCGTTGGATCTCGCCGATCGTATTGCGGCTAACGGCCCGCTCGCGGTGCGTGCCACCAAGACAATTATCGATGAGTCAGCGGAATGGCCCATGTCTGAGGCGTTCGAACGCCAGCAGCCGTTTGTTACCGAGGTGTTTAATAGCGCAGACGCCCGCGAAGGGTCCGTTGCGTTTGGTGAGAAGCGCGTTCCTGTTTGGCAAGGTCGCTAATCAGTAACGCAAATAACATGAGAGCCCCTCAAACTTGAGGGGCTCTCATGTTATGCGTCGCGGCTAATGATGAATGCCGCCGAGCCTGCCACACCATTTGAAACCGTCGCGAGTGAGTGCAGGGCCCCCGGCACCTGTCTCATGCCGCCCTGGTCGGTGACTTGTATGACCGCCTCAAGGATTTGAGTCATACCATGTAAACGGCCCTCACCGAGCGCGCCACCGCCAGTATTCACTGGGGTCGCACCGCCCAGCTGGGCTTCTCCATCTCGCAGGAACGCGAGTCCACCGCCAGTGGCGGCAAGGCCGACTCCCTCGGCCCACAGCGGCACAAGAATGGAAAATCCGTCATACAGCTGCGCAGTATCAATGTCCTTGATCGTCACGCCTGCGCCGGCGAACAACCGTTCGCCAAGGTGCTGCGCGCCGGCCCGCATATGTTCCAGGTTCATCGGAACGCCGCCTGGTCCTGACATTGAAGTTGAGGCAACCGCTGAAATCAACGCGGGTGTCCCGCCTGCAGTTCTCGCAATTTCGGTACTCGTGAGTACGAGTGCGACAGCGCCATTAACGGGTATGTCGCAGTCGAGGATCGACATTGGGTCAGCGATCATCTTCGCCCCAAGGTACTTCTCAGATGTCAGCGCTGTGTCGCGCCAATACGCGTGAGGGTTCTTCTGCGCATTCGCCCTGTTAGCAACAATGTACGGTGCAAAATCCTCGCGCTTATATCCGTAGAGTTCGAAGTATCGTTGCATGACCGTGCCAGCCCACGCGGGAGGACTCGAAAATCCATAGGGTGCGCGGTGTTGGTCATCCCCTGAGGCAAGCGACGAATCAAAATTAACGTACGATCCTTGCGGTACGTGCAGCGCACGATAGACGATCACGGTGCGGGCGAGACCCGACGAGATAGCGGCCACCGCGTCGATCAATGAATATGTCACCATGTTGAGCGTTGAACTGCTCCACGCCAGCCGTGATCTTGCCCCCAAACGCTCAGCAAGATGATTTGGCGTGACGACGTCAATACCGTCAATCACGCCCTTTGATCCGCCATAACGAGGCATAGCCGGGCTCGTGGCGATCCCATCAACACTTTCGCGCGTAAGCCGCGCGTTTGCGAGCGCGGCATCGCATGCCTCCACCGTGAGGTCGCTCAGCGTACGCTCCGTCAGCCGCGTCAGCGGCGAGTAGCCAATGCCCGCGATGGCAACCTTGCCACTGTTTATCCACATGTTCATACCTCACCCACCTGAATTTGAGGAATACTTACGTCTTCAGCAATCGTTGTAAAGAAGATCTCCGCATGTGCACCAATCTGAATCTTCGTAGATTTACCGGCGAACATGTTTGCAGTGATAAGCAACATTGGCTGGACGTCAAGTTCAATCACTCCCACGGTGAGTGGCACCAGGTCAATAAACGCTGGGCCGGGAGGCGTATTGAGCGTGGTGAATGAGTACACTGTTCCAGCACCGTTCACTTCTACGCTGTCGAGCTCACCGCTCCCGCAGTGCGGGCAATGAAGCAGCGGAGGGAAGTGGAACTGTGCGCAGCCACTGCAGCGCGGCAGCACCAGGGCATTGCGTGTCGCCCCTTCCCAGTAGCTCTGACTCGCTTCGTCTGGAACCGGTATTGGTCGAAAAGTCGCCATCGACTTAGTCTCCTCTTGCTGCAGTGTCGAGCCAACCGAACAGAAATTATAATCATAATTATCACATAAGTGACGTGTCTGGCACACCACCTTGATTCCTCGGTGCGCACTCCCCCCGAACGCAAAGAGGAGGATGTGCCCACGGGCACATCCTCCTCTTTACGTACGGGCTCGCACCGGCACGATCAGCTTAAATAGCCAACCGCTCCTTCACGATGCCTGCCAGGTCATCAGCGAGCTGCTGCGCCTGGTCAACGTGTTCGGCTTCCACCATCACACGCACGACGGGCTCGGTCCCCGATGGGCGCAACAGCACACGGCCCTTGCCCTCCAACGCGATCTCTGCCTGCGTAATGGCCTGCTGAAGCACTTCGTCCCCAGCCACACCAGAACGGTCGACTCCGCGCACGTTCACGAGCACCTGCGGGTACACCTTCATGCACTCCGCAAGCTTGGCAAGTGACTTGCCCGAGCGCTTCATCTCTGCGGCGATGTGCAACCCCGTGAGGATGCCGTCGCCGGTCGTCGCGTGCTCACTCATGATCACGTGACCCGACTGCTCACCGCCAAGCGAATAACCGCCGGCGTTGATCGCTTCGAGCACGTAGCGGTCGCCCACACCGGTTTCGACGATGTCGATACCGTTGTTGGCCATCGCGAGCTTCAACCCCAGGTTCGACATAACTGTCGCCACCAGGGTGTTCTTCTCGAGCTTGCCTCGCGCACTCATTGAGAGCGCGATGATCGCCATGATCTTGTCGCCGTCGATCACGTTGCCGTCGCCGTCCACTGCCAGGCAGCGGTCGGCGTCGCCGTCGTGTGCAATGCCGAGGTCTGCACCTTCGGCGAGCACCCGAGCCTGCAACGGTTCGAGGTGAGTCGAGCCGACGCCATCGTTAATGTTAAAGCCGTCGGGATCGTTGCCGATCACCGTGACCTTCGCCCCGGCGTCGGTGAAGACGTCGGGTGAAATGCCGGCGGCCGCACCGTGTGCGCAGTCAAGCACGACGTGGATACCCTCAAGCGAGAGCCCCTCGAGCGTGCCCAGCAGGTGCACCAGGTAGCGATCTTCAGCATCAGCGAAACGACGAATGCGACCGACCTCGCGACCGGTCACCGCCGTAGCTGGGCGGCTCATGGCCGCCTCAATCTGGTCTTCGACGTCATCGGGGAGCTTGCGCCCACCCTCGGCAAAAAACTTGATTCCGTTATCAGCAGCGGGGTTGTGTGAAGCTGACACCATGACGCCGAAATCGGCGTCGGTGTCGGCTACGAGGTACGCGGCTGCGGGGGTCGGAATGACTCCCGCATCGAGTACATCGACGCCAGCGGCGGCAAGGCCGGCTGACACCGCTGCTGAAATAAATTCACCGGAGACGCGCGGGTCGCGCGCCACGACGGCGATAGCACGACGGCTCTCGCCTCGAGCATCTCGCCCGAGTACGAGAGCCGCCGCGTGTGCGAGGTTCAGGGCCAGCTCGGCGGTCACATCGACCCCGGCTAGACCCCGAACCCCATCCGTGCCAAACAGGCGTCCCATGAGTGGGCTCCTGGTTAGCGCTTCGAGTACTGAGGCGCCTTGCGGGCCTTCTTGAGACCGGCCTTCTTGCGCTCCTTGATGCGAGCGTCGCGGCTCAGGAAGCCAGCCTTCTTGAGCGTTGCACGGTTGTGCTCTTCGTCAATCTCGTTCAGCGCGCGAGCAATGGCGAGACGCAGTGCGCCTGCCTGGCCCGAGGGGCCGCCGCCGTCGATACGAGCGATCACGTCGTACGAGCCCGTGAGCTCGAGAACCGTGAACGGGTCGTTGATCAGCTGCTGGTGCAGCTTGTTGGGGAAGTACTCAGCGAGCTCGCGACCGTTAACGGTTGCCTTGCCCTCGCCGGGGATGAGGCGCACGCGGGCAATAGCCTGCTTGCGGCGACCAACGGCTGCACCGGGAACGGTGAGCGCGGGGCGCGGGTTCGAGGCGGCAGCCTGAGCTGCGGGCGTCTCGGTGGTGTAGCTCTCGGTGGCCACGGTCTGCTCTTCAGTCACTGTGAAGTCTCTTCTCTTAAAGTCTCGTTGGCGCGACTACTGCGCGACCTGGCCGAAGGTGTACGGGGTCGGCTGCTGAGCGCCGTGAGGGTGCTCTGCACCGGTGTAGACCTT
Source organism: Leucobacter exalbidus (assembly GCF_017834145.1). Classification (NCBI taxonomy): domain Bacteria; kingdom Bacillati; phylum Actinomycetota; class Actinomycetes; order Micrococcales; family Microbacteriaceae; genus Leucobacter; species Leucobacter exalbidus. The sequence goes on along the minus strand of NZ_JAFIDA010000001.1, from coordinate 2,771,759 downwards.
CAGCTTGCGGAACAGATCCGCACCGAGGGAGTTCTTCGGCAGCATGCCGCGAATAGCCTTCTCGACTGCGCGGTCAGGGTTGTTCTCGAGCAGCTCGGTGTAACTAACTGCCGTGAGGCCGCCCGGGAAACCCGAGTGGCGGTATGCCTTCTTCTGCGCTGCCTTGTTGCCGGTCAGAACGACCTTGTCAGCGTTGATGATGATGACGTAGTCGCCCATGTCCATGTGGGGAGCGAAAGTGGTCTTGTGCTTGCCGCGGAGCAGAGCTGCTGCGTGCGAGGCCAGACGGCCCAGCACCACATCGGTGGCGTCGATAACGAGCCAATCGTGCTTCTGATCAGCTGCCTTCGGTGAATACGTGCGAGTCACTGTCGTGCTGCTTTCTGTCGAATTGGAGGTGTTCGTGAATCCCACTCCGGGTCGGTTTCTCTCGCGAGAAACTGGACAGGTGGAGGGCTCAACAAATCGGATGCTTGCGCACCAACCGCTTACTCTATCACAAGAGCAGGCCCGGATCGCGCCTCGTGCGCGTGAGTTCAGCCCTAGCGGCGAGCTCATCGTGAGCGGGGTACGCCACTTCTTCGAGCGAGAGGCCGTGCGCGGGCATCACCGTGAATTGGCTGGTGCGCTTGCGCGCTTCGCGCAGCGCCGTGAGTTCTGCGTCGGTGATGCGACCGCTGCCCACCGCGACGACGGCGCCCACGAGGGCGCGCACCATTGAGTGACAGAACGCATCTGCTTCGATGCGCGCGACCAGCACCCCCTCGGGGGTCTGGCTCCATTCAAAGCAGAGCAGCTCGCGCACCGAGGTCGAGCGTTCGCGCGCCTTACAGAAGGAGGTGAAGTCATTCAGCCCGAGCAGTTCATCACTCGCATGCTGGATTGCCGCAAGGTCGAGCGATTGCCCCAGGTCGACGGTAAACCGGGCGGTGAGGGGGTCACGGTGTGCCTCAGCCCCGCGCAGTCTGTATTCGTAGCGCCTGCGCAGCGCAGAAAAGCGCGCATCGAATGAGGTGGGCACCTCTTCAATGGAGTGCACCACCACGTCCCTGCCGTGCATTTTGAGCACGCCATTGAGCTTGCGCACGCGGGTGCGGCTGTCGGTCCCCCACTTTTCGAACTGCGCGGCGGTGACGTCGACGTGCGCCACCTGCCCCCGAGCGTGCACACCGGTGTCGGTGCGCCCGGCGACCGTGAGCCTCGGCGAAGTGGTGCGTAGCAGCGTCTCGAGTGCGGTCTCGAGCACTCCCTCGACAGTGCGCAGCCCCGGTTGTTTCGCCCAGCCAGCAAAATCGGTGCCGTCATACGCGAGATCGAGTCGCAATCGCGCGTGAGTTTCGTCTTCCATCACCCTGCAATCTTCCCATGAGCTGGCGACTCGGGTGTGCAGGCCGATTAAAGCGGCGTAGACTGGAGGGTTGTACGCGGGGGCATCCGAGCGCCCGCCAGATTTAGATCCGGGCTGCATGCAATCCTCTTCCGCCATTTCGACGGCACGATTCGGTGGACTCGATGGCCTTCGCGCCGTCGCAGTCACCCTCGTACTCGTCTACCATTTCTTCCCACAGGCACTGCCTGGCGGGTTTCTTGGCGTCGATATTTTCTTTGTGATCAGCGGATTTCTGATCACTTCGCTGCTCATTCGTGAGCGCACCACTCACGGCCGCATTTCACTCTCGGGTTTCTGGCGCAGACGTGCACGCCGGCTACTCCCCGCTTTGGGACTGGTGCTGCTCGTATGCACCAGCCTGGCGGCAGCAGTGGGCGGCGACCTGCTCGTCGGCATTGGCCGGCAAATTGCTGGCGCCGCCGCCTTCGTGAGTAACTGGGTGTTCATCGCGGCAGGGGCCGACTACTTCACTCGCGATACCCCCGAGCTGTTTCGCAATACCTGGTCGCTCGCCATCGAAGAGCAGTTCTATATTTTGCTGCCGCTCGTCGTACTGCTGCTGCTCAAGATTTGCCGCAAGCCCACTGGCGCCCTACTGCTGCTCGTTGCCGGTGTGGCCTCTGCTGTGTGGATGGCTGAGCTTTCGCTCACCGACGCCTCCCCCACCCGGGTCTATTTTGGGTCAGACACCCACGCGTTCGGCCTCATCTTGGGCGCAGCGTTGGCACTGGCGACCACGCGATCCGGGCCCGCGCTCATGCCCCGGCTGCGTGCGCAGCTGAGTTACCTCGCGGTCGCGCTCATCGGCTGTGGCACGCTGGCCACCCTCGCGGTGACGCTGCCCGAGGGCAGCCCCCAGACTTTCCAGGGCGGCTTCCAGCTCGCAACTGCGGCCTCGCTCGCGACCGTGTGGGCGGTGACCCGCCCCGGCGCTTGGATCGGGCGTGTGCTCGACAACGCCCCCATGAGTTGGGTCGGCGCCCGGTCGTACGGCATCTATCTGTGGCACTGGCCGCTGCTACTCATCGCCGGTGCCGCGTTCCCCTCGTGGCACGCGTGGCAGATTGCGCTGCTGACGCTCCTCGCCACTCTCACCTTCGCGGCCCTCTCCTTCAAGTATGTTGAGCAGCCCGTGCGGCTGCTGGGCCTGCGGCGATCGCTGCGATTGCTCGTGCGCCCCGTGCGCCAAACGCCCCGCCGTCGCACCGTCGCGGTCGCCGTGGGCGCGGTGCTTGTGGTGTCTATTCCTGCAACGGCATATGCCGTGGTGGCGGCCCCCGAGCAAAGCTCTGCCGAGGCCGCCATCGCCCGCGGCGCTGCGCTCGTGGAAGCCGAACGCGTCGCCGCAGAGCGGGCAGCCGTGCAAGAGGCCATCGAAGCGAAGGCAGCCGCAGACGCTGCTGCGTTGCAGGCCGAGCAAGACCGCATCGCCGCCGAGAAGAAAAAGAAGGCCGAAGCCGCCAGCAAGTCAAAGTCGTCACAGAAGTCCACGACGACATCCAAACCCGCCGAGGCGCCTAAGGCGGCCGAGGCACTGAAATCAGGCGAGGCGACCAAACCGAGTTCTTCGCGCGGCTCTGAGAAGAATGGATCCGAGAAAAGCCGGGCTGAGAAGAAGCCGGCCTCAGGCAAACAGCCTGCCCAGGCCCTCCCGGCCCCCGCGCACGTCACCGGCGCCGATATCACCGCCGTCGGCGATTCGGTGATGCTCGCGAGCGCTCCCGAACTCAATACGCTGTTCCCCGGCATTTCTATCGATGCCGCCGTCTCGCGCGGCATGGCCACCGGCGTCGAGCTGGTCGGTGACGCCGCCGCCCAGAGCACCCTGCGACACGTGCTCGTGGTCGGCCTCGGCACCAACGGCACCGTCACCGCCGAGGAGCTCGAAGCCATTCAGGTAGCCGCAGCGGGCCACCCCCTCGTGCTCGTGAACGCATACGGTGACCGCGAATGGATCCCCGGCGTGAATGAGACGATCGACGCGTTCGCTGCCGCTCACCGCGGCGTCGTGGTCGCCAATTGGAATGATGACGTCGCGGGCGTACCCGACGCACTCGCCGGTGATGAGATTCACCCCAACCCCAGCGGCGGCGAAATCTATGCGGCCAGCATCGAAACCGCACTTGCGGCGCTCGATAGCCCGCAGGAGGCCGTCGGGTTCACTGTTCCCAGGCGGTAAGGGCGACCGGCCTAGCTTGCCCGGCCTGTGTTAGATTGCACAGTCGGGGCTAGATAGCGCGGCCGGGGCTGAGGATGTTGTGGGGATCAAGCGTCTGCTTGATCGACCGCTGCACCCCCAGCACGGCATCGCTGAGCTGGGCCGAAAGTTCATGGTGCTTCACCGCACCGATACCGTGCTCGCCACTCATCGTGCCCCCGAGTGAAATAGCGAGCCGCGTAATGTCGTCAATGACGAGCTCTGCGGCGGCGTACCCTTCGGGGGTGTCTTCGGCTTCGACCGTCGGGTGCAGGTTCCCGTCGCCAGCGTGTGCCACGATCGAGACCGCCCGGCCGTGCCGTTCAGAGATTTCGGCGATGCCCCGAAAGACATTCGCGAGCTCCCCCACCGGCACGCCCACATCGCAGGAGACGCGCAGCCCCTGCGCGGTGAGTGCCGGGTTCGCGAGACGACGTGCTTCGAGCAGCGAATCACTCTGCGAAATCAACAGGTCTGTGGCACCGTGGGCGGCACAGGTTTGGGTGATGAGATCGGCGAGGTGGGCCGCATCGGCGCCCACGGTTTGACCGATCAGCACGGCCGCGTTCGGCACGTTCAGCCCGGTAGGGTGGAATGCTTCGATCACCCGCACGCTCGCGGCGTCGAGCAGTTCGAGCACCTCGGGCTGCGCCTCCCCGCCGACGATGGCCGTAATGGCCTCCCCTGCAGCAACAATGTCGTCGAAGTTGGCGCGGAAAGTGTGCGGGGTGCCCGGCGGAATGGGCTTCAGCCGCACCGTCGCGGCCGTAATCACGCCCAGCGTGCCCTCCGATCCGACAAACAGGCTGGTGAGGTCGAGCCCCACCACATTTTTGCGGGTGCGCGCTCCGGTATTGATCACGGTGCCGTCGGCGAGCACGACCTCCAGGGCGGCCACCGCGTCGCGGGTGACACCGTGGGCGATGCAGCGCAGTCCTCCGGCGTTCGTCGCGATGTTGCCGCCAACGGTTGATATTTCAACGCTCGCGGGATCCGGGGGAAAGAACAGCCCGTGTTCGTTAGCCGCACGATCGAGCACGGAGGTAATCACGCCGGCCTGCACATCGGCGAGCCGGTTTACCTCGTCGATGCGCGTGATCTGGTTGAGGCCGGTCAGTGAGATGATCAGGCCGCCGGGGTAGCCGACCGCGCCGCCCGAGACCCCCGTACCTGCGCCGCGCACAGCCACCGGCACCCGGTGCTCGTGTGCCCACGCCAGCGCGCACGACACATCGGCCGTTGACCCAGCACGCACCAGCACCGCAGATGCACCCTCGGGCGCGTACCTGGATCGATCGTGCGCGGCAGCATCGATCTCGGCTGGGTCGGTGACGACACGGTCACCCAGCAGCTGCCGCAGCTCGGTGATTTGGGCGGGTGAGGGGTTTGAGAACGTCGCGCTCATCACATTGCTTTCTGGTGGCTGGCCCACCACGCACAACGAGGCCCGCCGGTGGGCGGGCCTCGTTGTCTACGGGTGGGTTACTTCTTGCGAATCAGGAACGGGCTTGCGGCCTGTTCCTCTTCGTGCTCGGGGCCCAGTGGAATCCCTGAGCGGTCACGCAGCAGCAGAGTTGCCGCGAGGCCGATGAGCGTCATCACGACGAGGTACGCGGTCACCGCGGCGGTGGTGCCGGTGGCCTGCACGAGCAGCGTCGCAATGGTGGGTGCGAAGGCGCCGCCGAGGATGCAACCGATGGCGTAAGCGATCGAGACACCCGAGAAGCGCACCGAGGCGGGGAACAGCTCAGAGTAGAGCGCTGACTGTGGGCCGTAGGTGAAGCCAAGCCCCACCGTCAAGAAGGCACAGCCGAGGAAGAGCAGCCCGATTTCACCGGTGTTGACGAGCGGGAAGAGTGCGAGCACGCCCGCGAGCTGCAGCACCCAGCCGATGACGTAGGTGCGGCGACGGTTGATCTTGTCGCTCAGCCAACCGGCGAACCAGGTGGAGATAAACCAGGTCACACCCGACGCGGCGATAGCAAACAGCACGGGCTCACGGTCGAAGCCAATCGGACCCTCGGGGTCGGTGGAGTAGTTCTGAATGTAGCCACCGGTGGTCATGTAGCCGATTGCGTTGTTACCCGCGACGACGAGTGCAGCGACGATGACGAGCAGCCAGTGCTTGCGAAACAGCTTCACAACGGGAGCCTGGGTCTGCTCTTTTCGCTCGGCGATCTCGAGGAATACAGGGCTTTCTTCGACGCGACGGCGAATGTAGTAGCCGATGAAGACGAGCACGATCGAGAACAGGAACGGAATGCGCCAGCCCCACTCGAGGAACGCGTCGCCGGGAGCGATCACGGCCATGATGGCCATTGAGCCTGAGGCGAGCAGCAACCCGAGGGGCACACCAACCTGCGGCGCCGCCCCGAACAGGCCGCGGCGATCCTTAGGAGCGTGCTCAACCGCCATGAGTGCGGCGCCGCCCCACTCACCGCCGGCCGAGATGCCCTGCAGCACGCGCAGCAGCACCAGCAAGATGGGGGCAGCGATACCGATTGAGGTGAAGCTCGGCAGCAAACCGATCAGCGCGGTCGAGATGCCCATCACAATGAGGGCGATCATCAGCACGACACGGCGGCCGTATTTGTCGCCGAAGTGGCCGGCGAGAAACGCTCCGAGCGGGCGGAAGAGGAAGCTGATGCCCACCGAAATGAACGCCAGCACCGTGGCGAACTGAGCCCCCGCGGGAGCGAAGAAGAGCTGCCCGAAGACGAGGCCAGCCGCAGAAGCGTAAATGAAGAAGTCGTACCACTCAACGGTGGTGCCGATGACCGTCGCGAAGACGACGCGACGCCGGTCTTTCGGGGTCGAGATCGTTCCGGTCTGCGTGAGCAGATCAGACGCTGCGAGGTGCGCGTTCATGGCCGTGGTGACTCCCTTGTCAAAACAAAAAGCGACCGTAATTTCGGCCCGTTGCAAATCTTATAATATAAGATCGCATTGTCAAGTTAAACGATCCGCTCGCACGCAACAGTGACGTAACGTGGGTGCGGTAGCCTACTGACACCCCCATGAACGCGCGCTCAACCTGCGTTCATTCAATTGCACTTCGAAGGCGAGGCATGCAGTGCCCAGCATCAGTACCACCCCCCAGCGGGCACGTGGTGGCTCCCCCAGTAAGCGTCAGCGCGCATACGATTACCTGCGCGCACGTATCGAGGGCGGCGAGTTCGAGCCCGAGGCTCGGCTGCTGCCCGGCGAGATTGCGCTCGAGCTGGGGTTCAGCATCGTGCCCGTGCGCGAGGCGATTCAACGCCTCACCGCCGAGGGCATCGTCACGCTCGAGCACAACGTTGGGGCCCGGCTGGCCGCGTTTGACTCGCGCGCGTATCGCGAGGGTATGGAGTCCCTCGCCATGCTCGATGGCCTGGCCGCTTCACTCGCTGCTGCGCACATCGACGAGACGGGTCTGGCACACGCACGCAGCATCAATGATGAGCTGACCGCGCTGCTCGAATCCTTCGATTCGAAACAGTACAGCGCCCTCAACGCCAAGTTTCACGAGACAATCAACACGTTTTGCCCCAACCAGCGGGTGCTCGACCTGGCGCGCACCGAGTGGGCCCGGTTCGCCAATCTGCGAGACGCGAGGCACCTGATCTGCGTGTCACGCGCGCAGGAGTCGGTGCGCGAGCACACCCACATTCTCGAGCTCATCATCGCGGGGGCCGACGCCGCCGAAATCGAGCACGCCTCGCGGCAACACGTGCTCGCGACCCTGCGTTGGAATGCGCCCTCGCTTTCCTAAGCGACCACACGCAGCGCGGCTGGGCACACTCCCCCACACGCCCGCAGATACGAAAACGCCCCACCGATCATGACGATCGATGGGGCGTTTTCGAAACGCTACCGAGAATTACTCAGCAGCTGCCTCAGCGGCTTCCTGAACTGCGGGAGCTTCCACAACGGGAGCTTCCTCAGCTGCGGGAGCCTCAGCCTTAGCGGCCTTCTTGGGCTTCGGGTTTACGGGCTCGAGAACGAGCTCGATTACTGCGAGGGGAGCGCGGTCGCCCTTGCGGTAACCCGTCTTGATGATGCGGGTGTAGCCACCTTCGCGGTTCTCGACCAGGGGTGCGATCTCGGTGAAGAGCTCGTGTACCACTGAATCGTCGAGGATGCGACGCATGACGCGACGGCGAGCGTGCAGATCTCCACGCTTCGCGAAGGTCACCAGGCGCTCAGCCAGGGGCTGCAGGCGCTTTGCCTTGGTCTCAGTCGTCTGGATACGCTTGTGCTCGAAGAGCTGCGAGGCCATCTGGTTGAGCATCAGGCGCTCGTGTGCGGGGCCGCCTCCGAGGCGGGCGCCCTTAGTGGGCTTAGGCATGATTTACTCCATCGGGGTGTGATCAGGCAGGCGATGCCGGATCGTTAGTTGTTGTCGTCTTCGTAGCTGTAGAACTGAGCGCCATCAAACCCGGGAACAGCGTCCTTCAGTGAAAGACCCATCTCGGTGAGCTTATCGCGCACCTCGAATACGGACTTCTGGCCGAAGTTACGGATGTTCATGAGCTGAGCCTCGGAAAGCGCTACGAGCTCGCTCACCGTGTTGATGCCCTCACGCTTCAGGCAGTTGTAGCTGCGAACCGAAAGATCGAGATCCTCGATCGGGATCGACAGCTCGCCCTCGGCCACAACCTCGACCGGTGCAGGACCGATCTCTACGCCCTCGGCAGCGGTGTTCAGCTCGCGAGCGAGGCCAAACAGCTCCACCAGAGTTGAACCAGCCGATGCAATCGCATCACGAGGAGTGATCGCAGGCTTCGACTCAACGTCAACGACCAGGCGGTCGAAGTCAGTGCGCTCACCGGCACGAGTTGCCTCGACGCGGTAAGTCACCTTCAGTACCGGCGAGTAAATCGAGTCGACCGGAATGCGGCCAACCTCGGCGTCGTCGTTGCGGTTCTGCGCGGCCGAAACGTAGCCACGGCCACGCTCGATCGTCAGCTCGAGCTCAAACTGAGCCGAGTCGCTGAGCGTTGCGATTACGAGTTCCGGGTTGTGAATCTCGACACCAGCGGGTGCAGAGATATCAGCTGCCGTAACTTCGCCAGCGCCAGTCTTACGCAGGTAAGCGGTGATCGGCTCGTCGTGCTCGCTAGAGACGACGAGGCCCTTGATGTTCAAGATGATCTCGGTGACGTCCTCGGTCACACCAGGAATGGTGGTGAACTCGTGGGCGACACCTTCGAAACGAACGCTCGTCACTGCGGCGCCGGGAATCGACGACAGTAGCGTGCGGCGAAGCGAGTTGCCGAGCGTGTATCCGAAGCCGGGCTCGAGCGGTTCGATCGCGAAACGCGAACGGAACTCGGAGATCGATTCTTCAGTCAGAGTGGGTCGCTGTGCAATGAGCACGTTGTGTGGTCCTTTCGCTGGAGTCCGCTATATGACTCATGCGGTATCGGGAATGAGGGAAGGGAAGGTGTGCCGCGAAAGTTCGCGGCACACCATCACGCGCTCGTACTCGTGCGTTAGACGCGACGACGCTTCGTGGGGCGGCAGCCGTTGTGCGTCTGCGGGGTTACGTCGTTGATCGACCCAACCTCGAGACCAGCGGCCTGCAGCGAACGGATCGCCGTCTCGCGACCTGAGCCGGGGCCCTTTACGAAGACGTCAACCTTCTTCATGCCGTGCTCCTGCGCCTTGCGCGCAGCTGACTCAGCAGCGAGCTGAGCAGCGAAGGGAGTCGACTTACGCGAACCCTTGAAGCCAACTCCACCTGAGGAAGCCCAGCTGATCACAGCACCGGTGGTGTCCGTGATCGAAACGATCGTGTTGTTGAACGTTGACTTGATGTGGGCCTGGCCCACTGCAACGTTCTTCTTGTCCTTACGACGCGGCTTGCGCGCCGCAGTCTTTGGTGCAGCCATTGAGTATTCTCCTGAAAAGCTCTGTGTGTAGGTCTAACGGACCGGCAGTTACTTCTTCTTGCCGGCGACGGTGCGCTTCGGGCCCTTACGGGTACGAGCGTTCGTCTTGGTGCGCTGACCGTGCACAGGCATGCCCTTGCGGTGGCGAATACCCTGGTAGCTACCGATCTCGACCTTACGGCGGATGTCGGCTGCGACCTCACGGCGAAGGTCACCCTCAACCTTGAAGTTACCTTCAATGTGGTCGCGAAGCAGCACCAGCTGCTCGTCGGTGAGATCCTTGACGCGGATGTTGCCGTCGATCCCGGTCTCAGCGAGCGTCTTCAGCGCGCTGGTACGGCCGACGCCGTAAATGTATGTGAGTGCAATCTCAACGCGCTTATCGCGTGGGATATCTACTCCGGCGAGACGTGCCATTCTGGCTCTCCTTGGCGGTAGTGGAGGTGTGATGCGCATCGGGGATTCGGGCCTCCGACCCGAGGTGTCCCCCACTCAGCTTGCGCTGCGCGGGTTCTTAGATGCGCGATTAGATATTCAATTACGTGTTCTGCAAGTCCCAAAGGACCGGGGTTAAATTAACCCTGGCGCTGCTTGTGACGCGGGTTCTCGCAGATCACCATGACGTTACCGTGGCGGCGGATGACCTTGCACTTGTCGCAGATCTTCTTAACGCTGGGCTTTACCTTCATGATGTTTCCTTAACGATTCGCTGTCCTCGTACGCGCAGGGTGCCGCGCGCCGTTACTTTCCAGCGTCTACTTGTAGCGGTAGACGATGCGGCCGCGGCTCAGATCGTAGGGCGTCAGCTCCACGATCACGCGGTCCCCGGGGAGGATGCGGATGTAGTGCTGACGCATCTTGCCCGAGATATGAGCGAGCACTTTGTGTCCATTGGTCAGCTCAACGCGGAACATCGCGTTGGGCAGAGCCTCGACAACGTGTCCCTCGATCTCGATGACGCCGTCTTTCTTCGCCATAGCCTCACTGTCGCCTAGTAGTTATGCTGGTCATGCGAATGCTCTGACCTTGCTTTTGCGAACGCAAAAACAGGCGCAAAGCACCAAAGATCAAGAGTAGCCGCCCTGATCCCGTTTGTAAAGCCCTGGGACCCTCACAAAGCGAATTATTATTTTCGCGAGCGGTCGCTAGTGCCCAGCGAAGGCCTCCGCGAGCCACCATGCGCCGCCGTCAGAGGCGATTTTGGCGTCAATCACCAGCGGTGCTGTGGGCGCAGATGCGAGCCACTCGCGCACGGGAGCGAGATCTGCGACGCCGCGCACCGTGATGCCGGTCGCCCCAAATCCGCGCGCAATTGCGGCGATGTCAGTGTCAGGAAACTCGACGGCCCCCATATCTGGCGGCGTCGCTCCCCCGCCAAAGTGGTGCACCTCGGCGCCATAGGCGGCGTCGTTGTAGACGATGCACACCAGTGGCAGCCGCAGCCGCACCGCGGTTTCGAGCTCACTGATGCCCATCAAGAACCCACCGTCGCCAGTACCGAGCACCGGCAGCCGGCCCGGCTGCGCGAGCGCGGCCCCAATGGCCGTGCCGAGCCCCAGCCCAATCGACTGGAACGCCTGGGTAAAGCAGAAACCAAATTCATCGGGCACATCGAGGTATGCGCTCGGGTATCCCATAAAGTTGCCCGAATCGATCGACACAATGCGCTCTGCGGGCAAGTACTCATCGAGCACGCGGCTCAGCTCGCGGGGATCGATCTTGCCGCCCCCGCTCAAATCGGGCGTGGGCGTATCGCGCCAACGGGCCGCGGCCTTGATCCGGATCCGATTTGCTTCAGTGCGGTACCCGCCGTGCCGAGCACCCCCATCGGCAGCGTTCCCCCGCGCAGCATCGCGTGCGCGCAGCTGCGCCGTGACGGCCTCGGCGGTCGCCGCGCTGTCGCCCAGCACGCCGAGGTCGATCGGTCGCTGCGCGCCCAGCGCGGCTTCGTCGAGGTCGACCTGCGCCACCCGGGTGCCTGCGGTAATCAGTCGGCCGTGCCGCATCGTCCACATGTTCAGCGCGCAGCCAAAGCCGACGATCAGGTCGGCGCCCGAGATCAGCTCTGCGGTGAGCGGCGACGAGAAGCCGCCCGAAATGCCCAGGTCAAAGTCGTCACCGCGAAACAAGCCGTGCGCGACGGCCGAGGTGGCCAACAGCGCGCCAGATTCGGCCGCGAGGGCACGCAGCGCTTGGCCTGCGCCCCGCCCGCCACGGCCGGCGACCAGCACGGGCCGCTCAGCCGCCGCCAGCAGCTCAGTGAGCGCGGTCACCGCTTCGTCACCCGCCCGCATCGGCACGGGAGGCGGCGTCGCCTGCAGGGCACGTACCTGCGCTGCGGGCACCCGCTCCCCCTGCACGTTCAGCGGCAGGTTCAGCACGACGGTGCGGCGCTGATCACGTGCCGTGCGAAACGCGCGCACCGTGTCGGCGATGGCGCTGCCCGCCGAGTGCACCCGGTGCACCTCGGCGGTCACCGCGCGCGCGAGCCCCGGCTGATCCATCGAGAAATTCGACCCGACGCTCGCCGCCGTCGCTTCGGCCGCGAGCACAATCACCGGCGTGCGGCTCTTGGCCGCTTCGCCGATGCCGGTGGCTGCGTTGGTTAGGCCGCACCCCTGGTGCACGCTCACCAGCCCCACACGGCCCGACATGCGCGCGTAAGCGTCGGCCATGGTCGCGGCCCCGCCCTCGTGCCGCGCCGCCGTAAATGGGACGCCGCTGGCGCGCAGCGCGTTCGTGATCTCAAAGTTGCCCGAGCCCACCACCCCGAAGCAGTGGCCGGCGCCCAGCGCCGCGAGCGTCTGCGCGACCGCCTCGGCGACCGAAATCGTTTCGGGTGCAGCCGCGGCCGGGGCAGCGTGTGCGGGAGCGTGTGCCACCGCTAAGCCTGTTCTACAAACGCGAACACGCGCGCGGGGCTGGCGGTGCCGCCCACGATTGGCAGCGGTGAGACGATGATCATCGCGCCCGTCGCGGGCAGGCTCGCGAGGTTCTGCAGGCTCGTCACCCCGTACTTGTCGTTACCGAGCAGGTGGTAGTGCACGGGGAAGGGCGGGTCGAGTTCATGCCCGCGACCCCAATCGATGCCCACGGTTTCGACGCCGAGCCCCGAGATCTCACGCTCGGTCGACAGCCACAGGGCACACTCGGCCGAGATGCCCGGCGTGTGCGATCCGGCCTCATCGGCATTCAAGAACGCGTCTTGGTCGTGCGCGAAACGATCCCAGCCGGTGCGGTACAGCAGCCAGCTGCCGGCTTCGAGCCGGCCGTGCTCAGCCTCCCACGCTTCAACGTGCGCGATCTCAAGCAGAAAATCGGGGTCGGCCGCAGCATCTGCGCTGTGGTCGATGACAGCGGCGGGGCCCACGAGCCGCTCGGGCAGAATCTGTGACACGTCAAGCCCGTCGCGGCCCGACACCCAGTGCACGGGCGCATCGAGGTGGGTACCGATGTGCTCACCGGTGTGAATATTTTGGTGCTTCCAAAACGGGCCGGGCTCGTTGTACGCGCTCACTTCTTCGAGGCTGAAGTCGATGAGGTTCGCGAACGGGGCGGGCAACCGCAGCGTCGGCGTCGACGCCGACAGCGGGTTGGTGAGGTCGATCACGCGAATGGATCCGGTGCTCAACCCGGTCAGCAGATGAGACAGTGTGGACATGGTTCCTCCTCATTGAGGCGCGGGCGCGCATTTCGAGTTCTCCCCTATCGTGGCCGATGTTTGCCGGTCGACCAAGTCGCGGCGTAACAACGCGGCCGAAAACGCCAGCAGCCCCCGTGAAAACACGGGGGCTGCTGGGCGATGCGGGATCCGGATCAAAATTACGGAATCGGCACCGGTGTGATGCCGAAGGGGGCGAGCCCTGCGGCGCCGCCATCTTCGGCCGTCAGCACCCAGATACCGTCGGCGTGCACGGCGACCGAGTGCTCCCACTGGGCGCTTGCGCGGCCGTCGGCCATTGAGACTGTCCAGCCGTCGTCTTGGATCACGGTCTCGATCTTGCCCTCAGAAATGATGGGCTCGATCGCGACGACGAGACCGGGCTTGACCTCGGGCCCGCGACCGCGCACGGCGTAGTTAAACACCGGCGGATCCTCGTGCATGCTGCGCCCGATGCCGTGGCCGATGTAGTCCTCGAGCACGCCGAAGTCGCTCTCACGGTGCACGCACCGCTCGATCGCTTCGCCAACCTCATTGAGGTACTTTGCGCGCGCAAGCGTCGCAATACCGGTCCACATGGCGAGCTCTGTCACGCGGTCGAGCTTCTCGAGCTGCGCCGTGCGCTCCGGATCGGCGGGGTTCGGTACGACCGCGGTAAATGCCGCGTCGCCGTTCCAGCCGTTCAAGATCGCACCGGCGTCAACCGCGATGATGTCACCGGGTTCGAGCGGCTTATCTGTGGGAATGGCGTGCACAACATCGCTGTTCACGTTCGCACAGATGGTGTGGCGGTACCCAGGCTCCAGCATGAAGTTGGGTTCGCCACCGAGGTTGCGAATCGCAGCCTCAGCCAACGCATCGAGTTCGAGCGGGGTGACACCCGGGCGAATGGCCGCGCGGGCCGCCGCAAGCGCGGCAGCCGTCGCGAGACCGGGCTCGATCATGAGCCGCAGCTGCGCTGGTGACTTGTAGATCGAACGCTTCAGGATTCCCCGCCGTGCCACGTGTTAGCTAACCACCTTCGCGCTCAATTGCGCATCAAGACCGGCGGCAATGCGCTCGGCCACTTCATCAACGCCGCCCATGCCGTCAACCGACACCAGCAGGCCACGAGCCGAGAACAGCTCGATCAGCGGAGCCGTCTGGTCTGCGTAGACGCTCTGACGGTGACGAATCACGTCTTCAGTGTCATCTGCGCGACCCTCGAGCTGTGCACGCTTCAGCAGTCGGGCAACAACCTCATCGGTGTCAGCCTCGAGCAGCACAACGGCATCGAGCGAGTTGCCCTCGAGCATGCCGTCGAGCGCAGCTACCTGATCGACCGTGCGGGGGTAACCGTCAAGTAGAAACCCGCCTGCAGCGTCAGCCTGCGTGAGGCGATCGGCAACAATCTCGTTCGTCAGCGAATCAGGAACGAGTTCGCCCTTCTCGATGATTGCCTGCACCTTTTGGCCGAGCGGCGTGCCGCCCTTGATGTTCGCGCGGAAGATGTCGCCGGTCGAAATCGCCGGAACGCCGTAGCGCTCTGCGATGCGAGTGGCCTGGGTGCCCTTGCCCGCACCAGGCGGGCCCACAATAAGCAGTCGGGTTGAGGAAGTTACTGTCACTTAAGTAGCCCTTCGTAGTGGCGCTGCTGCAGTTGAGCGTCAATTTGCTTGACTGTCTCGAGGCCGACGCCAACGATGATCAGGATGGATGCACCACCGAACGGGAAGTTCTGGTTCGCTCCGAAGAACGAGAGTGCAATAAGCGGGATCAAAGCGATCACGCCGAGGTAGAGCGAACCTGCCGAGGTAATGCGCATCAGCACATAGTTCAGGTACTCAGCGGTGGGACGGCCGGCACGAATACCGGGAACGAAGCCACCGTACTGCTTCATGTTGTCTGACACTTCTTCAGGGTTAAACGTGATCTGCACGTAGAAGAAGGTGAAACCGATCACGAGCAAGAAGAAGACCAGCATGTAGAGCGGCTGGTCACCGTCAACGAGGCTGTTCTGCACCCAAACAACCCAAGGCTTCGGGTCTTCACCGATCTTCGGCTGGTTGAACTGGGTGAGCAGCATCGGCAGGTACAAGATCGCAGATGCGAAGATCACGGGGATCACGCCTGCCATGTTGACCTTGATCGGAATGTAGGTGCTCGAGCCACCGTAGGTGCGGCGGCCGACGACGCGCTTGGCGTACTGCACGGGGATACGACGCTGTGACTGCTCAACGAACACCACGGCAGCGACGATCAAGAGACCCACTGCGAGCACGAGGAAGAAGACCTCCCAGCCCTGCGACTCCTTGATGACCCACATGCCATTGGGGAACGTTGCCGAGATCGACGTGAAGATCAGCATCGACATGCCGTTACCGACACCGCGCTCGGTGATGAGCTCGCCGAACCACATGATGAGGCCCGTGCCCGCGGTCATCGTGAGGATCATGATGATGATCGCCCACCACTCTTGCGAGACCAGGTTGCGGCAGGCGTCGTTCGCGATCGAGCCGAAGAGCTGACCTGAGCGTGCCACCGTAATCAGCGTGGTCGACTGCAGCACTGCGAGGGCGATCGTGAGGTAACGCGTGTACTGCGTCAGCTTCGCCTGACCTGCCTGACCCTCCTTGTGGAGCGTCTCGAAGTGAGGGATCACTACGCGCAGCAGCTGCGTGATAATCGACGCCGTAATGTACGGCATGATGCCGAGGGCGAAGATTGAAAGCTGCAATAGTGCGCCGCCACTGAAGAGATTCACCATCTCATAGAGGCCTGAGGCGCCTGCTGTGTTCGCCGCGAGACACGACTGAACGTTGTTGAACTGAACGAACGGCGTCGGGATAAACGAACCGAGCCGGAAGAGAGAAACGATCGCAAGTGTAAATACGATCTTCCGTCTCAGATCCGGGGTCCTAAAGATCCGTCCGATGGCGCTGAACAAAATCTGCCTCCTGGGAAACGTCGCCTGGGGCCTTCGCCTAACGACGAGAACCGATTGCACCAGCCTACACGCCAGCGTGTGACTGTATGAAACCGCCGCAACTATCGGCGACGATAAAATCCATAAAAAAAGGGGTGAGGTAGACCGGTGATCTCACCGGTCTACCTCTCCCCCAGTCATTTACGCCAAAGCGTGCGTGACTCAAGTATCAGAAAGGATACTTACTTGATCTCGCCACCGGCGGCAACGATCTTCTGCTCAGCTGAGCCAGAGACCTTGTCGACCGAAACGGTGAGCTTAACCTGCAGGTCGCCGTCGCCGAGGACCTTTACGGGGTGGTTTGCACGGACTGCGCCCTTGGCGACGAGGTCAGCAATCGTGACCTCTCCACCCTGGGGGTACAGCTCGGCAAGCTTCGCCACGTTCACTACCTGGTACTCGGTACGGAACGGGTTCTTGAAGCCGCGCAGCTTGGGGGTGCGCATGTGCAGAGGCATCTGCCCACCCTCAAAGCCAACCCGAACCTGGTAACGTGCCTTGGTGCCCTTGGTGCCGCGGCCTGCGGTCTTACCCTTGGATCCCTCGCCACGACCCACGCGGGTCTTGCTCTTCTTAGAACCCGCTGCGGGGCGAAGGTGGTGAGCCTTCAGAACGCTTCCGCGCTCCTCGATGTTCTCGCTCATGCGTCGATCTCCTCAACCTCTACCAGGTGAGCAACAGCGCGAACGTAACCGCGGTTTGCCTTCGTGTCCTCGCGAACGACCGTCTGACCGATCTTCTTGAGGCCGAGGCTGCGCAGCGTGTCACGCTGGTTCTGCTTCTCGCTGATAATGGACTTCGTCTGCGTAATCTTCAGGCTCACAGCCATTACGCACCTGCCTTTGCCTTCGCAGCGTCGGCCGCGGCCTTCGCCTCAGCGCGCACAATGCGAGCCGGGGCGACGCGGTCGAAGTCAAGGCCACGGCGAGCTGCAACGGAGCGGGGCTCCTCGAGCAGCTGCAGGGCCTTAACGGTCGCATGCACGATGTTCAGGGTGTTCGATGAACCGAGCGACTTGCTCAGAACGTCGTGGATGCCAGCGCACTCGAGTACGGCGCGAACAGGGCCACCGGCGATAACACCGGTACCTGCGGCTGCGGGACGAAGCAGAACCACACCGGCTGCTGCCTCACCCTGCACGGGGTGGGGAATGGTGCTGCCTACGCGAGGCACGCGGAAGAAGTTCTTCTTGGCTTCTTCGACGCCCTTTGCAATAGCGAGGGGAACTTCCTTCGCCTTGCCGTAGCCAACGCCAACGGTACCGTTGCCATCGCCAACCACGACGAGCGCGGTGAAGCTGAAGCGACGGCCGCCCTTGACGACCTTCGACACGCGGTTGATCGTGACGACGCGCTCGAGGAACTGGCTCTCGTTGCGGTCACGGCCACCACGCTCGTTACGGGTACCACGATCGCGGCTGCCACGACGCTGTTCGCGCGGCTCGCTGCGGTGATCCTGTGCGGGCGCAGTTGCGGTCGCAGTCTGGGTCTCAGCCGGAGTCTCTGCAGACACTTGCTGCTCCTTAGTCTCGTTACTCACAGGGTCAGCCCCCCTTCGCGAGCGCCATCGGCGATCGCTGCAACGCGGCCGGCGTACCGGCTGCCACCGCGGTCGAAGACCACAGCGTCGATGCCGGCGCTCTTAGCGCGCTCGGCTACAAGCTCGCCGACCTTGCGGGCCTTGGCGGTCTTGTCGCCCTCGAAAGCACGAAGATCGGCTTCCATGGTCGAAGCCGATGCCAGGGTGAAGCCCTTGGAATCGTCGATAACCTGAACGAAGATGTGGCGCGCTGAGCGCGTCACTGCGAGACGGGGACGAGTCTCCGTGCCGACGATCTTCTTACGCAGGCGGGTGTGGCGGCGTACTCGCGCAGCCGTACGTCCCTTACCGCGGGAAATTGAAGCGGCCATCTTACTTACCAGCCTTTCCAGCCTTGCGACGGACAATCTCGCCAGCGTAGCGAATGCCCTTGCCCTTGTAGGGCTCCGGCTTCTTCAGCTTGCGGATGTTAGCGGCGGCCTCTCCGACCCCCTGCTTTGAGATCCCCGAAACGGTGATCTTCGTGTTGCCTTCAACCGAGAGCGTGATGCCCTCAGGTGCGTCAACAAGAACCGGGTGCGAGAAGCCGAGTGCGAGCTCGAGGCCCGTGCCCTTCAGCTGCACGCGGTAACCGGTGCCAACGACCTCGAGCTGCTTGGAGTAGCCCTCGGTCACACCGATGATGTTGTTGTTGATGAGCGTGCGGGTCAAACCGTGCAGTGCTCGGGAATCGCGCTCGTCGTTGGGGCGCGAAACCAGAATCTGGCCGTCCTCAACCGACGCGCGGATGGGCTCTGCGATGGTGAGCGTGAGCTCGCCCTTCGCACCCTTGACCGTGACGTTCTGGCCGTCGATCTTTACATCTACACCACCGGGAACGGTGATGGGAAGCTTACCAATACGTGACATGACGTCTTACCACACGTAAGCGAGGACTTCCCCGCCTACGCCCTTCTGATCGGCCTCGCGCCCCGTGAGGAGGCCCGAAGAGGTGGACAGGATCGCAATGCCAAGGCCGCCGAGAACGTTGGGGATCTCGGTTGAGGCTGCGTAAACACGCAGGCCGGGCTTTGACACGCGCTTGATCCCCTGGATCGAGCGCTCGCGGTTAGGACCATACTTCAGCGACATGGTGATCGAGGTGCCCACGCGTGCGGGTTCGACCTTCCAGTCCTTGATGTAGCCCTCGCGCTTGAGGATCTCTGCGATCCGCTCCTTCAGCTTTGAGCCGGGAAGCGAAACGTCGTCATGATGTGCGCTATTTGCGTTGCGCAGTCGGGTCAGCATATCTGCGACCGGATCAGTCATCGTCATGATTGACTCTTTCTTTCTCGCCTGGTATCACGCTCCGGTACAAGGAGCGTGACCTGGGTGACACACGGTGCGGGTGCCCGGAGAAATCTCCGGGCACCCGTGCCGCTTGGACTATTTAATTACTCTGACTTGAAGGGGAAGCCGAGCGCGCGAAGCAGCGCACGACCCTCGTCGTCAGTCTTGGCCGTGGTTACAACAGTGATGTCGAAGCCACGCACGCGGTCAATCTTATCCTGATCGATCTCGTGGAATACACTCTGCTCAGTCAATCCGAAGGTGTAGTTGCCGTTTCCGTCGAACTGCTTGGCCGAAAGACCGCGGAAATCGCGGATACGGGGCAGTGCGAGGTTCACAAGACGGTCCAGGAATTCCCAGGCACGATCGCCACGAAGCGTGACGTGTGCGCCAATGGCCTGGCCCTCGCGCAGCTTGAACTGTGCGATCGACTTGCGAGCCTTGGTGACCATGGGTCGCTGACCCGTGATCTTGATGAGGTCAGCAATTGCGCCCTCAATAACCTTGCTATCGCGTGCTGCTTCGCCAACGCCAGTGTTCACAACAACCTTAACAAGGCCGGGAACCTGCATGACGTTTTCGAAAGCGAACTCTTCCTTCAGCGCGGGAACAATTACTTCCCGGTACTGCTGCTTCAGGCGGGGCTGGATCTTGACAGCCTGATCAGTCATCAGAGGTCCTTCCCAGACTTCTTGGCGTAACGAACGCGCACGGTCTTCTTCTTGCCATCCTTCTCAACCTCTTCAACGCGGAAGCCAACGCGAGTGGGCTTCTTCGTCTCGGGGTCGACAACGGCGACGTTAGAGATGTGGATCGGGGCCTCAACGGTCTCGATGCCACCCTCGCGGGCGCCCTGGCTTGACTGGCCAACACGAACGTGCTTCGTAACGAAGTTCACGCCTTCAACGAGCACGCGGCTCGTCTCGGTGAAAACCTCGAGAACAACGCCCTGCTTGCCCTTGTAGCCGCCGCGTTCCTGCGACGGGCCCGAGATGACCTCTACGAGGTCACCCTTCTTGATCTTCATGCCCATAGGACTAGATCACCTCCGGTGCGAGTGAGACGATCTTCATGAACTTCTTATCGCGAAGCTCACGACCGACCGGCCCGAAGATACGGGTGCCGCGGGGCTCCCCGTCGGCCTTCAGGATGACGGCAGCGTTCTCGCTGAAGCTGATGTACGAGCCATCAACGCGACGAGTCGACTTGCGCGTGCGAACGATAACAGCCTTGACGACGTCACCCTTCTTCACGTTACCGCCGGGGATCGCGTCCTTGACGGTCGCGACGATCGTGTCACCGAGACCGGCGTAACGACGACGCGAACCTCCGAGAACACGAATGGTAAGCAACTCCTTGGCGCCGGTGTTATCGGCAACCTTGAGTCGGGATTCCTGCTGAATCACTAGCTACTCCTTACTCAGTAAGCCTGAGGCTTACTTCGCCTTCTCGAGGATCTCGACCAGGCGCCAGCGCTTGGAGGCGCTCAGCGGACGGGTCTCGTGGATGAGCACGAGATCGCCAACGCCAGCGGCGTTCAGCTCGTCGTGAACCTTCACCTTGGACGCACGGCGCAGCACCTTGCCGTAAAGCGGGTGCTTAACGCGGTCCTCGACCTCAACGACGATGGTCTTGTCCATCTTGTCGCTGACGACGTAGCCGCGGCGAGCCTTACGGTCGGCGCGCTGTTCCTTCTCGACCTCAGCCATGATTAGGCCTCCTTCGTGTCAGCGGCGGCGTCCGCCTGCTCGGTCTTCTTGGTGGCCTTAGCGGCCTTAGCCGGCGCGGCTACGGGGGTTACCCGAATGCCGAGCTCGCGCTCACGCAGCACAGTGTAAATGCGAGCGATGTCGCGCTTTACCTGGCGAACGCGGCCGTGGCTTTCCAGCTGGCCCGTGGCCGACTGGAAGCGCAGGTTGAACAGCTCGGCCTTAGCCTTCTTGAGCTCTTCAGCCAAACGCTCGTTCTCGTATGAATCTAGCTCCGTGATAGCCAGTTCTTTGGTCCCGATCGCCATTACGCGTCGCCCTCCTCGCGCTTAATAATGCGGGCCTTCAGAGGAAGCTTGTGGATTGCGCGGGTCAGTGCCTCGCGCGCAAGCTCCTCGTCAACGCCAGCGACCTCAAAGAGGACGCGGCCCGGCTTGACGTTGGCCACCCACCACTCGGGCGAACCCTTACCCGAACCCATGCGGGTTTCCGCAGGCTTCTTGGTAAGAGGACGATCGGGGTAGATGTTGATCCATACCTTGCCACCACGCTTGATGTGACGGGTCATCGCGATACGAGCGGACTCGATCTGACGGTTCGTCACATAAGCGGGGGTGAGGGCCTGGATACCGAATTCGCCGAAGGAAACCTTCGTGCCGCCCTTTGCCTGGCCACTACGACCGGGGTGGTGCTGCTTGCGGTACTTGACTCGACGGGGAATCAGCATGCTTACTTCTCCGCTCCTGCTGCAGCGGGTGCAGCCTCGGCCTGTGCACCACGAGGTGCACGACGGCGATCGCCACGGTCGCGAGACGGCTTCTGAGCCGCCTGCTCGCGCGCGAGTTCCTTGTTGGTCAGGTCACCCTTGTAGATCCAAACCTTCACGCCGATACGGCCGAAGGTGGTCTTTGCCTCGTAGAAACCGTAATCGATGTTCGCGCGAAGGGTGTGCAACGGCACACGACCCTCACGGTAGAACTCCGAGCGGCTCATCTCGGCGCCGCCAAGGCGGCCTGAGACCTGGATGCGGATGCCCTTGGCACCAGCGCGCTGTGCGCCCTGGAGACCCTTGCGCATTGCACGGCGGAATGCCACGCGAGCAGCGAGCTGCTCGGCTACACCCTGTGCAACGAGCTGAGCGTCAGCCTCGGGGTTCTTGACCTCGAGGATGTTCAGCTGGATCTGCTTGCCCGTGAGCTTCTCGAGGTCAGCGCGAATACGCTCTGCCTCTGCGCCGCGACGGCCAATGACGATACCGGGGCGTGCCGAGTGGATATCCACACGAACACGGTCACGGGTGCGCTCGATCTCGACGCGTGAAACGCCGGCACGATCGAGCTGCTTGGTCAGGTGCAGACGGATCTTGATGTCCTCGGCCACGTAGTCAGCGTAACGCTGACCCTTCTTGGTCGAGTCCGAGAACCAACGCGAGACGTGATCAGTGGTGATCCCGAGGCGGAAGCCATAGGGATGAATCTTCTGGCCCATTAGTTGGCTCCCTTCTTCGCGGTTGCAAGCTCATCAGCGGACTGAATAACAACCGTGATGTGGCTCGTGCGCTTGTTGATACGGAACGCGCGGCCCTGTGCACGGGGGCGGAAACGCTTCAGCGTTGCGCCCTCGTCAACAAAAGCACGAGCGATAACGAGCTCGTCTTCGTTCAGACGCAGGTTCTCCTTCTCGGCCTTCACACGTGC
Source organism: Leucobacter exalbidus (assembly GCF_017834145.1). Classification (NCBI taxonomy): domain Bacteria; kingdom Bacillati; phylum Actinomycetota; class Actinomycetes; order Micrococcales; family Microbacteriaceae; genus Leucobacter; species Leucobacter exalbidus. The sequence continues at coordinate 2,749,396 of NZ_JAFIDA010000001.1, read as the reverse complement.
GTTAGCGATTGCCGAAGCAACCAGCTTGAACACGGGCTCAGCTGCAGCCTGAGGTGCGAACTTCAGGATGGCCAGGGCCTCCTGCGCGTTCTTTCCACGAACCAGGTCAACAACGCGACGGGCCTTCTGGGGGGTAATGCGGATATGACGCAGACTTGCGGTCGACTCCACCATTTCTCTTCCTCCTTCACGTCGCCGCTTAGCGGCGACGGCCCTTCTTGTCGTCCTTCACGTGGCCACGGAAGGTGCGAGTGGGCGCAAATTCGCCCAGCTTGTGACCAACCATGGTTTCGGTGATGAATACGGGAATGTGCTTGCGACCGTCGTGAACCGCGATGGTGTGTCCCAGCATGCCGGGAATAATCATCGAACGGCGCGACCAGGTCTTGATCACATTCTTGGTGCCAGCTTCGTTCTGGACAACCACCTTGTTTAGCAGGTGATTATCAACGAAGGGGCCCTTCTTGAGACTACGAGGCATCTTCTACTCTCTCCTACCCGCGGACTAGCGCTTCTTGCCGACGTTGCGGCGGCGAACAATGAGCTTGTCGCTTTCCTTGTTCGAATGCCGCGTACGGCCTTCCTTCTGGCCCCACGGGCTGACCGGGTGACGGCCACCTGAGGTGCGGCCTTCGCCACCACCGTGCGGGTGATCAACAGGGTTCATGACGACGCCACGAACGGTCGGGCGTACGCCCTTCCAGCGCATACGGCCGGCCTTACCCCAGTTGATGTTGGACTGCTCGGCGTTACCGACCTCGCCGATCGTTGCGCGGCAGCGCAGATCAACGTTGCGGATTTCACCTGAGGGCAGACGCAGCTGAGCGTAGGGGCCGTCCTTAGCGACGAGACGCACTGATGCGCCTGCCGAACGTGCCATCTTTGCTCCGCCACCGGGCTTCAGCTCGATCGCGTGAATAACAGTACCCGTGGGGATGTTCTTCAGCGGGAGGTTGTTACCCGGCTTGATATCGGCCAGTGCGCCCGACTCAATGATGTCACCCTGGTTGAGCTTGTTCGGAGCGATGATGTATCGCTTCGTGCCATCCACGTAGTGCAGAAGCGCGATGCGCGCCGTGCGGTTGGGATCGTACTCAATGTGAGCAACCTTGGCGTTTACGCCGTCCTTGTCATGACGACGGAAGTCGATGACGCGGTACTGACGCTTGTGGCCGCCACCGATGTGACGCGTGGTGATACGACCCTGGTTGTTACGACCGCCCGTCTTGGGGAGCGGACGCAGCAGCGCCTTTTCAGGCGTGGAGCGCGTGATCTCGGCGAAATCGGCGACGCTCGACCCGCGACGACCGGGGGTCGTCGGCTTGTACTTACGAATAGCCATAGTGTGTTCCTCTTCGCCCCTTCTACAGCGCAGCCGTGAAGATGTCGATGGAGCCCGACTTCAGCTTGACAATGGCGCGCTTGGTATCCTTGCGCTTGCCCTGGCCAAACTTGGTGCGGCGGGTCTTGCCCTTGCGGTTCAGAGTGTTGATCGAAGCGACCTTAACTCCAAAAACCGTCTCGATTGCGAACTTGATCTCGGTCTTCGTCGCAGTCGGCTGTACCTCGAAGGTGTACTGGCCGTTTGCGTCGATCAGGCCGTAGCTCTTCTCGGAAACGATGGGGCGGATGATGACGTCGTGTGCAGACTTGTTCAGGCTCACTTCGTGTCCTCCTTGGCGGCGCGGCTTGCGACGAACGCGTCGAAAGCAGCCTTGGTAAAGACGAGATCGTCACTGACGACCACATCGTAGGCGTTGAGCTGATCCTGGAACAGGACGTGCACGAACGGGAGGTTACGCACGCTGAGCGCGGTAACTTCATCTTCGCGAGCGATCACAACGAGAACGCGGTTGCCCGGAGCGACCTGTGCGAGGTAATCGCGTGCGGCCTTCGTGCTGGGCTTGTTCTCGATGCCGAAGCTGTCAACAACGTGCAGGCGGTTCGCACGGGTGCGATCCGAAAGCAGGCCGATGAGTGCTGCAGCGATCATCTTCTTGGGCGTGCGCTGCGAGTAATCGCGGGGCACGGGACCGTGAACGATGCCGCCGCCGCGGTGCTGAGGCATACGAACCGAACCCTGACGGGCGCGGCCGGTACCCTTCTGCTTGAACGGCTTGACACCTGAACCGGAGCGTTCGCCACGGTTCTTGGTCTTGTGCGTGCCCTGGCGCGCAGCTGCGAGCTGAGCGGTGACCACCTGGTGGATCAACGGGACATTGGTCTCGGCAGCGAAGATGGACTCCGGCAGGTCAACCGACCCAGCCTTCTGCCCCTTGGCGTCGAGCACCTCGAGCTTGGTAGCGGTAGCCATGAACTACGCCCCCTTCACTGCGTTGCGAACGAAAACGAGACGACCGCGAGCACCGGGAACTGCACCCTTCACCAGGATGAGGCCCTTCTCTGCGTCGATCGCCTGAACGATGAGGTTCTGCACGGTTACGCGCTCGCCACCCATACGTCCAGCCATGCGGTGTCCACGGAACACGCGACCGGGGGTCGACGCGCCGCCAATGGAACCGGGCTTGCGGTGGTTACGGTGAGCACCGTGCGAAGCCGAGACACCCTTGAAGTTGTGACGCTTCATGACGCCGGCGAAGCCCTTGCCCTTCGAGGTACCCACGACGTCGACCTTCTGGCCAGCCTCGAAGGTGGCGTCGACGGTGAGCTCCTGGCCGAGTGCGTACTCAGCGGCGTCAGCCGTGCGTACCTCAGTCAGGTGACGGCGAGGCGTAACGCCTGCCTTCTCGAAGTGACCCGCGGTCGGCTTGTTCACCTTGCGGGGGTCAATCTGGCCCGCGGCGATCTGCACGGCGCTGTAGCCGTCGACCTCGGGGGTGCGGATCTGCGTGACCACGTTGGGGGCCAGTTCGATCACGGTCACGGGAACGACATTGCCGTTCTCGTCCCATACCTGCGTCATACCGAGCTTGGTGCCCAGAAGACCCTTCACGTTACGTACTACTGACATGTTCGGATCCCCCTTAGAGCTTAATCTCGATGTTGACATCGGCAGGGAGATCGAGACGCATCAGCGAATCGACTGCCTTGGGCGTGGGATCCACGATGTCGATGAGGCGCTTGTGCGTGCGCTTCTCGAAGTGTTCGCGGCTGTCCTTGTACTTGTGAGGCGAACGGATCACTGCGATCACGTTCTTCTCGGTGGGAAGCGGCACGGGGCCGATGACAGTTGCACCCGCGCGGGTTACCGTGTCAACGATCTTTCGTGCTGAGCTGTCGATGACCTCATGGTCATACGACTTGAGTCGAATGCGGATCTTTTGTCCCGCCATGACATCTCTACTTTCTACTTGCGTCTTACCCCGCGTCAGTCATAACGCGGCGCATTGGACGTCTTACGTACCAGCGCCCTGGCATAGCTGAGCCCTAGGGCTCTACGTGCTGGGTCTCTGTTCACCTGTCAAAACCGCACCCGAATGATCGGAGACGGCCCACTCACACAAAGACGGACAGGTGAAACCTGACCGTCAGAATGCGTATGGTTTTCGTTCGCTGCCCGCGGCCTAATCCGAGCCCCAGTTGCCTGAGACGATTATGCACTGCCTGGCAGTGACCCACGCGGAAACGTGGAGTACTGAACCTGTATATTCTCGCACGCCATCGCAGAACACGCAACCCGGGCGTGTCTTATTTCTCGTTTCACCGCGCGTCGCGGCATGTTTGGCACCCCCTTGGGGGTGCTGCGAGGGTGGCTATGCTGCGCGCAGGGGCAGCAGCTTCGGAAGCGCAAGGTACACACCCAGCACCACCAGGCCCGCGACCAGCAGCGTGAGCGTGCCGAGCAGCCCGACAAAGCACGAGGCCAAGCCCAGCAGCGACGCGAGCAGCGTGGCGCCCGCGGTGCAGGCCGAAGCCTGCACGTGGGTGTACCCCATCTGCTGAATGCGCTGGTAGGTGTGCTCCTTGTGGGGCTCATCCCACTTGTGGCCGGCGCGCATCCGCTTCACCAGGGTGACGCCAACGTCACCGAAGTAAATCACCATGGGACCGATCGATGCGAGCAGCGGAACCCCCGCGAGCAGTGCCGCAAAACTCGTGATCGCGGTTGCGCCGCCCAGCAGGTAACTCCCAACGTCGCCCAGAAAGGCGCCAGGCTTCGTCAGGTTCCAGGGCAGAAAGCCCGCGAAACCCGCCGCAAGGATCAAACCAGCTGCGATCAGCCACGCGTGCCCCGTGAGCCAGCCTGCCGCCGCGAAGGTGAGCCCGGCGATCACACCGTGGAACCCGCTGATGCCGTTGAGGCCGTCCATGAAGTTCGCGACGTTGATGTAGCTCGAGATAAAGAGCACCGCGTAGACCACGAGCACGATCGTGCCGCCGATGGACAACGCGGCGGTGCCGCCCGTACCCACAAAATTGAGTACGGGTTCACCGTTGGATGCGATGAGCAGCACTGGCACGAGCAGTGCGATGACGAGCAGCAAAACACTGCGCACCGGCACGCTGAGGCCGCGCAGGTCTTCGGTGAGCCCAAGTAGCCCAGCGCACAATGAACCAATGACCACGACGAGCAGCGTCGGCCATGCCTGCGACGCCGAAGCTTCGCTGCGCAGCAAGAGCACCGCGGTGATCCCCGCGATCACCATGGCGATCAAGACGGCGAGGCCCAGCCCGCGCAGCACGGGTCGTGCATGAGAGGAGCGCTCATTGGGCACATCCATGATGCCGAGCCGCACCAGCAGCGGTCGCACAACGAGCGGCAGCAGCAGACTGCACGCCAAAGATACGCCGCCAGCAAGCAGCGCGATCGTCATCGGGTTCACTGCACTCGCTCCTCTGCGGCCACCGTAAGGTTCATGCGGGCCACCCAGCCCTCATGATTGAGCACCTCGGGTGAAATGGTGTCGACGTGGGCGTGCGAGATCATCGGGTGGAAGGGGCGTTCATCGCCCTCGCCTGCCCCGGTGAGCTCCTCGTGCAATTTCTCGCCGTGGCGCAGCCCGGTAAACACAATCTCAATGTCTTTGCCCGACTGGGCGATCATGCGCTTGGCAACATCGAGAATCAGCACCGGCTCCCCCATCTCAAGGATGAGCACCTCTCGCGGGCGACCGATACCACCGGCCTGCACCACGAGCTGGCACGCCTCAGGAATGGTCATGAAGTACCGGGTGACGTCTGGGTGGGTCACTGTCATCGGACCGCCAGCCGCAATCAGCTTGCGGAAGGTGGGCAGCATCGAACCGCGGCTCCCCAACACATTGCCAAAGCGCACCGACAGGTACCGCTGGCCGGTCTGTTCAGCCATCCACGCCGTCAGCTTCTCGGCAACGCGCTTGGAGTGACCCAGCACACTGGTGGGGTTCGCGGCCTTATCGGTCGAGATGTTCACGAAGGTGCCGACCTCGGCCCCCTGGGCGGCACGCAGCACGTTCAGGGTACCCAGCACATTCGTCTTCCAGGCCTCGTCTGGATACTGCTCAAGCATCGGCAGGTGCTTCAACGCCGCCGCGTGGAACACCACCTCAGGCTTGCGCTCGAGGAAGATCTGCTTCAGAGCTTCAGCGTCACGAATATCGGCGAGCACCACATCATTGGTGTCGAGCAGCCCGTGGCCGCTGATAGCAAGCTGGCTCTCTTGCAGCGCGGTTTCATCGCGGTCGAGCATGATCAGTTCGCTCGGCTTGAACTTTACAAGCTGACGGCACAGCTCAGAACCGATCGATCCGCCCGCGCCGGTGACCAACACGCGCTTGCCCTGCAGATAGGACGCAATGGATTCGGTTTCGAGGCGCACGGGGTGGCGCCCAATGATGTCCTCGATGGAAAGCTCTCGCACCTCAGAGATCGATGAGACGTTCTGCAGAATGCGGTCAAGTGGCGGCAGCACCAGCACGGTGAGCCCCGAGGCCGCAGCGGCTACATCAACCCGACGCATCATGGCGGCGTCGGCGTCACCGATACACACGATAAGCTTCGTGGCCTTGGTCTCTGAGGCGATCCGTTCAAGATCTGCGAGCCCGCCGAGCACGCGCACACCACGCACCTCTTGGTGTCGCTTCACCGGATCGTCATCGATGAAGCCCACGGGCAGCGACGTGCTCTGGGCATCAGTGAGCAGGCGTTTGGCCGTCTCAACTCCCAAGTAACCGCAGCCATACAGCAGCGTAATCTCAGCTTCGTCGCCGGGCTTCAGCTGCCGTTCGTTGGCCAGTCGCATAATGTATCGCGCGACGCCCATCAGGCTGAAGGTGATCGGCGCAGCAATCACCAGCGCACTGCGGGGAATGCCATTGCCGTAACCCACCAAGAAGGCGAACACCCAAGCACACACCATCACGCAGGTGACGTCGATCACGATGGCGCGCACCTCGTCAAAGCTGCCAATGGCGTACCTGTTGCGATAGAGCCAGGTGAGCCAACCCGCAATGAGCTGCAGCACGATGGTGACCCCGATGACCGTGAGCGTCCAGCCCCAGTGAATGCGGCCGAGCGCGAAGTCAAAACGCAGCACGAGTGCGACGAGGATACCGATCGCCCAGGCCAGCGCGTCGAGCAAGAAGAGCGCGCCATAGTGCCGTGCAAAGTGGGCGATGCGTTCGGCTGCGGTGTGCGGCACTCCTGCTCCATTCGATCAGCGATAACGGGGCACAACTCTGCCCCCATCATTCCAGGATACTCCCACGGGGGTGTACAACCGTCATTGCACGCCCCGCCGGGCGTTGAAAACCGCCCCCAGACGCACAAAACCCCCGGGATTACTCCCGGGGGTTTTGTTAGTTCAACCTAAAGAATTAGGAAAGAACCTTGGTCACCGTGCCGGCGCCGACGGTGCGGCCACCCTCACGGATTGCGAAGCCGAGGCCATCCTCCATAGCGATGGGCTGGATCAGCTCAACGACCATGTCGGTGGTGTCGCCGGGCATAACCATCGGCTTGTCCTCGGGCAGGGTGATAACACCGGTCACGTCAGTCGTACGGAAGTAGAACTGGGGACGGTAGTTCGTCTCGAACGGGTTGTGACGGCCGCCCTCTTCCTTCTTCAGGATGTAGGCGGTGCCCTCGAAGTTCGTGTGAGGCGTGATCGAGCCAGGCTTAACAATAACCTGGCCGCGCTCTACGTCTTCGCGCTTGGTGCCGCGAAGCAGCAGACCACAGTTCTCGCCGGCCCATGCCTCGTCGAGCTGCTTGTGGAACATCTCAATACCGGTGACGGTCGTCTTCTGCGTGGGACGCAGGCCAACGATCTCGACCTCGGAGTTGATCTGCAGCGTGCCACGCTCGGCGCGACCGGTCACAACGGTGCCACGACCGGTGATCGTGAAGACATCCTCAACGGGCATGAGGAACGGCTTGTCCTTGTCACGCACGGGGTTGGGGATGTTCTCGTCGACAGCAGTCATGAGCTCGAGAATGGAGTTAACCCACTTCTCTTCGCCCTGCAGTGCCTGGTAGCCCGAAACGCGGATAACGGGAACGTCATCTCCGGGGTAGCCCTGCTTGGAGAGCTCCTCGCGGACCTCCATCTCGACGAGCTCGAGGATTTCCTCGTCGTCGACCTGGTCGCACTTGTTCAGTGCAACCATGAGGTAAGGAACGCCAACCTGCTTCGCGAGAAGGATGTGCTCCTTGGTCTGTGCCATCATGCCGTCGGTAGCAGCAACCACGAGGATTGCGCCGTCCATCTGGGCAGCACCGGTGATCATGTTCTTGATGTAGTCGGCGTGGCCGGGTGCATCAACGTGCGCGTAGTGGCGCGTGTCGGTCTCGTACTCAACATGCGAGATGTTGATCGTGATGCCGCGCTGGCGCTCTTCGGGAGCCGAGTCAATCGTGTTGAAGTCGCGCTGCACGTTGACGTCTGACGGGAACTTGTCAGCAAGCGTCTTCGAGATAGCGGCGGTAAGAGTCGTCTTACCGTGGTCAACGTGACCGATCGTACCGATGTTTACGTGCGGCTTGGTCCGCTCGAACTTGGCCTTCGCCACTATGGTCCTCCTCAGGACATCGAGTACTGCATTCCTTCGACCATTTCGAAGGGTACAAATACCAGGTTTGTTTACTATGTTACAAGCTCAGCGCCGCGATCGCGACCTGAGCCTCACGGCGGGCGGTCAGCATGTCGCCAACCGCCCACCGCTGGGCGGAATTACTCGCCCTTAGCCTTCTGAACGATTTCTTCGGCTACTGCCTTCGGCACCTCAGCGTAGGAGTCGAAGGTCATCGAGAACACGGCGCGGCCGCTGGTCTTAGACCGCAGGTCGCCAATGTACCCAAACATTTCTGAAAGCGGAACCAGTGCGCGAATAACCTTCACACCGCTGGCGTCTTCCATGGACTGGATCTGGCCACGACGTGAGTTCAAGTCACCGATAACGTCGCCCATGTACTCCTCAGGAGTACGAACCTCGACGGCCATCAGCGGCTCGAGGATAACCGGCTTCGCGAGGCGAGCGGCTTCCTTGAACGCAATCGAGCCGGCGATCTTGAACGCCATTTCAGACGAGTCAACATCGTGGAAAGCGCCATCGAGGAGCTGAGCGCGCACACCAACGACGGGGAAGCCCGCGAGGATGCCGTACGACATTGCGTCCTGGATACCAGCCTTGACCGAGGGGATGTATTCGCGAGGAATACGGCCGCCGGTGACCTTGTCTTCGAACTCGAAGATCGAGTCGCCCTCAACCTCGAACGGCTCAATAGCGATCTGCACCTTAGCGAACTGACCCGAACCACCGGTCTGCTTCTTGTGGGTGTAGTCGTACTTCGCAACCGTGCCACGAATCGTCTCGCGGTATGCAACCTGGGGCTTGCCCACGTTTGCTTCCACGTTGAACTCGCGACGCATACGGTCAACCAGGATGTCGAGGTGAAGCTCGCCCATACCCGCGATAACGGTCTGGCCGGTCTCTTCGTTCTGGCTTACGCGGAACGTCGGGTCCTCTTCAGCAAGCTTCTGAATGGCGACGCCCAGCTTTTCCTGGTCGCTCTTCGTCTTCGGCTCAATTGCAACCTCGATGACGGGCTCGGGGAAGGTCATCGACTCAAGCACTACCTGCTTGTCGGGATCACACAGCGTGTCACCCGTGGTCGTGTCCTTCAGACCGATCACTGCGTAGATGTTACCCGCGGTGAGCTGGTCAACAGGGATTTCCTTGTTGGCGTGCATCTGGAAGATCTTGCCGATGCGCTCCTTCTTGCCCTTGGTCGAGTTGACGACCTGTGAGCCCGAAGGAATCTGGCCCGAGTACACGCGAACGTAGGTCAGACGACCGAAGAACGGGTGAACGGCGATCTTGAACGCGAGAGCCGAGAAGGGCTCGTCAGCGGCCGGACGGCGCTCGATGACGATCTCTTCGTCGCGAGGATCGTGTGCCTCGATGGCGCCCACGTCGAGCGGGTTCGGGAGGAAATCAACAACCGCGTCGAGCATCGGCTGGATGCCGCGGTTCTTGAAGGCCGAGCCGCAGTACACGGGGTAGATCTCGTTGCCAACAACGAGCTTGCGAATGCCGCCCTTGATCTCTTCGATCGACAGCTCTTCGCCAGCGAAGAACTTCTCGAGCAGAGCGTCGTCGGTCTCAGCGACCGTCTCGACGAGCTTTGCGCGGTACTCTTCAGCGCGGTCCTGAAGATCAGCGGGGATCTCCTGAACTTCGTAGTTTGCACCGAGGGTAACGTCACCCTTCGAGTCGCCCTCCCAGACGAATGCCTTCATCGACAACAGATCGACGACGCCGATGAAGTCAGACTCCGAGCCAATCGGAAGCTGCATCACGAGCGGCTTTGCGCCGAGGCGGTTGACGATGGTGTCTACGGTGAAGTAGAAGTCAGCGCCCATCTTGTCCATCTTGTTGACGAAGCAGATGCGGGGAACTTCGTACTTGTCAGCCTGACGCCATACGGTTTCCGACTGGGGCTCAACGCCCTCCTTGCCGTCGAACACAGCGACGGCGCCGTCGAGGACGCGCAGTGAGCGCTCTACCTCAACGGTGAAGTCAACGTGACCGGGGGTGTCAATGATGTTGACCTGGTTTTTGTTCCAGAAGCAAGTCACGGCGGCAGACGTGATCGTGATGCCGCGTTCCTTCTCCTGCTCCATCCAGTCAGTGGTCGAGGCGCCATCGTGGGTCTCGCCCAGCTTGTGGTTAACACCCGTGTAGAACAGGATGCGCTCGGTCGTGGTGGTCTTGCCAGCATCGATGTGAGCCATGATGCCGATGTTGCGGACCTTACTCAGGTCAGTGAGCACGTCTTGTGCCACGGGGTCTCCTCCGGGTGGGGATGAAAGTTTGAAGTGCGCTGGACGTGAAGACCCGTGCGGGGCCCGGCACAGCACCAGCTATGAGAACCAACCGGCGGGGTGAGCGGCGCACGTTGCCGAAGCGTCGATGCGCCACCCACCTCACCGAGTGATGACTACCAGCGGTAGTGAGCGAACGCGCGGTTCGACTCTGCCATCTTGTGAGTGTCCTCGCGGCGCTTCACAGCGGCACCAAGGCCGTTGGATGCGTCGAGGATCTCGTTGGTCAGGCGATCCGTCATCGAGTTCTCGCGACGGGCCTTCGCGTAGCTGGTCAGCCAACGCAGTGCGAGCGTGTTCGCACGGTGAGGCTTAACCTCGACGGGCACCTGGTAGGTGCTACCGCCGACGCGGCGTGAACGAACCTCAAGGGTGGGGCGAACGTTATCGAGCGCCTTCTTGAGAACCGTCACGGCATCCTGACCTGACTTTTCAGCAACGGCCTCGAGTGCACCGTAAACGATGCGCTCTGCGAGACCCTTCTTGCCGTCGAGCAGAATCTTGTTGACGAGCTGGCTCACGATGGGTGCGCCATATACCGGATCAGCGACTACGGGGCGCTTCGGAGCAGGACCTTTACGAGGCATTACTTCTTCTCCATCTTCGCGCCGTAGCGGCTACGAGCCTGCTTGCGATCCTTGACTGCCTGGGTATCGAGAGCACCGCGGACGATCTTGTAACGAACGCCCGGGAGGTCCTTAACGCGGCCACCGCGTACGAGCACGAGTGAGTGCTCCTGCAGGTTGTGGCCCTCGCCCGGAATGTAGGCGGTGACCTCAGTGCCGTTACGAAGCTTTACGCGAGCAACCTTACGCATTGCCGAGTTGGGCTTCTTGGGGGTGGTGGTGTAGACACGGGTGCAAACCCCTGCCTGCTGCGGGTTCGCCTTAAGGGCAGGCGCCTTGGTCTTAACGACCTTCGGCGTGCGACCCTTGCGAACCAACTGCTGAATGGTAGGCAATGATTCTCCTATTTAGTCCTGCACGGTGACAGGAATGCTTCCAATGGATGAGCATGCATCGTCGCTTACGCGGCGAATGAGCTGCTGCGCACTCGGAAACCCTAGGGTTCTCGCGCGCGCGGGTTCAGCTATGCCGTGGGGGTATCCGCCTTGCGACGGACGACCCTACAGTGCACGCCCGTTTACCGCCTCAGGGCAGCGCAAACGGGTGCACACCAGTAAGTTAGCTTACGCGCTACTGTGCCCCGGGCGCAAGGGACGCACGGCTGACGCACAGGCTCGCGATTTATTGGGGTGGTTCGAGGCCGGCGCTGAGCTCGTCGAGCAGGGCCTGCACCTGGGGTTCCACGAAGCGTTCAATGGCCGTTTCGATGCGTGTGCGGTGCGCCATCAGCGCGAAACACAGCTCGTTGCCGACCGTTTCTGCGCATTCATCTGCGCGCGCGATCTCGGCGCGCAGCACCTCACGCTCTCGCGCGGTGAGTGGCGGGCGGGGCTCCGGCGCTGGCGGCTGAGCCTCGGCCGCAAGGCCCGCGAGCGTAAACAGGTACGGCTGTGATCCGTCGGCTGGATCCGGATCAGGATCGAGCCCATCGAATTCAGGTTCGAGGCCCGCGCTCGGATCGTACCCGCCCGAGGCGCGCTGCTCCTCCCCCGTGAGCTCGGCGTGCAGCATGGGCAGTTCCTGCTGCGTGAAGTCATCAACGATGCGATCGATGATGCGTTGCATGCGGGTCGTGAGCGCGTGCGTCACCTGGTGCGGCACGTCGCGGCCGATGCCCGCGGCGGTGAGCAGCGGGGATCCGGTGCAGCGGCGGCACACCCGCGCGCGCCCGCGATGATGACCGGGGCTCCACGAGGGCAGCCACCTGAGCCACGCGTCAACAGCGACCAAGACCCGATCTTCAACGACCGACACGACTATTCGTTCTCCTCCGCACGCTCCCACGGCCACCTCGGCGCGGGGCGATCGGTGTAGACCCGGCGCACCAGCACGCCCCAGCCCGCGAGATTCGCGAGCAGCCACGAAGCGGCAAGCGCCAGCGCGTAGGGGCTCAGCCAGGTCTCGGCGAGCGTCATGCCCGCGAGCATGCCGCCAAGGCTCCACACGAGGTAGCTGCCGGCGATCGCGCTCACCATCAGGCCCCACGAGGGGCGCTGACGCCCCCGCAGCAGCGCGATCGCTTGGCGCCACAGCGATGTGGCGAACAGCGCGACCGCAATCATCACGAGCACGGGCGCGGCCCAGCTCGCGACATGATCGGTGGCGACCGGGTCGCGGCCCGTGGCCAGCGCGATCATTCCCCAGCTTGCGACGACGAGGGCCACCGCGACCACCGACGTGGCGGCGACCAGCGCCGTCACGTAGCCGCGGGTGACGCCTCGCCGGCGCTGCACGGTCATGCCTGCTTCGCCTGCACCTCTGCCAGGGCGATCTCGTATTCGGCAATGGCGTCAGCGTTGCGCTGCTTCACGCGGCGACCGCGAGCACCGATCCATGCACCAAACCAGATCGTCACCTCGCGGCCAATGAGGCCGGCGGCGATCGCGGGCAGGCTCAGGCCGAACTTCTCGATCAGGGCACCGGGTGCTACGTCGATCAGCGCGCTCACACTGAGTTCATCAATGACGAGGCCGATGGTGGCCGCGACCCACACGAACGCGCCAACGAAGAAGCCGCCGAGCACGTAGGCCCACCAGCCCGCGCGGCCCACGATCAGCACGAGCACCGCGAGGCCGACGAAGAAGCCGAGAATGGCCACGATGTAGCCCCACGAGAGCAGGTTGCTCACGAGGCCGTCCACGAACTGCGACGGCGCGAGCGAGGGGGCGAGCAGGGCCGACACGATGCCGGCGCCCACGATCGCAAAGCCGACGGTGGCCAGCAGTGCAATCAGCACGCCGGCGCCGCGGTTGCCCCGCAGCTCGGGCGGCATGGGCGACTGCATGTACAGCGCGGCCATCGGGTGGTCTGCTGCGACACGAATCTCACCGTCGCGCACCACGTCTTCGGTGGCGCTCGGCAGCTCATCGAGCGTCATGGTGGGGTCGGCCTGGCCGCCCCGCATGTCGATGTTCAGCTGAGTGTCGACCTCTGAGATCGCCTCGCGGCGTGCCTGCTCGGCAATCTCGGGGGTCGGAGCCACGCCCGGGTCGATGTTGGTGGCGTCGTGGGATCCGGATCCAGCCACGTCGTGCGCCTGGGGCGCTTCGACGGCCTCGCTGGCTGCGGCATCGGCAGCGGGGTGTGCGGCAGCGTCGGCGGGGGCGCTCGTGGCGCGCTCGACGGCCTCAAGCACCTCGGTCGCGCTCGCCTCAGTCTCGGCGACCGGTGCGCCGAGATTCGCGGGCGCCTCGGAAGCTTCCGCAGCTCTCGATGCTAGATTCTCGCGTTCTTCGCTCATCGCTCCACCTTTTGGGTCGAAAATCATTGGTGTAGATACACCTCCAGTCACTGTATAAGCTCATCTGGGGTTTGGCGCAGTCACTCGCCGATATCACGAAAACACCACGAAAAACGCGCATGGGCGCCCGCACCGAAGTGCGAACGCCCATGCGCGTTGGGGCCAGCTAATTAGCTGTAGTTGCCCGGGTTGAACTCGTCAGCGTTGAAGCTGTCGAAGTCCACGAACGACAGGTCGTTCTCGTCGAAGGTGCCTTCGGTCGCGAACAGGCGGTTCGGGTAACGCTCCGCCTTCGCTTCTTCAGTCGCCTGCACGGTGACGTCGCGGTAGACACTCAGGCCGGTGCCGGCCGGAATGAGCTTACCGATGATGACGTTCTCCTTCAGGCCGATGAGCGGATCCTTCGATCCTTCCATCGCGGCCTGCGTGAGCACGCGGGTCGTCTCCTGGAACGAGGCGGCCGACAGCCACGACTCGGTCGCAAGCGACGCCTTCGTGATACCCATGACCTCGGGACGAGCGGTAGCAGCCCGCTTGCCCTCGATCACGGTCTCGCGGTTGATGCGCTGGTACGTCGCGCGGTCAACGAGAGCACCGGGCAGCATGTCGGTCTCGCCGTGGTCAACGACGGTCACCTTACGCAGCATCTGGCGAACGATAACTTCGATGTGCTTATCGTGAATCGGTACACCCTGTGAGCGGTACACGTTCTGTACGCCCTCAACGAGGTACTTCTGCACGGCGCGCTCACCGGGGATGTGTTTGCCGAGCTCAGTCGAGCCGACCTGCAGAATATCCTTCGGATCCAGGGTGCCCTGGAGGAACGGCTGGCCGAGCTCGACGCGATCGCCATCTGCAACCAGCAGCGTGGCGCGCTTGAGCACGGGGTAGATCTTCTCTTCGGTGCCGTCGTCAGGCGTCAGCAGGATGCTGCGGCCCTTCGGGGTGTCCTCAATGATGATCCGGCCTGCGGCCTCAGCGATGGGCGATGCACCCTTGGGGGTACGTGCCTCGAACAGCTCCTGCACGCGGGGAAGACCCTGCGTGATGTCGTCTGCCGAAGCCGAACCACCGGTGTGGAAGGTACGCATCGTCAGCTGGGTACCGGGCTCGCCGATCGACTGGGCCGCGATAATACCAACGGCCTCGCCGATGTCGACGCGCTGACCGGTTGCGAGTGAACGGCCGTAGCACGTTGCACACACACCAACAGCCGACTCACACGTGAGCACGGAGCGCACCTTGATCTCGGTGATGCCAGCGCTGACGAGCTGCTCGAGGAGCACATCGCCTACGTCGGCACCGCTGGTAGCCACCACGGTGCCGTCAGCGGCAACAGCCTCTGAAGACAGCGTACGTGCGTATACCGAGTTCTCGACGTTTTCACCGATGACGAGCACGCCGTTTGCGTCTGCAGCAGCGATCGGCAGATCGAGGCCGCGGCGCGTGCCACAGTCCTCTTCGCGGATGATGACATCCTGCGAAACGTCTACCAGTCGACGCGTCAGGTAACCCGAGTCTGCGGTACGCAGAGCGGTATCAGCCAGACCCTTACGAGCACCGTGGGTTGCGATGAAGTACTCCGCAACCGACAGGCCCTCACGGTACGAGTTGATAATCGGGCGAGGGATAATCTCACCCTTCGGGTTCGATACGAGGCCACGCATACCCGCGATGTTACGGATCTGCAGCCAGTTACCACGAGCACCCGACGACACCATACGGAAGATGGTGTTGTCCTCGGGGAACGAGTCGCGCATCGACTGAGCGACCTCGTCGGTTGCCTCGGTCCAGATCTCAACGAGCGCCTTGTGGCGATCGCTGTTCTGGATCATACCGAGATCGTAATCGCGCTGAACCTTTGCGGCACGCTGCTCGTGCTTCGCAATGATTTCGCCCTTGTTCGTCGGCGTCACCACGTCAGAGAGCGCAACGGTTACGCCTGAGCGTGAAGCCCAGTAGAAACCAGCGTCCTTGATGCGGTCGAGGGTCGCAGCGACCTCCACCTTCGGGTAGCGCTCAGCGAGGTCGTTGACCAGGCTTGACAGCGAGCCCTTGTCGGCGACGCGCTCGAAGTAGGGGTAATCAACGGGAAGCGCCTCGTTGAAGATCGCGCGACCAAGCGAGGTCTCAACGATCACGGGCTTCTCGGAGGTGACGCCCTGAGCATCGGTGTAACCCGTGAGACGGATCTTCACCAGCGAGCCAAGGTCGAGCGTGTGCTCGTCCATAGCCAGGATCGCCTCGGAAACCGAGCCGAATGCGCGACCGGTGCCGGCTGCGCCTTCCTTGAGCGTGGTGAGGTGGTGCAGACCGATGATCATATCCTGTGAGGGAAGAGCAACGGGGCGGCCGTCTGAGGGCTTCAGGATGTTGTTCGAGGCGAGCATCAGCACGCGTGCCTCTGCCTGAGCCTCAACCGACAGCGGCAGGTGAACTGCCATCTGGTCACCATCGAAGTCAGCGTTGAACGCGGTGCAGACGAGGGGGTGCAGCTGGATAGCCTTACCCTCAACGAGCTGCGGTTCGAACGCCTGGATGCCGAGGCGGTGCAGGGTCGGTGCGCGGTTCAGCAGCACGGGGCGCTCGCGGATGATCTCCTCGAGTACGTCCCAGACCTCTGAGCGTGCGCGCTCAACCATGCGCTTCGCGGCCTTCACGTTCTGTGCGTGTGACAGATCCATGAGGCGCTTGATGACGAACGGCTTGAACAGCTCGAGTGCCATCTGCTTGGGCAGACCACACTGGTGCAGCTTGAGCTGCGGGCCAACCACGATGACCGAACGGCCCGAGTAGTCAACGCGCTTACCGAGCAGGTTCTGACGGAAACGACCCTGCTTGCCCTTGAGCATGTCGCTCAGTGACTTCAGAGCACGGTTGCCGGTGCCCGTAACGGGGCGACCACGGCGGCCGTTGTCGAACAGTGCGTCGACAGCTTCCTGCAGCATGCGCTTCTCGTTGTTCACGATGATCTCGGGAGCACCGAGATCAAGCAGACGACGCAGACGGTTGTTGCGGTTGATCACGCGGCGGTACAGATCGTTGAGATCTGAGGTCGCAAAGCGGCCACCGTCGAGCTGCACCATGGGGCGAAGCTCGGGCGGGATCACGGGAACAACGTCGAGCACCATCGAAGCGGGGCTTGCGCCCGTCGTGAGGAACGAGTTGACAACCTTCAGACGCTTGATCGCACGGATCTTCTTCTGGCCCTTACCCTCGGCGATCTGCAGCAGCAGCAGTTCGCTTTCAGATTCGAGGTCGAAGCTCTCAAGACGCTTCTTGATTGCTTCGGCGCCCATGTAGGCCTCGAAGTAATCGCCGTAGCGGTCCATGAGGTCAGCGAAGACGGCGTCCTCAGGCTTGAGGTCGCCCACCTTGAGGTTGCGGAAGTCTTCCCACACGCGCTGCAGACGAGAAATTTCCTCGTCGAAGCCCTTGCGGATGCCCGTCATTTCCTTCTCGGCTGAAGCTTCAGCGCGACGGCGCTGATCGGCCTTCGCCCCTTCGGCTTCGAGCGCTGCGAGATCAGACTCGGCCTGCTGCTGACGCTTCGCAATTGCGATGTCGCGCTGGTCCTCAAGCGTCTTCAGCTCGAGGCGCAGTTCTGCCTCCAGCTCGCCGAGGTCTTCGTGACGACCCTCGTCGTCAACGTCGATCACCATGTAGGCAGCGAAGTAGATGACCTTTTCGAGGTCCTTCGGCGCCATATCAAGCAGGTAGCCGAGACGGCTCGGCACGCCCTTGAAGTACCAGATGTGCGTGACGGGTGCCGCCAGCTCAACGTGGCCCATGCGCTCACGGCGCACGCTGGACTTCGTTACTTCTACGCCACAGCGCTCACAAACGATGCCCTTGTAACGCACACGCTTGTACTTGCCGCACGCGCACTCCCAGTCACGGCTCGGCCCGAAGATCTGTTCGCCGAACAGACCGTCCTTCTCAGGCTTCAGCGTGCGGTAGTTAATCGTTTCAGGCTTCTTGACCTCGCCGAACGACCAGCTGCGAATGTCATCCGCGGTCGCCAGACGGATCTGAAGCTCATTAAAGTCTGTACCCTCGAGCAAAATGTTCTCCCTTGGTAACTAAATCGTCTGGTCCGGCTTAGATCTCGTCAACAGACGAGGTCTCGAAGCGGGAGGAAAGGTTAATGCCGAGCTCTTCCGCGGTGCGGTGTGCCTCATCGTCGTTGTCGCGCAGGCTGACGACGTTGCCGTCAGATCCCAGGACCTCAACGTTCAGGCAGAGCGACTGCATCTCCTTCATCAGAACGCGGAAGGACTCAGGCACGCCGGGCTCTGGGATGTTCTCGCCGCGAACGATGGCCTCATAGACCTTCACGCGACCGAGAATATCGTCAGACTTGACGGTGAGGAGCTCCTGCAGCGCGTATGCGGCGCCGTAGGCCTCGAGTGCCCAAACTTCCATCTCGCCGAAGCGCTGGCCGCCGAACTGAGCCTTACCGCCCAGGGGCTGCTGCGTGATCATCGAGTAGGGGCCCGTTGAACGCGCGTGGATCTTGTCATCCACGAGGTGGTGCAGCTTCAGGATGTACATGTAACCAACCGAGATCGGGTACGGGTACGGCTCGCCTGAACGACCATCAAACAGACGGGTCTTGCCCGAGCTGCCGATGAGACGGTCACCATCACGCGTCTTCAGCGTGGAGTCAAGCAGACCGGCAATTTCAGCCTCTGACGCGCCGTCGAACACGGGGGTTGCGACCTTCGTGTTCGGGGCAGCTTCAAGTGCCTGCTCTGACAGCTGAGAAGCCCACTCGGGGTTACCCTCAACCTTCCAGCCCTGCTTGGCGATCCAGCCCAGGTGCAGCTCGAGAACCTGACCGAAGTTCATTCGGCCGGGAATACCGAGCGGGTTCAGGATCACGTCGACGGGGGTACCGTCTGCCAGGAACGGCATGTCCTCAACGGGCAGGATCTTCGAGATGACACCCTTGTTGCCGTGACGGCCAGCAAGCTTGTCACCCTCGGTGATCTTACGCTTCTGCGCAATGTAAACCACCACGCGCTGGTTGACGCCCGAGCCAAGCTCATCGTCGTTGTCGTTCTCTGCGTCAAACACCTTAACGGTGGTGACCGTGCCCGAAACGCCGTGCGGCACCTTCAGTGAGGTGTCGCGAACTTCGCGGCTCTTCTCGTTGAAGATAGCGCGCAGCAGGCGCTCTTCAGCCGAGAGCTCGGTCTCACCCTTGGGCGTGACTTTGCCAACGAGGATATCGCCGGGGCCAACTTCAGCACCGATACGAATGATGCCGCGCTCGTCGAGATCCTTCAGCGCTTCCATGCTGGCGTTGGGGAGGTCACGGGTGATCTCTTCCTTGCCGAGCTTGGTGTCGCGTGCGTCAACATCGTATTCCTCGATGTGGATCGATGACAGCGTGTCATCCTTCACCAGGTTCTGGCTCAGGATGATGGCGTCCTCGTAGTTGAGGCCTTCCCACGGCATGAATGCCACGAGCAGGTTCTTGCCGAGTGCGAGCTCGCCGTTCTCGGTAGCGGGACCATCAGCGATGACCTCGCCAACCTCGATGCGCTCGCCTTCCTTGACGATCACACGGTGGTTGTAGCTCGTGCCCTGGTTCGAGCGATCGAACTTGCGCAGGAAGTAGCTCTTGCGGCCACCCTCATCGAGCTGGATCGTGACGACGTCAGCCGAAACTTCCTCGATGACGCCTGCCTTCTCGGCAACGATCACGTCACCGGCGTCGATGGCTGCGTAGCCCTCCATACCGGTACCGACCACGGGCGACTCGCTGCGCACGAGCGGCACAGCCTGTCGCTGCATGTTGGCACCCATGAGTGCGCGGTTCGCATCATCGTGATCCAGGAACGGGATCAGCGAGGTTGCAACCGACACCATCTGGCGGGGCGAAACGTCCATGTAGTGCACGCGTTCTGCGTCTACAAGAACCACCTCGGAGCCACGGGGGCGTGCGAGCACCTGAGCGTCAGCGAACTTGCCCTCAGCGGTCAGGGGTGCACCAGCCTGTGCGATGAGGTACTCGTCCTCTTCGTGGGCGGTGAGGTAGTCAACCTGATCAGTGACAGCACCCTCGATGATGCGACGGTACGGCGTCTCGATGAAGCCGAACGCATTGATGCGCGCGAACGTTGCGAGTGCACCGATCAGACCAATGTTCGGGCCTTCAGGGGTCTCAATGGGGCACATGCGGCCGTAGTGGGACGGGTGAACGTCTCGCACCTCGACGCCTGCGCGGTCACGTGAGAGACCACCGGGGCCAAGAGCAGACAGACGACGCTTGTTCGTCAGACCCGCGAGCGGGTTGTTCTGGTCCATGAACTGCGACAGCTGCGAAGTACCGAAGAACTCCTTGATCGCTGCGAGCACGGGGCGCGTGTTGATCAGGGTGTTCGGCGTGATGGCTTCGATGTCCTGAGTCGTCATACGCTCGCGAACAACGCGCTCCATACGGCTGAGGCCGGTGCGCACCTGGTTCTGAATCAGCTCGCCAACGGCGCGGATGCGACGGTTGCCGAAGTGATCGATGTCATCGGTGTCGAGACGGTTGTTGATTTCCTTGCCGTCACGAATGCCGGGAAGGGTCTCAGTGCCAGCGTGGAGGCCCACGAGGTACTTGATCGTCGCAACGATGTCTTCCAGCGACAGCACCGAATCGGTGATAGGCGCGTCGATACCCAGCTTGCGGTTGATCTTGTAGCGACCCACCTTTGCGAGGTCGTAGCGCTTCTCGTTGAAGTAGCTGTTCTCGAGCAGAGCCTTGGCGGCTTCAATTGCCACCTGCTCGCCCGGGCGCTGCTTCCGGTAGATATCTTTGAGTGCCTCTTCCTGGGTCAGGACAGCATCCTTCTCCAGGGTGAGAGCGATCGACTCGTAGCCGGCGAATTCCTCGAGGATCTCGGCGCTGGTCATGCCGAGTGCCTTCAGGAACACGGTGACCGACTGCTTACGCTTACGATCGATGCGAACACCGACCTGATCGCGCTTGTCGACCTCGAACTCGAGCCATGCACCACGGCTCGGAATAACGCGTGCGGTGAAGACGTCCTTATCGCTCGTCTTCTCCTGTGCGCGCTCGAAGTACACACCGGGGCTACGAACGAGCTGCGACACAATGACGCGCTCGGTGCCGTTGATGATGAAGGTGCCCTTGTCCGTCATGATGGGGAAATCGCCCATGTAGACGGTCTGGCTCTTCAGAACCTGAGTCTCGGTGTTGTAGAACGCAGCCTCGACGTACAAAGGAGCCGCGTAAGTCTTGCCGCGTTCCTTGCACTCTTCGATGGTGAACTTCTGCTCGTCGAGAATCGGGTTCTCAAACGACAGCTGCATAGTGCCAGCGTTGTCTTCGATCGGTGAGATCTCGTCGAAGATTTCTTCGAGGCCGCTCTTCAGCGCGATGTCATCGCGCCCCTGAGCCTGTGCCTCGATGACGCTCTGCTTCCAGGCGTCATTACCGACGAGCCAATCAAAGCTCTCAAGCTGCAGCGCCAAAAGGTTTGGCACCGACAGCGTGTCGGAAATCTTGGCGAAGGAAAGTCGCTCGTGATTGCGACCGTTCTTCGGTTGAATGGTGGACGATGCGTTGCGCGCAGCAGCCAAGGAAACTACCTCCGTGGGCCCCGTCGGGCCGGTTGACCTGGTCTTGCGAGAAGTGCATCGGATCACGAGATCGAGGCTCATATGCGCTTTCGCGCCAGCTCCCGGGGCCTACCACTATATGAAGGCACACTGGTGTCCGTAGTGCAGCTATCTACTGTAACATCATCGTTACGTACTGTCTACGATTTACGGGGCATTCGTCGCCAAAATTGCGGTGTCCCAGCATATTCCCGGCTTATAGCTGCCTGGAGTGTGACGCGCGGTGTTTATCGAAACCCGCAGGTCGCGGCGCTACTGTGGCCAGATGCATGATGTTTCACACCCGTCCAGCGGCACTGCAACCAAGCCTACCCCGCTCCCCCGCAACGCTTCAACTTGGGCGTTTCTCGCCATCGCGGTGGTGGTGGGCTTCGGCGCCTATCTCGGTTTCGTCTCGGTCGGACCGCTCGCAATCGATGATTGGTGGCACGGGGCTGCTCGGGTCGAACGCTCGTCATTGGGGCACGCACTCGCTGTGTTTATGGCCGAGGTGGGCGGCGGCATCGGGGCGGCCTCCTGCGCCGCCATTGCCGCGGCACTCTTTTTCGCGGTGCGGCTACCGCGAGGCGCGGCAACGGTACTCACCGCAATGTTGCTGGGCATTGCGGGGTCTGAGCTGCTGAAGGCGCTGGTGTCACGGCCCCGCCCGTGGGACCAGCTCTACAGCGCCGCGGGCAGTTCATATCCGTCAGGGCACACCATGGGCGCGGCCGCGCTCGCCGTGTCAATCGCGCTCGTGGCGTGCAGCGCCTACGATTTCACGTCTCGCCAGGCAGCCGGGGTATGGAGCGTGGCAATTCTTTGGGTGGCAACAATGGCTTGGAGTCGCACCGCGCTGCACGTGCACTGGCTCACCGACACCCTCGCGGGCGCGCTGCTGGGCACGGCAGCTGCGCTGATTGCACTCGCACTGTGGCACCCCGAACGCACGGTCGATCAAGTCAATGTCAGTGGCTCACTTTAGGCTGGGGGCATGACCCACGATTCATCCTCTTCTTCATCGCAAGCCGATGCAGCCGCACCCGCTGCTGATGCAGCGCAGGCCGAAACGATCATGTTTGGTGCTGATTGGTGCGGCGACTGCCGCCGCGCGAAGCTGGTGTTTGAGCGATCTGGCGTGCCGTACCGCTACGTTGACCTCACCCAAGATCCCGCGGCCGCCGATGTGGCACGTGACATCAGCGGGCGCACCAATATTCCGGTGATTGTGTACCCCGACCGCAGCCACCAGGTCGAGCCGTCAAACGCCGAGATGCTACACATGATCGAGAAGCTGGGGTTGGCTCGTGGCTAAAAGCATTCTTCCCGCTCCCATCACGCTACCCTCGGGGCTCGTCGCGGCAATCGAACACGATGAGTGGGTGCAAGACGCCATTCAGCTCGTCATCGATGGCACCCCGCAGTCGCATGTGAATCTTGCCGACCCCTCAGAGCTCTTTTTCGAGTACGTGCGCCGCATCGGGCACGTGATCGATCTGTTTCGCCCCGAGGGCGACCCCATCTCGGCGCTGCACCTGGGTGGCGGCGCGTTCACGCTGCCGCGCTACATCGAGGCCACCCGGCCCGGCAGCCGCCAGCAGATCATCGAGCTCGAGGGCGCCATCGTTGACCTCGTGCGCGAGGCGGCCCCGCTGCCCAAGCGCGCCAGCATGCGCGTGCGCCGGGGTGACGCCCGTGAAATGCTCGGTAAGCTGCCCGAGGGCATGCAGGGCGCGATGGATCTGGTCGTCGTCGACATCTTCGCTGGCGCGCGCACACCAGCGCACGTCTCAAGCGTCGAGTTCTACGAACTCATTCGGCCGCTGCTGGCACCTGGCGGTGTCATTGCGATCAACACCGCAGACGGCACGGGTCTCCCCTTTGCTCGCGGTCAAGCGGCAACGCTGTCGAGTTTATTCCCCTCGGTCGCGGCGATCGCCGAGCCGCAGGTACTCAAGGGGCGCAGATTCGGCAACATTGTGTTTGTAGCGTCCACTGATTCACTCGACGCGCTCGATTGGCTCCCCCGGCTGCTGGCCGGCGGCCCACACCCGGCACGCATGCTGCACGGCAGCGAGCTCTCAGAGCTGGTGCGCGGCGCGAAAGTTGTCACCGATTCCACCGCGATCGATTCTCCAAAACCGGCGAGGGAGCTGTTCGGCCGTGGCTGAGCTGGCGCGCGTGCGGGTGTGGGCTGAGGCGCTGATCAAGATGCACCTCGACTCAGATCATTGGAGCTTTGGCTTCGACCATGCAAAGCGTCGCGCTGGATTGTGTAATTTCACGCTCAAGCGCATCACGGTGTCACGCTATCTCGCGGCAAAATTTGACGACGATGAGGTCCATCAGATTTTGTTACACGAAGTGGCTCACGCCATCGCCGGCCCCCGGGCCGGGCACGGCCCGCACTGGCGCCTCATCGCCAAATCCATCGGCTACGTTGGCGGGCGCACACACCACGGTGAGATCGCGCACGAGCACGCCAGCTGGGTGGGCACGTGCCCGGCGGGCCACGAACACTTCAAGTTTCGCCGCCCCACCCGCGAGCAATCGTGCGCGAAGTGTTCGCGATCATTCGCGCGCGCGCACATGATCACCTGGCGCGCACGCACGCAACAGAACTAGCAGCCGGCTGCGGCGAGCGCCTGGCGCAACAGGGTGCCCCGCCCGCCCGAGAGTTCGCGGGCCGTTTCGTCTGAGAGGGCCTTCTCGGGGGTCATCCAGGTAACCTCGAGGGCGTCTTGCCGCGGGTTGCAGGTGCCGGTTACCGGCACCACGTAGACGAGGGAGACGGCGTGCTGGCGGTCATCGACGTACTGCGAGATGCCCGGCATGGGAAAGTATTCGGCGACCTGCATGGGCACCAGTGCGGTGGGCATCTGTGGGAAGGCCATCGGGCCGAGGTCGTTTTCGAGGTGGCGGGCGAGTGCTTCGCGTACGGGTTCGCCGTAGCGCACGCGGCCTGACACGAGGGTGCGGTTCATGACGCCATCGGGGGTGCTGCGCAGCAGTAGCCCGACTTCGGTGACTTGGCCGAGCCCGTTGATGCGTACCGGTACGGCTTCAACGTAGAGCATGGGCAGTCTGCCGCGCACGAAGCGCAGTTCTTCTTCGTTGAGCCAGCCCGGGTTGCTGGGTCGGTGATCGTCTTCGGGCCGTGGCGCCGTGTCGATGCTCATGCGTGTTCGCCCTCCGATGTGCGGCTCTGGGCAGCGGTCGCGGTTACGACCCCACCACGCACCATTGTGCCGCACACGACCGTGCGGTGCAGCAATGTCGCCCGTTCGGTTTCGCCATGTCGGCGCTACGGTGCATCGCGGGTTCCGCGTGCGCGGGTCTGCGGCGTAGTGTGGTGGGTATGCCTGATACTCAGACGAACCCTGCTTCAGCGTTGGCCCGTGTCGCTCTTGTGCAGGTGTCGAGTCCCCTCGATGAAACGCCTGCTGATCGGATTGCCCGGGTGGCGGCGCTGCTGCGCGCGCAACCTGGAGTTGATCTGTTTGTGTTGCCCGAGCTGTGGAGCCCGGGATACTTTTCGTTTGAGCAGTATGCCGAGCGTGCTGAATCACTGCTCGGGCCGACCGTAGCGGCGATGTGCCTGGTGGCGCGTGAGACGGGCAGCTGGGTGCACATGGGCAGCATTATTGAGCGGGCTGACACCGGGCAGCTGTTTAACACGGCGGTGTTGATCGATCCTGCGGGTGAGATCGCTCAGGTGTACCGCAAGATTCATGTCTTTGGGTATCAGTCGCTCGAAGCTGAGCTGCTGACCCCGGGGGCCGCGCTGAGCGTGGTGGCAAGCCCGGTGGGTCCGCTTGCGAGCACCACTTGCTATGACTTGCGTTTTCCCGGGCTCTGGCAGCAGATGAGTGAACGCGGCGCTGAGGCCGCGATCGTGCCTGCCGCGTGGCCGGCTGCCCGCCGTGAGCACTGGCGCGTACTCACGCAGGCGCGCGCGATCGAGCATCAAATCTGGGTGCTGGCGTGTAATGCCAGCGGAGATCAGGGTGGCGTGGAGCTGGGCGGGTTTAGTCGCATCGTTGACCCGCGCGGCCGCATCATCGTTGAGTGCGGAGCTGGTGAGGAGATCGTGTTCGCAGATCTGCCCCGCGATGCGGTGCGGCTTACGCGCGCAGAATTTCCGGTGATCGCTGACCGGCTTGACGCTCAGGCGTATGCCCGGCTCAGTGCCGACCCGCTGAGCGGGGTGGCTTCGTCCCCTACGATGTTCCTATGACTTCGTTTCAGTTGCGGGGAGCCGTTCCCGCATTCATCGCGCTGATGCTTGCTGGTTCTTTGGCCGCGTGTGGCGCTGCGCCTGAGCCCGAGGCCCGCGCTCCCAAGAAGCCGGCTGCTGAGCAGGCCGCCGAGGCCAAGGCGAAACAGACCGAGGAAGCCCCCGCGGCTGAGCCCGTCCCCGAGGCCCCGGGTGCTGAATCCCCCGCGCCCATTGATCCGGATCAGGCCGCGCCTGCCGCCCCCGATCTCGTGAGCCCCGGCTTCGATCGTGCGTTGCACTCCATCGATGATCCGATGTCAATTTGGGTCGTCGGCAACAAGCTGCGCCCGCTGACTCCCGAGAATTTCGAGCCCACCGACCTCGTACCGACGCAGGGGGTCGCCAACGACAACGGGCAGCCGCTTCGTGAGGCCACCGCACGCGCCGTTGAGCAGTTCATTGCCGGCGCGAGCGAGGCCGGCCACGACGTGCGCATTATTAGCGCGTACCGCAACTATGACCTGCAGGTGCAGCTGTACAACGGCTACATCGTGCGCGATGGCCAGGCCGCCGCCGATACCTATTCGGCCCGCCCCGGGCATTCTGAGCATCAGACCGGCCTCACCGTTGACCTCGACGATTACGGTACCTGCTATTTGGCGGCGTGCTTCGGCGAAACCCCCGCCGGCCAGTGGCTGGCAGCAAACGCCGCCGATTACGGGTTCATTGTGCGCTACCCCTCGGGCAAGGAGCCGGTAACCGGCTTCACCCCCGAGCCCTGGCACTTCCGCTATGTCGGCACCGAGCTCGCGGGCGAAATGCGCGCGACCGGTGTGTCCACGCTCGAGGAGTTCTTCGGGCTCCCGGTTGCCCCCGGTTACGCCGAGTAAGCGCTCGTGAATCAACACTCGGCGATCGTCGACCGCGTCATTCACGTCAGCGCGGTCGTGCTGCGTGACCGAGACGGCCGCGTCCTCAACGTGCGCAAGCGCGGCACCCACATGTTTATGCTGCCTGGCGGCAAACCCGAGCCTGGTGAGGATGCCGCGATGACGGCGGCCCGCGAGGTCGAGGAAGAGCTGGGCTTCACCCTCGAGCTGAGCGCGCTGTCGCTGCTGGGGCGGTTTCGCACCGCCGCCGCCAACGAGCCGGGCTATGCGCTCGAGGCCACGGTCTACACCTATCCGTTCTTCGCGGAGTCGTTGAGCGCTGCCCCGCAGGCTGAGATTGCACAGCTGGAATGGATCGATCCGGTGCTGCCCCGCACCGATCTGGCCCCGCTGAACACCGAGTTCGTCTTCCCCGCGCTGCTGAACGTGGCGTAGCCCCCGCGTTCGGAGTAGCTACCCCTCCTGTTTTTTGCCGCTATTTGGCCCCGCACGCATGAAGACGCATAAAAGAATTGTGGATCGCGTCAGATTGCCGCTTACTGAGGTGTCTGCATAAGCGTCAAAGGGTGTATGCCCTCAAAATCATTGAGAACCTTCAGGAGGGGCTTTGAGCAAGGGACTTGATCTCGCACACGCTTCAGACATGGCGCTCGTTGAACTTTCTCGCGGCGGATTCAATGACGCATTCGCAGAGCTCTGGAAGCGGCACTCGGGGGCAGTGATCGCGGCCACTCGGTCGTTCACCGGGTTTGATCCCGATGATGTGGTGCAAGAAACGTTCACGCGCATCTTTGATCAGATCCAATCTGGGCAGGGGCCACAAACCGCGTTTCGTGCTTACGCCATGGTGACGGCCCGCAACATTGCCACGAACATGGCACGTAAGCACAGCAACAACGAGGTCACCGGCGCCGCAGACGAGGTGTTTGAGCACACCGACCGCGCCCCCAAAGACATGGCCGACACTGTGCTGAGCAACAGCTTCACCCTCGGGGTGTTCTCGTCGCTTCCCACAAAATGGCAAGAGGCGCTGTGGTATCGCGATGTCGAAGACCTGCCCATCAACCAGTGCAGTTCCTTTCTCGGGCTGAACGAGAATGCCACCACGGCGCTCGTCAAACGTGCCCGCGAGGGGTTCAAGCAGGCATGGATCGCGGCAAACATTACCCCCGCTTCACAGCTGTCGCCCGAGTGCGAGTGGTTCGTTGAGAAACTGCCCAAGTATGTGCGCGGCCGTGCACCCGCCACGGTGACCAAACGTATTGAGGCGCACCTGGCGACCTGCCACCGTTGCGCCATCGTGGCCGAAGAATCTCAGAACGTGCATAAGCGCCTCGCGCTCATTCTGCTGCCGCTGTTTCTCGGCGGCCACGCGGCCGCCGGCTATCTCGCGTGGATTCAGGCCGGGCACAACCAGGTCGCGGTGGCGGCCCACGCGGTGCAGGGCTTGGCCGTGCACGGCACGTCTGCCAAGATCGCCGCTGTCGAAGCAGTCAGCATCAAGGGTGCCGCCGTCAGCGGCGCCGCCCACTTTCCCGTCGCTGTGGTGGCGGCAGCGTCGGCCGGTGTGGTCGCCGTCGCCGTCGTAGCGGTGACGTTTCTGGGCGGCACGGCTGCAGAGCCACCGCGCACCCCCGGCATCGCGCAGGGGGTGGACGAACAGCCACCCGCGAAGCTCGACCAGGCCCCACCCGATGCGGTGCAGACTCGCCCGTCCTCCTCCGTTGAGGCACCGGCAGTCGTGTCGCCCTTTGGTCGTGCGCCTGCGCAAGCGACCCCGCCCGCGGCTTCTGATCCGGGGCCTGCGTCAGAGGCACCGGCGCCCGCACCAGAGATGCCACCGCGGGAGGCGACCCCGGCGCCCGAGCCACTAGGGCATGTCTCGTAAATGTTGTGTCCAGGCGATGACCGCGTGAAGTAACACTGCTGCCCGGTACGTCAACGACAGTTTGTCGTACCGGGTTGCGATGCCTCGCCACTGTTTCACGTGGCAGAACCGTCGCTCGATCACGTTACGTCCTCGATAGTTCTCGGCGTCGAGTTTGGGTGGGCGACCGCCCTGACTTCCGCGGCGTTTGCGATGCCCGATCTGGTCTCTCGGTTCAGGGATGACCGCCTCAATGCTGCGCTCGCGTAGATGGGCGCGAATTGCGCGAGACGAGTATGCCTTGTCGCCGCGGACCGCGTCCGGGCGAGTGCGCGGCCTGCCAGGCCCGGTTCGTTCCACACGCAGAATCTCAAGCAGCGGCAATAACATCGGCGAATCGCCGTCTTGCCCGGCCGTGCAGACAGTCACCAGCGGCAACCCGTTGCCGTCTACGAGCTGATGAATTTTAGTCGAGAGGCCGCCGCGAGAACGACCCACCGCATGATCAAGCGGCTCGGTCAGCAGATTCTTGTAATTCGATGTATCCCTTTTTTAGGCGCGTCACGTTCGTTGCGTGCTGATGCGCGCGAGCGATCGTGGAGTCCACCGAAATCGACCAATCAACCATTCCGGCAGCATCTGCCTCCGCCATCAATTGGCCAAGGAGGGCATCCCAGGTGCCGTCTGCGGCCATGCGGCGATGCCACCGCCACACTGTCTGCCAAGGTCCGAACGCGGCAGGAAGATCACGCCAAGCAATGCCGCACCGGTAGCGATAAATGATGCCCTCGACCATGGTGCGGGCATCGGCATAGGGGCGCCCTTGTCGACCAGTCGGGCCAGGAAGCGATCCCGAAATCAGGTTCCACTGGTCATCGTTGAGGAGCTGGAATCTTGACACGCATCAACGATCCCAGACTCCACCCCAAATCTTTACGAGACACGCCCTAGCGCCCCCGGCCGAAAAGCCCCCGGTGCAAGAACCCACACCTAGCCAGGTGCCCTCAGAGGACCCGGTGGTCGTGCCGTCGACGCTCACCGCTGCGCCAGCTGACGGGGTCGAGACCGGCGTATTTCCACGACTTCTGGGATCGGGAGTGCCCGGGGCCACCGTTGATGTCACTGTGCGCAACGAGGCCGGGTTCACCCAAGAAGCGACCACCACTGTTGACGCCGACGGTGAGTGGCAGTTCACGCCGAGTAATACCCGCGGTGTGCTCACGATTACCGCCGTGCAGCGGTATGAGCGAAACGGCACCAGTTACGTCGAGGAGTCAACCGAGCTGGGCGAGTTTGCCGTGGGCGACGGGTTACGCATCTCAGTCACCGAGATTCACCCCCGCATGTCGCGCATCACCGTCACCGGGTTTGGCGCACCGTCTAAAAACCAGGTGGTGAATATTGACTCTTCAACGCTCGGCTCACTGGTGTCAAAGCTTGATGAGACTTCACCCGGCCAGGCCGAGCTCATCGTAATGAGTGCTGAGGATGCCCTGGGCGATCTCACCTATTGGCAGGGCGACACATCGGTCGGGCCGCAGCGCATCTGGCGGTTAGTTGCGCCCTCGAGTTAGCCGTTCAGGCCTGCACCGCTGAACTTTTTGAAACTATTTTGAAACCGCATCAGGTTTGGCACGTGTGATCTGTCTCTATACATGCAGGCAGGCCGTACCCCGGCCGGCCTGTGCAGCTTGACCAGGTATTCATCCCCCGAATATTCGCCTGGTCTCCTATAGCTGTTCGCCCGCTGAAACGACATCCCCCCTGTCGTTTCAGCGGGCTCTTTTCGTCTCGAGTCATCAGCCAACGAGAAATCCCTCGCTGCGGAAGCTCCGAAGAGTGGCTGCAGCGAGGGATTCACCCGTTTCTGTTACCTCGTGGCTGAGCCTCGCTTGCGCGCGACCCACACGGCACCGGCACCCATCAACAGGGCGGCCAAGGCAATCCCGCCGAGAGCCAGATTGCCGCTGGAGCCCGTCGTCGCAAGCGACCAGCCGGGGGCGGTGCCCGGCGCCGCGCTGGGTGCTTTGCCCGGGGCGGTGTTTACCGGAGGTACAGGCGTCGGAGCCTCAGGTGTTTCAGGCCCCTCAGGTGTCTCAGGAGTCTTCGGCACCTCGGGCTTCTCGGGCGCGGGTGCTTCAGGATCTTCAGGTGTCTTCGGAACAGTTTCATACGTGTTCGTGAGCACAACGTCTTCAACCGAGTCGTCACCGATCACGAGTTCTGCGCGATCGAAGACGCCGCCCGACCACGTCACCCCGGCAAGAGCTGCGGGTTCACGCTCTGCAAGCGTCACCTCTGCACCGTAGGGAATAGGGTCAGACTGCACCGCCACACCGTCAGCGAGCACGGTGAGCTCGCCTGAGCCCGCTTCGAACCCTTCGCCAGCCGGGTATGCATACTCGACCGTGAACGCGGTTTCAGCGGGGACGGTCGTGGCGCCGTCGCCTTCGAGCGCTTTACGAATCGTGAACGCGCCCCGCTTCAGCGCGGTCGGGTTGTCGAGTGCGATCTCGACGACGGTGCCCGCGATGATCGTGAAGCCGTTGTCAGAGAACTGCGGGGCAAGCCATTCGACGCCGTCAATCACGGCGGCAGTCGTCTCGGTCAGCGTGACCGCAGCGCCCGCGGGAACCCCCTGGACGGTAACCGCTTCACCACCCGCAGCGACTTCGAGTGTGCCGTTGCCCGTTTGCCCGCCCTCGACAGCCCACTCATAGTCCACCGTAAAAATCGTGCCGGCTGGGACCAGCCCGCTGGCATCACCCGAGACCGATTTCTTGAGCGAGAAGCCGCCCAGCTTCACGTTCGCCGTATTGGTGAGCGTCACCTCGGTGAGGGTGCCACCGGCGAGCGTGAAGTCGTTCTGCGACCAGACCGGGGTCTCCCACGTCACGTTTTCAGGCCCTACCGGGGTGACCTCAGTGAGCTTTACCGTGGAGTCACGCGGAAACTCTGCGCTCTTCCATGTTTCGCCGGCGAGCACAGCGAACTCGCCATCGATCACGTCACCCGCGGGAGTCGTGACCGTATAAGTGCCGGTGAAGGTTTGGTCGGCAGGAAGCCCCGTTGCGGTGCCTGCGACGACCTTGGAAATACTGAAGACGCCTACGTTCGTGCCGATGCCGGTGCCGCCACCGCCCGCGTAACGCACTTGGCCCGGGGCTGACCCCTCTTTCACGCCGTTAATGATGAATTCAGCAGCGTTGGTGTAGGTTTCCGAGGCGCCGCCATCGGTGACCTGGGTGTAGTACACCACCTGATAAAAGTAGCCGGCCTCAGACACGAACTGGATGTTGCCCGCGGCATCAATCGTGAACTCCGAACGCGGCACGTTCTGCCATTCGATTGGGCGAATCGCGCCGTTACCGATGTCACCCTTTTTGTTGGTCTTCTGCAGCACGGGTCGATCATCGGTGAGGATGAGCGTCTGGTTGGGGCCGGGAGTATCACGCACCTCAACGTTCAGCCCGCCCTCCATACCGTTCTCGCCCGCCGCGATGTGTAGCCACCAGGTGATCGTGTCTGAGCTGTAGTTGTAGCCACCGTCTTTGGAGTAGTTCCACGAGAAATCGCAGTCGCTCGTGCATACCCACGGGCTGGGCTGCACCACGGTCACCGTCGACGTTTCAGAGCCGAATACGAACGTGTGTTCTTCGGTCTGATCGACCTGCGCGTCAATGCGCACCCAGAAGTGCACATCGCCCGTCAGGTTTCTGGGGTTTTCGGTGATGTAGGTGTCATCGAAATCACACTCAAGCTGCGTCTCGTTGGCAATACAGTTCGCGATGACCGCCCCGGTGCCCTGCTCAAGGATCTGGAATTTGTCGCCGCGCCCCGAAAGCTCCCCTGCGGGCAGTGGGATGGTGAAGCCGGCCTTGGGCTGTGGGTTGTCGGGCAGCGCCCAGGTCGCCGAGATTTCGGCATACGATCCTTCGTTCACCGAGGTCTCGACAAACCGAATGTCAGAAATAGTGGCCTCGGTGACGTATGGCGGCGCGGCCAACGCGGCACTCGTGCCACCGCCGACGAGCAGCAGCATGGTCGTTACGAGCCCAGCAACACTGCTGCCCACTCGTTTCCACACTGATGTGGGTGGCGTGTCAGCGCCGCCGTAGTGTTGTTGCCCCATGTGTAATTCCTCCTGTAGCTGCGCGCCACCTTCGACAGCGCCCCGGGCGCTCAGTCGTTCCGCGCATTTTTATAAGCGATCCCCCATACAGACGATTGGCCACGCACCGATCTGACGAGGGCGCCAAAAGAATCTCGAACGCACAGGTTGAGGCAGCCGCCGCGATGCCGCTATCCCGCGGTCCGCAGCCGGCGCCCCACCACTATCGGCGATCCCAGCCCGGCAGAAAACGCGTGGGCGCAGCAAGCTGCAGCGTGAACTCCTGCCCGCTCCACATTTGGTCGCAGATGCGTTGCGCCCAGCGCGGGTCAAGTGATTCAGCGGCGTCGATCTCGGTGACGCGAAACCGTGGGTCTTCACGAAATGCGTCGAGCTGCCCGCGGGTCTCGTCGCTCACCTGGTTGACGATCGCGAAGTTAATGTGCTCGGGATGTTCGGCGGCTGCAAGCGCCGAGTCGATGGTTTTCACCAGCTCGGGGTCTCGGTAGGACGCGATCTTGACAAGTATCTTTCGGTCGCTCATCACTTTTCCTACAGTCGGGTGTAGATACGTGGGGTCCCCCTTATAGACGTTTCAGCCGTCGCTCATCTGACGCGGCCGCACATTTTTTTACGACAAAAGCGACCGCTCCCATGCGTGGATGGGAGCGGCCGCTTCGGTGGGACTGCGGTGGTGCGGGTGCGTTACAGCAGTTCGGCCCGCAATGCTTCGGCAGACTTCGGCGACAGCAGCCCGGGCGCAATATCGAACGGGGTCTTCGCGCCGTGGTCGCCCTTGGCCTCGAGCCTGGCTGCGGCGCGGGCATAGGCCACGAGCACGCTCGAGGTGAACTCGGGGTTTGATTCGAGCGTGAGCTGGTACTCAATGGTCTGCGAGACACCGGCCGATGACTCACCGCTGCGAATCACAAACCCACCGTGGGGCATGCCCGCGTGGTCGCGTGCAAGCTCCTCGGCAGTGATGAAGTTCACCGTGGTGTCGTAGGGCTCAAAGTAATTCGGCATGGTGACGATCGCCTCACGCACGGCCTCAGCATCGGCGCCCGGGGCGAGCACAACGTAGCACTCGCGCGTGTGCTTATCGCGGGTCGAAAGCTCGGGCTGCTCGCCCGCACGCACGCGGGCAATCGCATCTTCGGCGGGCAGCGTGTACTGCACGGCGCCCGCGACGCCCGGCACCCGGCGCACGGCGTCTGAGTGCCCCTGGCTGAGCCCACGACCCCAGAAAGTGTACGTCTCCCCCTGCGGCAAAATGGCTTCGCCGTACAGGCGGTTAAGGGAAAACAGCCCCGGATCCCACCCCGTCGAAATCACCGCGGTCGTGCCCCCGGCGCTCGCCGCCGCGTCGACGGCGGCGAAGTGCGCAGGAATCTTTGCGTGGTTATCGTAGCTGTCGACGAGCGAGAAGCGCTTCGCGAGATCGGGGCTCTGCACGGGCAGGTCGCTCGCCGAGCCGCCGCACAGCACGAGCACATCAATGTCATTCGCGTGGGCATCGATGTCGTCGAGCGCGAACACCGGTGCATTGCCCAGGGTGGCCAACGTGGCCGGATCGCGGCGGGTGAAGATGCCTGCCAGCGCAAGATCTGGCTGGGCAGCGATCGCGGTTTCAACGCCGCGCCCTAGGTTGCCG
Organism: Leucobacter exalbidus; assembly: GCF_017834145.1. NCBI lineage: Bacteria > Bacillati > Actinomycetota > Actinomycetes > Micrococcales > Microbacteriaceae > Leucobacter > Leucobacter exalbidus. The sequence continues at coordinate 2,715,408 of NZ_JAFIDA010000001.1, read as the reverse complement.
TATCCAACAATTCCAATGCGAATGGTCATCAGCCCCGCCTTTCTTGCGCACGCGATCTGCGGCTGCGCCCCCATTGAGCCTAGTGGCTTCGTGGGGGCGCAACCGGTGCGCCGTGTGCCTGGTGCAGCGGCTAGCGTGCCGAGGCGGGCAGACCGCAGACCCGGTCAAAGCCCCAGGTGTAGACCAGCGTAAACACGAGGAAGAAGACGAGCAGCCCGCCCTCAATCGCGAAGGCCTCGAGCAGGCTCACACCGAGGATGAAGGCGACCAGCGGCACCGTGAACACAAGCACCCCGCCCTCATACCCGAAGGCGTGAATAGCGCGCGACCAGATGCCGCGGCCGCGCATTCCGCGGCGGCGCTCAATCATTTCGTACAGCAGGTTCCACACGTAGTTCCATGCGGTCGCCGTGATCGTCACGAGCACGGCGGTGAGGGTGGATTCGCCACCTCCGTGCCCGAGCAGCGCGCCGAGCACAAAGATGGTGAAGATCAGGCTGAGACCCTCGTAGCCGATCACGAAGGCGATGCGGCGCAGCACGGGGGTGGTGGCGAAGAACCTCGCATCACGCGGCTTGGCCTGCGTCACGACGGTTGCGAGCTGCCCGGTCGCGGCAGCGATACGCGCTGCGGCCTGGGTAATCGTCACCTGCGCGGTGGCCAAAACTTCGTGTGCGGTGGCCGAAGCCTCGGGCAGAGAAACAGCGTGCGCGTGCACGCTCGGGTTGTGGCCTGGGGCGGTCACGGGTATCACTCCAAAATAAGCCGGGTGGCACGGGGGCATGCGTTACCCCAGAATTTCGTGCTTTCCTCGGCAATTTGAGTATAGCGTCACTATTTCAGTCGTCAAATCGACATTTCAATACTAATTTCGTTGCCTTGGCCAACATTAGGTGCCGCAGTAGGTGACGTGCCCGCGAGATCGGGGGTCGGGGCCCTCCGCCAGATCAACAAACTCTGCCCGAGCCTGCGCCGGGTGCAACACTGCCTCGAGCATGCGATGGAACGGGGCCAGGTCGCCATGGGTGGCTGCGGCGAGCGCCGCATCAAGCTGCGCGTTGCGCGGAATATAGAGGGGGTTGGCCGGGTTGGCCTCGCGCATGGCCGTCGTGTAATCGAGCCGATCGCGTTCAAGGGCACCCAGCAGCACCGTGGCTGTCTCGACCACGACCTCGTCGGTGGCGTCTGGCATCCCCAGTTGGGCACGCATGCCCTGGGTCCAGGCGGCATCGTAGGCCGGGCCGTATCGCGCGAGCACTTCGCGCACGGCCGCAATCGCGAGCTCCTGAGCGTCTGCGTCTGCGTCTTGCGGAGCCTCACCCGGGCCAGCAGTGCCCGGGGACTCACTGCACGGTTCATCTTGCTCCACCATCACGATGGGCAGCAGCGCTTCGGCGAGGCGCGTCAGGTTCCACAGGGCGATGCCGGGCTGGGCACCGAATGCGTACCGGCCCTGGTGATCAATCGAGCTAAACACGGCCGCCGGATCGTAGCCGTCGAGAAATGCGCACGGCCCGTAATCGATGGTTTCGCCCGAGATGGTCATATTGTCGGTGTTCATTACGCCGTGCACGAAGCCTGCGAGCGTCCACTGGGCCATGAGCTCGGCTTGCCGGTGCACCACGTGGTCGAGCAATTCGAGGGCGGGGCTCTGCTGCGCTGATGCATACGGGCGGCCCGGGGCGTGGCGTGCGAGCGCGAAGTCGGTCAGTCTGCGCAGCAGCTCGGTGTCACCGGTGGCGAACGCATACTGAAAGGTGCCCACCCGCAGGTGACTGGTCGCGATGCGCACGAGCACGGCGGCCGGCACGAGTTCGCCGTCGCGGGCGATGCTGCGCCCCGTGCTAATCACCGCGAGTGCGCGCGTGGTGGGCACGCCGCGGGCGTGCATGGCTTCGCTCACGAGATACTCGCGCAGCATTGGGCCGAGCGCGGCATAGCCGTCACCCCCGCGCGAGAAGGGGGTGGGACCAGAACCCTTCAGATGCACGTCGTAGACGGTGCCTGATGGGGTGTGCAGTTCACCCAGCAGCAGGGCGCGGCCGTCGCCGAGCCTGGGTGAGTAATGGCCGAACTGATGCCCGGCGTACACCTGGGCAACGGGCCGGGCGGTGGAGGCGAGGTCGTTGCCGAGCAGCGCGCGCACGCCGGCCGGGGTGCGCAGCTGGGCGGGGTCTAACCCGAGTTCGCGGGCGAGCGGTTCGTTGAGCACCACGAGTTCGGGGTGCTCGGGCACGATCGCCGCCCACGGCTCCCCCAGCTCGGGGAACGCATCTGCGAACGCGCTGCCCAGGGGCAGCGGGATGCTGGGGTGGGCTGATCCGGATCCAGCATTATCCCCGGCCCTGTGCTCTCGTGCGCGTTCCATTCACCCAGGGTACGCCGCCCGCATGCGAGAGGGGCCGAGGTTGCGTAATGCAACCCCGGCCCCTCAGCGCCCGCAAGCGGGCAGCGGCGCGCTAGATAATGCTGCGGCCTTCTCGCTTGGCTTCGCGCGCGTCACGCACGAAGGCACGAATGATCAGACTGAGCGTGCCCACGACCACTACGGGCCAGATGAGCACGTACAGGGTGAGCCAGAATGTCGCGGTCATCGGGTGACTCCTTCAAATTCGGTATCAACGTCGGTCGCGACGCCTGGATCGGCGTCGGTAGCGTCATCGGCTGCCGGGGCCGCGGGGGCCGTGGCAGCAGCCTCGGTGTCAGCTTCGTCGGCACGGGTGTCGAAGTCACCCGTGCGCTCCTTGATGAGTGCGAAATCGAAGCTCTTGCCCTTGTTGAGCATGGAGAGGCCCGCGCACACGAGCGTCGATACGGCGTATGCGACGAGTGAGCCTGCCAGCACCGGGTAGGTGTGCAAGAACCCGATGCCAAACGGTGCGACCGCCAGAGTCGAAACGATCCCCACGCCGAATGCGACGCGCTTGCCAAAGAACCCGAAGGCCATCAGCCCGAGCACCACGCCCACGCCAATCACCGACAGGATGTCGACGAACACGCTGGTCACGCCCACGAGCGGCACCAGTTCGAAGCGCACCGGCACGAAGATAGCGAGTGCCACGACGACGGCGACACTGAACGCGAGGTTCGTCACTCGGCCCCAGTAGAAGCTCGCGATCACGGGGAACACGAGGGCACCCCACATAGCGCCCACGAACACGAGCAGGTCAAGAATGTTGAACTGCATCGAGGCGAACACGAGGGCGATCGCGGTGGCCACAATCATGGTGATGCGGCCCACGAGCACCATGGTGCGCGGGTTCACGTTCTTCTTGCCCGCGATGTTCTGGCCGTAGATATCGGCCATCATGATCGAGGCCAGCGCCGTCATATCGGCGTCTGCCGTTGAGGCCAGCGAACCGATGATCATGACGAAGAACACGCAGATCAAGATCGGGCCGAGGTAGGTGGCGGCCATCTGCGGGATCAAGTTATTGACGTCGCCGTCAAGCGGTGAGATACCTGCGTACAGGGCAATCACGCCGAGCATGCCAATACCGATGATCGTGGCACCGTAGCCAACGGTCGCGGTAATGAACGTCTTCTTGATGAGATCTTCGCGCACCGCAAACAGCCGCTGCGCGATCGTCTGGTTGCCGATGGCGTACGCCAGCACGGCCGCAATATAGGGGGCGCCCTGGTTGAAGAACGCGTCAGACGAGAAGAAGTCGCCCTGCTGCGGGGTGAGGTTGTGAGCGCCAGACTCGAAGAGCCCGGGCCCGCCCGCCGCGAAGAACACGACGGGAATGATGATGGCCACGGCGCCAAGCATCGCGATGACCTGTGCGAAGTCGGTCAGCACCGAAGCGCGAAAACCCGACCACAGCGTGTAGAGCAGCACACCGGCGGCGATCGCAATGATGCCCTGTGTGAAGGTGAACGGCGACAGCATCGAGATGAGCGCGCCGCCGGCAATAAGGTTTGAGGTGAGGCTGATGAGACTGCCGAGCACATTGGAGCCCGCGAGCATCAGCTGGCTCGAGCGACCGTGCCGGGCATACATAACCTCGGCGATGGTGTGCGCGCGAGGCGCAACCTGGCGAATGCGGCGGCCAAACGGGTAGATCAGCAAGATCATGAGCGCGCCCCAGAGCCCGTAGTGGATCGGGCCAGAGATGCCGTATACGTAACCTGAGGTGGCTGAGGCGTACATTGATGCCGCCCAGATCCAGGTCGCGGTCATCGAGGCCGCTGAAATGCCGAAGCCGATCTTGCCGCCGCCCGTCATGTACCCGTCAGCATTCTCCCGTTTCTTGGAGATGCGAATGGACATGTAAAGGCTGCCGCCGAAGAACAACACCATGAGGGCCACGGTAATGGGGCCCGAGAGTGTCTGGAAGTTTTCCAATTGAGTGTCTTTCTATCTCGTGTATCTGCCCCGCGCTCGAAACGAGCTGCGGGTGCTGGTCGGAGAAGTAAAGACGCTAAGTGGGCGTGAGGTGAAAGTGCTTTCGCGTGGAAAGTACCGCGGGAGTGAAATCAGTAAAGCGCGCCGAAAATGCGGGCACCAGTGAATCCTTTCGTGAGGTGGAAAAATGAACGAACCTGGACCGCTGCGGCGAGAACATCTTGCGCACACGAGTAGCCCGGGGTGCGGCTCCCTTCGATGCCGGATCAGGTGCCGTGTGCGCTATACAGCCACGCCCGGCACCACAAATTGTTAGTGAACTTTCAGAGTATCAAACAGCGTGCCCATTGCATTAATGAACGTGTTGGTGTATGAGCAGCGGCATTTGGAGTTACGGGATATGGTGAATGAGACCGTGTCATCCTTCTCTGCTGTTTCAGGAGCGTCGCCATGACCCCCCTTACATTCCGCCGTATTCGCCAGATCGCCACGTCAACTGGTGGTTTGATCGTGGTAGTGGTGATCGTGTGGCTCGACGTGGCCACCGGGGTGTGGCAAGACCTGGTGATTTTGTCGGGTCTCGCGGCCGGTCTCGTCACCTTTGTATTGACGGTGCTGGTGCTCGGCCGCATTGTCGACCGTAACTCGGCCAGGCGGTGGGCACCCATCAATAGGCTCGCCATCACCGAGTTTCTGCACGCCATCGTTGATGATGAGGCGAGCGAGATCGCACTGGGTGAGTTCGTGCCGCGCACCCTCGATCTGTCGGCCGCGCTGGCCGAGGGACCTGCCGCTGATGGCGGGCACACCGAAGCGCATCTGGGCGCGCTGGAGCACCTGCGCGAGCAGGTCGTGACCGAGCGGCGGGCGCTGTCAGACGCGCTCAGCAGGTGGACCGCGTTTCTCGCGTCAAGCGGAGACAACGAAGACATTTTGCGCCACATCGCGAACATCGCGCTGCAGCTCGACCTCGTGCGCGATGCGGCGCTCGAGTTTGAACGGCAAGGCAGCGAGGCCAACTACGATGCGCTGCGCACCGCCGTCGAAACGTGCAACCGGTTCTCGGCGCAGCTCATCGACGAGCTGCGCAAGCGCCTCGTGCTCACCGATGAACATCGGGCGGGCAGCCTGTCCTAACCGGCTACTCCCCCGATTGAACGGACGCTCGCGCAGGGCTGGATGCCTGTGCGTGAAAGGACGCTCACGTGTGGCCCGGGTGGTTACAGGATGAACACGATCGCGACCGCGCTCAGCACGATGCCAGCAATCGCGAGGCCCTTGCCGGTGCCGGTGATGCGGCTCTTCGAGACGCCCACAATCGAGAGCACCAGCCCGGTAACGCCTGCCCCAAAGCCAAAGAACAGGGGCAAGAACACCGCCACAAGGCCGACGACAAACCCGGCCGTCGCGACACCATTTGCGGCGCCGGTGCCCACGATCTGTTGCGGGTAGGCCTGCTGGTAGACGGGCTGCTGCACGTACTGCGGAGCCGCGTATTGCGGGTTTTCGTAGGCCTGTACTTCAGCCTGCGGAGCGACGTACTGCGGTGCAGCAGGAGCTTCATACTCTGGTGCGGCAGGAGCCTCGTACTGCAGAGCTGCGGGAGCTTCGTACTGCGGAGCTGCAGGGGCCTCGTACTGCGGAGCTTCGTACTGCACAGCGTCAGGGACGGCAGGGGCCGCAGCCGGCTGGGTGTGCTCGGTCCACTGACCGCCATCCCAGTACCGAATCGTTCCCGAATCATCGGGATACCAACCGGGTGCTGCGCTCATCATGCTCCATTCAGGCTCAATACAAGCCCGAATCCCCGCTCGAGCCCCGATCCAGGCTATCGCAGCGGCCGTTGGCCCGCAGCGTGCAGTCGACCCCGCATCAAATCCAGGTTCTTGTCTCAGCCCTGCGCTCCCCTGCGATGACGCCCCGAGACTTTCACCGCGAAGTGGGCTATGGTCGGGCTCGGGCACATATTTCCAACGAAGGGAAACTGCAATGTCTGGAAAAGATCGCGGTCAGAAGACCACCAAGAAACCCGCACAGTCGTCACTCAAGGAGAAGCGGGCTGCGAAGCGCAGCAAGTCTGAGCCATCAGATGTGATTCCGACCACCAAGCGCGGCTAAGCCACCAAACACTTCGGGCACCTTCGCCCGCACACCACTCAGGGGTGCCGCAGACATGGTCTGCGGCACCCCTGAGTGCGTTCACGGGCCGCTCAAGCGTGAGCGGGCTGGGGCATGCTGATCCGGATCAAACATCGCCCCGGCACCCCGCCGCTATTCGCGGTCGTGCGGGTATGCGGCCGCGCGCCCCTGGAACGCGAGCACCGCCGGGTTCAGCACCATGCCATCTTGGATCTCGATGGCGCGCTTGATCATCGGGTGCTGCTGCCACGCTGCGGGCCCGGCGATCACGGTATCGAGATAGCCGAGGAGCGCCTCGCTGATCTCCCAGGTCGCCGAGTTCCACAGCATCGATGGCGTGTGATCGACCGCGTAATAGTGCACCTGGTTGCCCACCACGCGCATCGGATCGTTGAACGTCGACGGCTTCGCCCAGGAAAACCCCATACCCTCATCGCACGACACATCAACGATGAGCGAACCCGGCTGGAATGCGGCAAGATCAGCCTCGGTAAGGAAAGTGACGGGGTTTTCAGGATCTTGCAGTGTGCAGTTCACCACGATGTCGCTCTCGGCCAGGTATGGGGCGAGTTCTTTACGCCCGTCGTCCTCGATCGTGACGTAGCTGCCGCCGCCCTCGTCGTCGGCATGATCGATCTGCACGATCTGTGCCGAGTGGATCGGTGAGGCCACCGCCGACACGTTACGCATCGTGAGCACCCGCACGTCGTGGACGCCGTGCGCATTGAGCGCAGTGACCGCCCCGCGCGCAGTCGCCCCAAACCCGATCACCGCGGCGGTGAGCCTGCGGCCGTAATCGCCCGTCACACCCATCAGCTGCATGCTGTGGAGCACCGAGGCATAGCCCGCGAGCTCGTTGTTCTTGTGGAACACGTGCAGCCCGAATGAGCCGTCACTATTCCAGTGGTTCATCGCTTCAAAGGCGATGAGGGTGAGGCGTTTATCAATCGCGAGCTGCGCGATCTCGATGTCTTGCACGCAGTGCGGCCAGCCCCACACCGTTTGTCCGTCGCGCAGCGCGGCAAGATCTTGCGCCTGCATTTTGGGCAGCAAGATGATGTCACAGCGCGCAATCAGCTCGGCGCGGTCGAGCACCCCGCCGACGTATTGGGCGAGCTCGCTATCTGACACCCCGAATTTCAGGCCGTACCCCACCTCAACATAGAGGGAGCGTGCAACTTCGGCGTCAATGCGCGAAAAGTGTTGCGGGTGAATGGGAAGGCGAAACTCGTTTTCGAGCGATGACTGGCCGTATATTCCGATGGTGAGGGTCATGAAGTACCTGCGTTTCCAGAGCGATCGAACGGGTGGCCGCGGCACCCGCGATATCCACCCTGAAATCGAGCTCAAATGGCCCGGCATTTCGAACCCTACGCCATGAAGCCGTGCCCCTTGCCCGTTACTGACAGGTGAGGGCTCAGGTTGCCACCGCCCCGGCCACGCACGAAGGCCCCCGGCAGGAAGCACGCGTCACGCGTTTCCCTACCGAGGGCCTGGGTGGTGGTCAGCTGCAGGCTGACACGGTGAACATGATTAGTCCTGCTTACCTGCGAGGCTCGCGAGGATGCCGTAGATCTGTGCGCTGTCGCCGGCTGCTGATGCTCCGTCAACCGAGATCTCGGCGCCGCTGACGTATGACGCGGCGTCAGAGGCGAGGAATGCCACGACCTTGGCGACCTCGGTGGGAAGGCCGGGGCGGTTCATGGCGGCGAACGGCAGCGGCTTGCCCTCAACGACACCGCTGGAAGCGGTCATCGGGGTGGCGATAGTGCCCGGGTGCACCGAGTTCACGCGCACGCCGAACGGGCCAAGGTCGAGTGCGGCCGACTTGCTCATGCCACGAACTGCCCACTTCGATGCCGAGTACGCCAGCGCCGAAATCTGGCCGGCGAGGCCAGCGAGGGAAGACATGTTAATGATCGAGCCTGAGCCCTGTGCCTTGAACAGTGCGCTGACCGACTTGATACCGAGGAACACGCTGGTGGTGTTCACGGCCATCACCAGATCAAACTCGCGCTTGGAGAGCTCTTCGGTGGGCTTCATCGACAGGATGCCCGCGTTGTTGACGAGCACGTCGAGGCGGCCGAAGGTAGCTACCGCGGCGTCAACCGTGGCGATCCATTCGTCCTCTTCGGTGACGTTCAGGCGCTGGAAGATCGCGGCGTCGCCGAGCTCGGCGGCGAGAGCAGCGCCAGCTTCTTCATTCAGGTCAGCAATGACAACCTTGGCACCTTCAGCTACGAACAGGCGGGCATCTTCTGCGCCCATGCCACTTGCGCCACCGGTAATAATTGCGACTTTGTCGCGAAGTGAATCTCCCATTGCTGAGTTCCTTTCCAAGCACGTGTACGCCCCGATTAGGGATGCTCAAATTCTAGCGAGCCGAATCTAAGGCCGGTCGGAGGAAACTGTGATCACTTTGCGCAGGCCCCCTGGTCTATCCCCGCGTGACGCTACAACGCCCCGTTGAAGCCCTGCTGCCGCCAGGCCTCGTACGTCACGATCGCTGCGCAGTTCGCAAGGTTCATCGAGCGCCGCCCCGACTGCATCGGAATGCGCAGCCGGTCGGTGATGGCGTCGTGGGTGAGCACGTCGTCGGGCAGGCCCGTGGGCTCAGGGCCGAACAGTAATACGTCAGTGGGCTCGTAGGCCACGTCGGTGTAGAACCGGTCGGTGTGGGCGGTGAATGCGAAAATGCGGCACGGCAGCAGCACTTCGAGCGCGGCCTCAAGCGAATCGTGCACGTGCACGTTGGCGAGGTCGTGATAGTCGAGCCCGGCCCGACGCAGCTTGGCATCATCGAAGTCAAACAGCGGCCGCACCAGGTGCAGTTCAGCGCCGGTGCCGGCGGCCAAACGAATGGCGTTGCCGGTGTTGCCAGCGATGCGGGGTTCGAAGAACAGAATACGAGTCACTCAGGAAGCGTACCCGACCCGCGCCCACTCATCGTCACCGTTGGTGTTGCGCAGCACATCGCAGGCTCGTGCGCGCTGCAAGTGAATGGCCCCAGATACGAAAAAACCCTTCCGTGAGGAAGGGTTTTTCTTTGGCGACCCTGACGGTGTGTGGTTTCAGGACATAGTGGACGCCTGTCCCCAGACATCGTGGACACACCCCCTTGCCCATCCACGCATGTCTCAGGACATAGTGGACAGTGCACCGCAACCCACTCCTCATCCTCGCTATCACCGTGCAAGGCCTCAGCTACCGCGACGCCGCCTTCGCTCCCCAATCCCGAGCACCACATACCTCCCCACACCAGACCGCCCCTGAGATACGCGACCGTATTCTCGCGCTTCGCGAGTCCCTCACCGTTGAGGGCAGCGATGCCGGCGCCGACACGATCTGCAGCTATCTCGCCCGAGAAAACATTGTTGTTTCGCGCACCACGGTCTGGCGTGTGCTGCAGCGCGCGCACCACATCACCCCGCAACCCCAGAAACGACCGCGGTCATCGTGGAAGAGATTCGAAGCCTCGCAACCCAACGAGATGTGGCAGTCTGACTTCACGCACTGGCAACTCACTAGCGGCCAGGAAGTCGAGATTGTGGGCTGGCTTGATGACCATGCCCGGTTCCTCACGCACCTCACCGTCCATCACCGGGTGACCGGCAAAATCGTGGTCGAGACATTCACCACGGCGGCACAAACACACGGGTTTCCCGCGTCAACATTGACCGATAACGGGATGGTCTACACCGCCAGGCTGGCGCGCGGGGGACGCCAGGCCGGCCTCAACGCGTTCGAAACGTTACTCAGAATCGAGGGCATTACCCAGAAGAACGGACGCCCGTATAAACCGACCACGCAAGGCAAGATCGAACGGTTCTGGCAGACACTCAAAAAGTATTTGGCTCAGCACCCCGCCGACACGATCACTGACCTGCAAAACGTTTTGGACCAGTTTCGTGAGTTCTATAACGAACAGCGGCCACACCGGGCACTGGGGCGCAAAACGCCGGCGTTTGCGTATGCGTTGATCCCGAAAGCCAGCCCCGCGAAACCATCATCGCCAGCGTTATGGCAAGTGAGGTACGACATTGTCGATGCCAACGGGAGTATCACGCTCCGATATGCCGGCAAGCTACGCCACCTGGGCATCGGGAGAGGGTACGCGCGCACAGAAGTGATTTGTCTCGTGAACGGCGACCACGCGACCGTGATCACACATACCGGGGAAGTCTTGGGCGAATACACGATCGATACCCAAAAGAACTACCAAAAGAAAAACACCTGAACCCACGTTTCCGTGGGTTCAGGTGTCCATGATGTCCTGAGACATCACACAGGCGACCCTGACGGGACTTGAACCCGCGACCTCCGCCGTGACAGGGCGGCGCGCTAACCAACTGCGCTACAGGGCCAGAATTACAGCTATTTAATTACTCGAGTCAGCATCGCTGACTACTCGAGAAAGCATACCCGATATTCGGGTAGATTCGCGTCTCGGCCGGGCGGCTTGGCGTGTCTTGGCCAGCGACCAGCCGCACACGCCTTGCGGCGAGGAAAATAAATGAACCCCCACAAGTAGAAGCCTCATGGGGGTTCGGTGAAGGTGTAATGACCTTCGTGGCTCCGACGGGCGTCGATCCCGTGACCTCTCGATTTTCAGTCGAACGCTCTACCAACTGAGCTACAGAGCCAGGCGATGCATTTTACAATGTGTCACCTGAGACGAAGAAACCCTTCTAAAAGAAGGGTTCTCCACCTGGCGACCCTGACGGGACTTGAACCCGCGACCTCCGCCGTGACAGGGCGGCGCGCTAACCAACTGCGCTACAGGGCCTTACTTACTTCATTATTCAATTACATACGGTGTTAGTGACCCCAACGGGATTCGAACCCGTGCTGCCGCCGTGAAAGGGCGGTGTCCTAGGCCGCTAAACGATGGGGCCGAAGCGATTTAGTTTTTGACTTCCTCGCTAACAAGATATGATCCTACGCGACTAAATCAACCCCCCGCAAATCGAGCCCCCTAAACCGGGCATCCCTGGCGTGTCGAACGCCAAGAACCGCATGATTACGCGGTTTCTGCAATCGTCTGAGTGGCCCCAACGCCCACGTAGATGCCGGCGGCCGTTTGTCGCGCACGCAGATTTGCCGCTCTTTCGCGGGCCCACCAGCCCACCCTTTGGTTTGCCGGTGACCCTCCAGCGAGGTCGCCAAGTAACGCCTTGCAGACACCGCAAGTAGCGCAGGCAGCGCAGCGCTCGCAGAGTCTCCAAACAGGACCATGCGGGGATCGCCTGGCTCTGCAGCTCAGTTGGCAGAGCGTTCGACTGAAAATCGAAAGGTCAGAGCCAGCGTGCTTTAGCCGCCGAGAGCGCGCTGTACGCGGCTCAACGAGATGTTCTCGTGCAGCAGCACACCTGTGCTCGTGCGCTGCTCAAAGTGGTACCCCATACGCCCCTGGCACAGCATGCCAATCAGGTACGGTTCGCTCGGCGCCCACATGATCCAGGTCGGCTGCCCCGTGGCATTCGTTCCCAGGTAGGTGAACTCGATGTCACGATTGCCGATGCGCTGAACACTCGGCGAAAGCGCGTCTCGCGAAAGGGCTACACCGCCGCTTCCCGTCTGCTGCATCTCACTCATAGCTCGATCCTAGCGAACGATAGCGCCCGCAGACTAGACCGAACTCGGCGAGCCTCACGCCAAGGGGCCAGGGGCGCGCAAAAAGTTGCGTGCCCCTGGCCCCCTTTCGTGGGCTTCCCGCTGCATCGCAGCGGGAAGCCTGCCTGTTTTAGGCTCGTTCGTAAAACGCTCCGACTGCGCGGGCGAGACCGTGCAGGTCGTCGACGTGCGCGAGTTCGCGCGCCGAGTGCATCGACAGCAGTGGTACGCCCACATCGACGGTGCGAATGCCCAGGCGGGTGGCCGTCAGCGGGCCAATCGTTGACCCGCAGGGCACGGTGTTGTTCGAGACGAACTCTTGGGTGGCGACGCCCGCTGTCGCGCACACACCGGCCCACAGGGCCGCTCCGTGCGCGTCTGTGGCGTAACGCTGGTTAGCGTTCACTTTCAGCATCGGCCCCCGGCCGGCGAGCGGTCGTACATGCGGGTCGTGCTTCTCGGGATAGTTCGGGTGCACTGAGTGCCCGGCGTCTGCCGAGAGGCACCACGAAGCTGAGTTTGCGCGTGCGGTGTCTTCCACCGTGGCGCCCAGGCCGGCGCGCAGCCGGTCGAGCACCTCGGCAAGAAACGGGCCGCTGGCGCCCGAGCGGGTGTCTGAACCCAGCTCTTCGTGGTCAAACGCGGCGAGCATCGAAATGGTGCCGGGAGCCGGCTCCGCTTCAATCAGCGCCACAAGACCCGCAAACGTCGAGCTCAGGTTATCGAGCCGCGCCGAGGCGAAGAACTCCCCCGCCGCGCCAATGCGTGCCGCACCCTGCGTGTCATACAAACGCACGTCGGTGCCGACGATGTCTTCGGCCACCACGCCACGCGGGTCAGCGGCCAAGCGCGCCGAAGCGGTCTCGGTAAACGTGCCCGCGGGAGCGTGGTTCGCGGCGTCAGCGAGCAATGAGTACACCGACACCCCAGCGGTCGTCGCGAGCACCGGCTGCGTGTGCCGCTGGCGATCGAGCGTAAGCCCCTTGTTGGCGTCGCGGTCGAGGTGAATCGCGAGCTGCGGAATACGTGCCACCGCATGCGTGTGCACCAGGTGCTCGGCGCCGTCGCGGGTCACGACCCGGCCCGCAAACCCAAGGTCGCGATCGAGCCATGAGTTCAGCAGCGGGCCACCGTAAATTTCAACGCCGGCCTGTGCCCAGCCGTCTGACACGAAGTCAGGCTGAGGCTTCAGCACGAAACCGGGCGAATCGGTGTGCGCGCCCAGAATGCGCACGGGGCTGGTCGCCGAGACGTCTTGCCCCGCACGCCAGGCGATCAGCGCGCCATCACGCACGACAAAGCCGCGCGACTCGGCAGCTGCGGGATCCCACGCGCTGGCTTCATCGTGGCCGATGAACCCAGCGCGGGTAAGTGCGTCTGCCAGCGCGTGTGCCGCGTGGTACGAACTGGGAGACGCGGCGACAAATCCAGCCATCGCCTCAATATAGGAGTCTTGATCCCGCAGCAAACCGGTCATGGGTTACTCAGCGCTCGCGTCTGCCGCATCGTCAGCGCGCTCGGGTGCCTCGAATGATGCCGCGAACTCGGCGAGCAGACGCGCACCGAAACCGGTGGAGCCCACTGAGCGCCACAGGTCGTCGCTTTCAGCCTGCATCGTGCCCGCGATGTCGAGGTGACCCCAGGGGGTGCCATCGACGAACTCGTTCAAGAACAGTGCAGCGAGAATCGCACCGGCGTACTGGCCGCCCATGTTCGACAGATCAGCCACGTTCGACTTGAGCTGCTCGCGGTAGCGGTGATCGAGCGGCAGGCGCCAGATGTTCTCGTCGCTGGCCTCGGCCGCGGCCTCGAGCTGCGCGGCAACCTGGTCGTTGTTGGCGAGCATCGCTGCGGTGCGGGTACCGAGCGCGGCCATCGCTGCACCGGTGAGGGTGGCGATATCGACGATCGCGTCGGGGCGCTGGTTCGCCACCGACGAATCCTCGGTCGCGAGCACGAGGCCGTCAGCCATGACGAGGCGGCCCTCGGCGTCGGTGTTCTTCACCTCAACGGTCTTGCCGCCGCGCATGGTGAGCACGTCGCCGAGCTTCATGGCACTGCCCGAGGGCATGTTGTCGGTGCACATGAGCCAGCCGGTGACTGCGCTCTTCACCCCGAGTTCAGCGAACGAGGTCATCGCGGCGAACACTGCGCCGGCGCCCATCATGTCGAACTTCATGGCGGCGTGCATGGCGTTTGACGGCTTCAGGCTGATTCCGCCCGAGTCGTACATGATGCCCTTACCGATCAGGGCGAGGTGCCCCTCGGGGTCTGCGGGGCGGTACGAGATCTTGATCATGCGGGGCTCTGCGATGCTGCCGGCGTTGACGCCGAGCAGGCCGCCGAGGCCCATGTCTTCAACCTGCTTCAGGTCGAAGATCTCGACCTCGAGACCGAACTCGGGTGCGATCTCATCGATGATCTCACCGAACTTGTCGGCATTGAGGTGGCGGGGCGGGGTGTTCGCCACGTCGCGTGCGATCGCTGCGGTGCGCGAGAGCACGAGGCCGCGGGCGACGCCCTGCTCGGCTTCCTCGGTGAACTCGGCTGGCACCTGCAGGCTGAGCTCTTCGAGCTCGACCGTGGTGGGCTCGCTCTTGAGTGCGTTGTAGCGGTAGCGGGCGAGGGCGGCACCCTCGATCGCTGCCTGCGCGGCAACGCCCGCATCCCAGTCGCCCTCGGCGAGCAGCTCGCCCAGGTCAACCGCGATGCGGCCGCACTCGCGCGCGGCACGGGCGAACGCCGCTACGGCGTCACGCAGCTCGGCATCGGTTTCGATGCCGAGCTTGCCCGTGCCGACCAGCACGGTAAGCGGTGCGCCAGGCAGCACGAGGGTCTGCTTGGCGGCACCGGTGAAACCCGCTGCGGCGAGCGCCGCGCGGTCAAGGCCCAAGCCTGCGGGCAGGTCACCCTCAGAGGTGACGAACACCGCCTGCGCACCGTGGCCGGTGGGCGGCTCAGAAGTTAGGCTCACGCTCGTACCGCGCGTAAGGGAAGGGACCGGATCGAATGCAGAATCAATCACAACGCTCATGTCCCTAAGCCTAGTGCCGCAGGCTCACAACGCGCCGAGCGCCACCACGGGCGAGATCCGGATCGCGCGCTGCGCCGGTGCTGCCGCGGCGATGATGGCGAGCAGCACACCGAACACGGCCACACCCGCGATGACGGGTACGGGGATGCTGGGCCCGACCATACCGACCATGTTGCCGAGCAGGGTCTGTGCGGCGATCCAGCCGTAGAAGATGCCCATTACGAGGCCGAGGCCGAGTGCGGCAGTGACCATCTGCAGGCTTTCTGCGATCACC